>DATLYG010000273.1:0-6233 GCA_035574985.1 Thermoanaerobaculia bacterium | reverse complement strand
AGGTACTCGGCAACCAGATGCCCGCCGACCCAGTCGACGTCGCTCAGGAGATTCTCCGTCTGCGGGATGATCTCCTTCCAGTTCGCGCGCTCGGGATTGCGGATGTCGATGGCGACCAGGCGGCGGCGCGGCGCGTCGACGTCCGTCTTGAAATGGAAAAGAGGCCCCTCATTGCCGACGAACGAGTATTCGTTCTCGAACTTGTCGACGAGCGTGACCGGCATCGCGTACGGCTCGCTCAGGTCCCGGACCAGCACCTGCTGCTTCGGGTCGGTGCCCTTGGTGATGTAGATGATCAGGTACCGGCCGTCCTCGGTCACGGCGCCGCCGATGCTCCACTCCGGGTGATCGGGCCTCGCGTAGACCACGACATCGTCCGATTGCTGCGTACCGAGGCGGTGGTAATAGAGCTTCTGGTTCTTGTTGAGCGACTGGAACGTCGCCCCCTGCTCGGGCTGCGGGTAGCGGCTGTAGAAGAACCCTTTGCCGTCTTTCGTCCAGCTCATGCCGGAGAACTTCACCCAGCGGATCTCGTCGGGAAGGATCTTCCCGCTGTCGATCTCCATGACTTTGATCGTCACCCAGTCCGAACCCGCCTCGGCGACGCGATAGGCGATGTGCTTGCCGTCATCGCTGATGGCGTACCCGGAGAGGGCGACCGTGCCGTCCTTCGACCACCCGTTCGGATCGATCAGCACCCGTGGCGGATCGGAGAGCGAGTTCTGCACGTAGAGGACGCTCTGGTTCTGCAGACCGTCGTTCTTCTGGAAAAAGTAGCGGCCGCCCTCCTTCACCGGGATCGAGTACTTCTCGTAGTTCCACGCTTCCGTCAGCCGCTCCTTGATCGCACTGCGGTGCGGGAGCGACTCGAGATAGCTGAAGGTGACCTTGTTCTGCTCCTCGACCCACGCCGCGACTTCTTTCGACTCGCGCACGTCGGACTCGAGCCAGCGGTAGGGATCGTCCACCGGGGTTCCGTGGTAGACGTCCTTCTGCTCGACCTTCTTCGTCTCGGGGTAGGCGAACTGCTGTGTTGTGCCGCCGAGAGGCAGCGCCGCGAGCGCGGCGGCGGTGAGCAGGCACATGACACGGATACGCATCTGAGGGCCTCCGTTTTTGAACTCGGCAAATCCTACCGATGATGCGACCCCTTTGCGAACGGATCCAATTCCGGCCACGGACTTCCGGGGGCGGTGTGAAGCGCGCGGCGAACATTCCGATGTGAGTAATGGGGCTCACAGACTGGACGTGCGCCGTCTGGTAGATTCCGGAGCGTTCCCGTTGCAGTGCCGCGTGAGGGTAAATCGAACGAAGGAGGCTCAGAATTGAGAAGTTCCCTGCTGGTTGTGCTGTGTTCCACGATCATCGCCGCGGCGGCCGTGGCGGACGAAGGTCGAAAGATGGTCCCGCTCGGCGTCGTTCGCACACCGGCTCCGGTGCTGCTGCAGCAATTGCAGGAGATGGGAGCCCGCGAGAAGGCGGCCGCTCTCCGGCCGGTGGCCGACGTCGTCCTCGAAGGCGCCGAGGCAGCCTTCATCTTCCCTGTCGTCGGAACGGCGGGCGCGTTCCGCACCGAGGGCGTTCTTTACAACCGCCGCAACCAGCAGCAGACGGTGGTGGCGTACTACCTGCCGATCGGCGGAGGAGCGGCGAACTGCGACCGCCCCGGCCGCGCATTCGTGATGGACGCGGGAAGCTGGTACGTCTACACCGATCTGGTGCCCGACCTCTTTCCCGGCACCAGCGGGTTCGGCTCGATGGTCGTGGTGGGCGTGACGGCGAACGGCTCGGCCGATCCCAACGCCGCAATCGACGGCAACGCGCGCATCTGGAGCGGTTCGGCGGAAACGGGCACCGCTTCGCAGAATTTCCCGTCCTTCTCGGTCGCCGTTCCGGCGGGACCGCAGAGTGCGTTCGGCCTGCGGGCGGACGAGTTCTACCGGACCAACTGGGGCATCTTCAATTACGACTCGGTGGCGAGAACGTTCGACATCGTCTTCAACGGCACTCGCGGCAGCGGTTCGATCGCGACCGAGATCCCGCCCTGCACGCTCGTGCAGTCGGCTGTCACCGGAGGCCCTTACGGGTCGCTCGAGATCGGCTTCATCCCGCGTGACGGGAGAGGACTTTTCTACGCATACGGCTCGTCGGTGGACAACAGGAGTCTCGACGCCTGGAGCGTCCCGGCCCGCAAGTAGAGCGTGGAACGGGGGCCGCCGGGCCGGGCGGTCCCCGGAACGCGTCGCCCGAGCAGTCTGGATCTCGCGGACGCGATCCGCTCCGAAGGGAACCGCAGACTGCGTCAGCTCACCGCAGAGGATCGCGATCTGCTGCTGTCGCGAATCTGGGCACAGATCGCGACGGTGATCATGTCGAGCAGCACGTAGACGATTCCGACGCCGCTCGGCGGGTTCGCCGAGGTCAGGCCGGCCAGCGGGACCTCGGGCACCCATCGCCAGTTGCCGATGGCCGTGCCGAGGAGTTCGAGAGCCATCGTCAGGACGAAGCAGATCGAGAGGAGGAGCTGGCTGCGGGAGCGGGCGATCAACAGCGCGGCGAGCACCCACCAGATCAGTCCCCACTGGTCGCGAACGAAGAACGCGCTCGCAAGGGCGACGGCCGTTCCGCAGACCAGCACCGTTCGCGCGATCGCCGTCTCGTTGCGCCGGAGGCGCTCGAGCGTCGCCGCTTCCGCGGCGAGCGCGTAGAACAGACCGTGGCCGGGAGGGACGTACAGCGGCAGCAGCGCGTCGCGGTAGTGATAGAGGCCCCAGCCGAGCGAGAGGACGCACTCACCGAGGGTCGCGACGACGATCGCGGTGAGCACCTGCATCGGCGGGACGGGGGAGTCGCGAAGAAAGAGGAAGAGAAATCCCGCCGTGGCCAGGCCGAGCGCCATCTGCACCGGCAGAGCGGGAGACTCGCAGAGGAGGACCGCCGGGACGAAGAGGGCGGCCGGGAGATAGCGCCTCACAGCGGACGGAGTCCCGTTTCGGCGGCGGGAAGGGGCTCGCGCCCGCGGTCGAGGCGCGTGACGATCCACTCCCCGTTGCGCCTCTCGATCTCGATCACGACCGACGCCCACATCGCTCCGGCCGGGTTCTCGCCATGGCGGAACCGCGTCCCTTCCCAGGCGGCGGGAGGGGAGCCGAGGCTGCGGAGATACGACTCGGCCATTTCGATGACTTCGTGAGGTCCCAGGTGATCACAAGGCATGACGGCGTAGAATCGTGACACTCCGATTATCGGTCATGATGAGCCGGACCGCTGTCTGCATTTTTCTGATGTTCACCTCTGTGGCGGTCGTCCGCGCGCAGACCGCTCCCTCCGACCTCCGCGATCTCACGCTCGAGGAGTTGCTCGAGGTGAAGATCAGCGTTGCGTCGCGCACCGCGCTCACCGCGCGCGACTCACCGTCGATCGTCTCGGTCATCACCCGTCAGGAGATCGCCGACTCCGGTGCGCGCGATCTTCGCGAACTTCTCTCGCTGCTCGTTCCGGGCATTCACTTCGGCGCGGACGTGGAGGGTGTGGTCGGCGCGGGCGTGCGCGGCATGTGGGCCTCGGAGGGGAAGCTCCTCCTTCTCATCGACGGGATCGAGGCGAACGAGGGACTCTTCGGCACGACGCAGTGGGGCGGTCATTATCCGGTCGAGACGATCGAGCGCGTCGAGGTGATTCGTGGTCCGGGGTCGGCGGTCTACGGCGGGTACGCGGCGGTCGGGGTGGTGAACGTCATCACGCGCGGCGGCGATCGTTTCGCCTCGGCCACATGGTCGCAGATGCGGAAGAGCCATTCGAAGCGCGGCGTGGCGTTCGGCGTCGGGAGCGCAAATGCCAGCCTGACCGGGAGCTGGTTCGAGGGGATGCGGAGCGATCGCGACCACGTCGACTACTTCGGACGGCGCCGTTCGCTGGCGGGCGACTCGCGCCTCGACAGCGTCAACCTCAATCTGCACCTTCAGCATCGCGGCGTCGACTTCCGCGCCATCGTCGACCGTTACGACATGACGCAGTTCACGCTGTTCGGAAGGAACTTCGACGGCCCCGCGCTCGACGAGACGTTTCACTCGGCGCTCTTCCGCCTCCGTTACGAGCACCAGGTGAGGCCGGAGCTGAAGGTGATCCCGCGCCTCGAGTACGCGCGTCACGCGCCGTGGCAGCTCGACGTTCCCGAAGAGCGATACAGCAACCGCAAGAGGGTCGAGAAGCCGCTCGCGGGGGCCGTCGTCGAATGGACGCCGCGCGAGGGGCTGGCTGTCACGGGCGGAATCGAGTCCTACCGCAACGACGTCGTCATGCTGGCCGGCCCCGGCCCCTTCGAAGAGCGGCTGCAGTCGGGGAGGAACCGCCTGCGCGTTTCGGCGACCGGCGTGTTCGCCCAGGTGATGAAGAGCACGCCGGTCGCGCAGTTCACCATCGGAGGGCGTTACGAGACGACGAACGAATTCGGATCGGCGTTCGTGCCGCGGATCGCGGCGACGCGCCGCTTCGAGCGGCTCCATCTGAAGGCGATGGCCGCGCAGTCGTTCCGCGTTCCCGCCGGAATCCTACCGAACCGTATCCCGCCCGGGGCGGGAAAGCTCCAGCCGGAGAAGGCGACGAGTTACGAGCTGGAAGCCGGATACCGGGTGGGGGCCAACGGGTTCGTCACGGTCAGCCTGTTCGACATCGGGTTTCAAAAGGTGATCGTCTATTACGCCAACCCGGAGACGGGGATCGGGAGTTACGTGAACTCCGGCAGGTTCGGTTCGCGCGGGTTCGAGGCGGATTTCCGCTACGTCGGGAGCCGCGCCTCGCTCACCGCGAATCTCGCCAGCTATCGTTCGACGGAGAACAACGTCGCGATCTACGCGGTGCCCGGCCACTCCGACCATTTCCTCGGCTTCCCGCCTTTGCGGTTCAATCTTCTTGCCGGCTGGCACGTCTCGCCGTCGGTCTCCATTCAACCCTCGCTCTCGTGGTTCGGTGAACGTCACGGATTCACCGGCGCGGCAGCAGACGGGAGCGACGTTCTCCGCCGCTTCGAGCCGGAGGCGCTGGTGAACCTGCACATCCGCGCCGTCTCGGTCGGGGGCCTGCCGCTGGAAATCGACGCCGGCCTGCGCAACCTCACCGACGCCGACGTTCCGTTCATCCAGCCGTATCGCGGCTACGCCGCGCCGCTGCCATCGGAGAGCCGCGCGGTCGTCGTCCGCTTCGAATACACCTTTTGACGGCGGTCACCGGCCGGCGTGACGTGTGACGCTGCCTCCCGGCGTTGCCGGTGCAAACTGCTTCGGCGGGGAGGTGGAGCCATGAAACCCACTTTGCTCGCATCGATGGCAATCGTCGCGGCGGTCGCGATGGCTGCGACGAAAGAGCTGCCCCGCGCCGTCCGCGACGTCGTCGAGCGCGCGCTCGCCGGCGAGTACGAGGCGGTGGCGCGCTATGAGGCCTTCGCGAAGAAGGCGGAGGAAGAGGGATATCGCGGTGCCGCGGCGCTCTTCCGGGCCCAGGCGAAGTCGGAACGGATTCATGCCGGTCGCTTCGCCGCGATTCTGCGCGATCACGATCTTCCGGTGCCGGCCGAGGAGCCGCCCAAGACCGAAGTCGGGTCGACTCAGGACAACCTCCGCGCCGCAGCGCGGTCCGAGCGGGTCGAGCGCGACACGACCTATCACGATGCCGTCGAGATCTGCCAGGAATACCGCATGCCGGAGCTGGCTGCGATCTTCGACCAGTCGCGCGACAGCGAGACCGAGCACGCGAACCTCTGCGACGCCGCCGCGCGCAATCTCGGGTCGATGAAGGAGCCGCGGAGCTACTACGTCTGCGACCAGTGCGGCTTCACGACCGAGATCCAGCTCCCGTTCTGCCCGCTGTGCCGGAACAAGAGAGAGCTGACACGGGTCGAGTAGCGCCGGGGCGTCCCGCGGCACGGGTCGGGGCGGCGCTCTCCCTATAATCGCTCCTGATGACCCGTGTCGGACCTTACGAGCTGGTCTCCCGCATCGGCGCGGGAGGCATGGGAGAGGTGTGGCGTGCCAGGGACACCCGCCTCGATCGCAGCGTGGCGGTGAAGATCCTCCCCGCCGAGGTTTCTTCCGACTTGGTCTTGCGCGCGCGGTTCGACCGCGAGGCGAAGACGATCTCGCAACTGAGCCACCCGAACATCTGCACGCTCTTCGACGTCGGCGAGAACTACCTGGTGATGGAACTGCTCGATGGGGAGACGCTCGCCGATCGGCTCG
>DATLYG010000272.1:0-6243 GCA_035574985.1 Thermoanaerobaculia bacterium | reverse complement strand
TTCGGCCGCGATCCGCGCGACGACCGAGTTGACGGCGACCGTCTGCCCTTCCTGCACGAGGATCTCCGCGACCGTGCCGCTCGCGGGCGAGGGGATCTCGGCGTCGACCTTGTCGGTCGAAATCTCGAACAACGGCTCGTCGCGCTCGACCTTCTCGCCCGGCTTTTTCATCCACCGGATGACGGTCCCTTCCGCGATCGATTCCCCCATCTGGGGCATGACGACGTCGATGGCCATGAGAGTCAGCTCCTGGGTGTCAGATCTCGGGTCTCGGCTTCAGAACGCCAGCAGCTCTCGTGCTGCGGCGATCACTTTATTCTTGTCCGGCAATGCCGCGGCTTCCAGCGGCGGCGAGTAGGGAGTGGGGACATCGAGCGCTCCGATCCGTTTGACCGGCGCGTCGAGATAGTCGAAGGCCTTTTCCGCGATGCGGGCGGCGAACTCCGCTCCCGCTCCTCCGGTGAGCGGCGCCTCGTGGAGGACGATCACGCGGCTGGTCTTCGCGACCGATTCGAGGATGGCCTGTTCGTCGAAGGGGATGATCGACCGGAGATCGACGATTTCGACGCTCACCCCGTCGTTCTTCAGCTCGTCCGCCGCTTCTTCGGCGACGTAGACCATCGCTCCCCACGTGACGATCGTCAGGTCGGTTCCTCTGCGGCGGACGGCCGCCTGGCCGATCGGCACGATGTAGTCCTCCGACGGCAACGGCTCCCTGATTCTGCGATAGAGAAACTTGTGTTCGATGAAGAGCACCGGGTCGTCGTCGCGGACGGCGGCCTTGAGCAGTCCCTTCGCGTCGTAGGCGGTCGCCGGATAGACGATCTTGAGTCCCGGCCTGTTCAGGAACATCGCCTCGGGGTTGAGCGAGTGGAACGGCCCGCCGTGAACGCCGCCTCCCGCGGGCCCGCGCACCACGATCGGGCAGGCGCGGCCGTAGAGGTAGCGGTTCGTGGCGGTGAAGTTCACCAGCATGTCGTAAGCGCAGGTGATGAAGTCGATGAACTGCATCTCGGCGATCGGCCGCATTCCCATGAGCGCTGCGCCCGAAGCCGCGCCGATGATGGCGATCTCGGAGATCGGCGTGTCGATCACGCGTTCCGGGCCGAAGCGGTCGATGAGGCCGGCGCTGGTCTTGAACGCGCCGCCGTAGGTGCCGACATCTTCTCCGATGAGAAAGACGCGCTCGTCGCGATCCATCTCCTCGATCATTGCCTGACGGATGGCTTCCAGATAGGTCGTTTCGGCGGTCATCGTTCCCAGTATCCGTCTCCGGCGAAAAGTCCGAGTCCCGCCTCGCGCGGGTCGGGCATCGGCGAGCGCTCGGCCTCATCGACGGCCGCGTCGAGTTCGCGCCGGATCCGCTGCTGCATCGCATCGAAATCGGCGGCGGTCGCGAGGCCCATCTCCACGAGTGCCTGCTCGTAGCGGACGATCGGGTCTCTGGCGCTCCATTCCTCGATCAGTTCCTTCGGGACGTACGCCTGGTTGTCGTGCTCGGCGTGGCCCTTCATCCGGAAGGTCTTCACTTCGATCAGCGAGACTCCTCCGCCGCTGCGCGCGCGATCGACGGCGCGCCGCACGGTGCCGTAGACCGTGAAGACGTCATTGCCGTCGATCGTCTCGCCATGGCAGCCGAAGGCCTGGGCCTTGTCGGCGAACGTCCGTGCCGCAGTCTGCTTCGTGCTCGGCGTCGAGTAGGCGTAGCCGTTGTTCTCGAGGACGACGACCATCGGCAGTTTCTGGACCGAGGCGAAGTTCATCCCTTCGTAAAAGGCGCCGGTGGACGAGCCGCCATCGCCGATGAAGGCGAGTGCGACGAGGTTGCGCTTCTGCATCCTGCCGGCGAGGGCGATCCCGGCCATGACCGGAATCATGTCGCCCAGCATCGAGATCTGGCCGATGAATCCGTCGCGGGCCGGGTGTCCGAAGTGGATGTTCAGCTCGCGGCCGCGGGTCGGCGAGTTTCCTTTCGCCATGTACTGGCGGAGGACGTCGACCGGCCTGGCGCCGGCGACGAGTATCGCGCCGAGGTTGCGGATCAGCGGCTGGACGACATCGCCCCGGGCGTAGTCGAGCGCGTAGGCCGCGGCGACCGATTCACCCTCCTGCCCCAGCGAACGATAGATTCCGCCGATGACCTTCGCCTGCCGGAAGAGAGCGACCACGCGCTCCTCGAGCGAGCGGGTGAGCCGCAGGTAGTACGCGATCTCGAGCATCTGCTCGCGCGTCAGGCCGTGGGTCTCCACCGGGAGTCGGGTGCCGGGTGCCGGGAGCTGATTCATCACTGATGGATCGAATGGCCGGCCACGTCCTCGGCCGCCTCCATGAGCGCTTCGGAGAGCGTCGGATGGGCGTGAATCGTCTTCGCGATCGACTCGCTCGTCGCTTCCAGTTCGAGCGCGGCGCACCCTTCGACGATCAGCTCGGTCGCCTTCGGTCCGACGATGTGGACGCCGAGCAGTTCGTCGTACTTCGACTCGGCGACGAACTTCACGAGGCCGCCGGTCTCGCCGATGATCTTCGCCTTCGAGTTGGCGGTGAAGGGGAATTTCCCGATCTTCACGTCGTAGCCGCGCTCGCGCGCCTGCTTCTCCGTCAGGCCCACCGAGGCGACCTCGGGGTCGGTGTACGTGCAGTTCGGCACGTGCTCGTAACGGATCGGGCGGACGTCGAGACCCTTGATGTGTTCGACGGCGAGGATTCCCTCCGCCGATGCGCAGTGGGCGAGGGCGGGAGTGGGGACGATGTCGCCGATTGCGTAGATTCCCGGCTCGGCGGTGCGCATGAACGGATCGACCTGCACGTAACCGCGCTGGTCGAGCTGCACCTTCGTCGTCTCCAGTCCGCAGTTCTGCGTCACCGGCCCGCGCCCGGTCGCGGAGAGAACGATCTCGGCCTCGACGACCTGCTGTTTCCCCTTCGTCGCGATCGTGCAGCGGACGCCGTTGCCGGTGACCTCGGCCGCCTCGACCTTCGCGTCGGTGAACACGTCGATTCCCTTCTTCTTGAAGTTGCGGGTGAACTCCTTCGCGATCTCTTCATCCTCGAGGGGGAGAAGCTGGGGCATGACTTCGACGATCGTCACCTTCGTCCCGAAGCGGGAGAAGATCGACGCGAACTCGCACCCGACCGCTCCCGCGCCGATCACGAGCATCGACTTCGGGATCTCGGTGAGCCTGAGGATGTGGTCGGAGTTGATGATCCGCCTGCCGTCGGTCCGGATGTGCGGCAGGTCCTTCGGGACCGAGCCCATGGCGAGGATGACGTGTCGGGTCTGCAGCTTCTTCGTCTCGCCGCCGTTCGATACTTCGACCACGCCGGGGCCGGCGAGCTTTCCCCAGCCGGTGATCCGCTCGACCTTGTTCTTCTTGAAGAGGAACTCGATGCCTTTCGCATTCTGGTCGATGACGTTCTGCTTGCGCGTCTGCACGGCGCTCCAGTCGAGCTTCACGTCGCCGACGGTGATGCCGAAATCTTTCGCTTTCTGAATCTTCTGCCAGATTTCGGCGTTCTCGAGCAGCGCCTTCGTCGGGATGCAGCCGCGGTGCAGACAGGTGCCGCCGACGAACGGATCGCGTTCGACGACACCGACCCGGAGCCCGAGCTGCCCGGCGCGGATGCCGGCGACATATCCGCCGGGACCACTCCCGATCACGATCACGTCGTATTGCTGGTCGGCCAAGGAAAACCTCCGTCAGGAAAGTGGGGGGAGAGGAGAAGCTGTGGCCCCACGAGTTTCGCGGGGCGCATTATACGTATTTGATCCCGGCGCCGATGATGCGATCCGTAGCGGAATCCACCGTCACACGAAAATGTCCGCGGCCGGTCGCGTCGCGCTCGTTCCGGAGAGACTCGCTGCGGAGGTCGTCGCCGCCGCCGGCTCCTCGAGCATTCGAACGGCCGCGGACTCCGCGTGCGCCGGATCGCGTCGGGAGGTGTCCGAGATCGGGGTTCCCTCGACGCGACCCTCCGTTGACCGGGGCGCTGCATCCGAGGTAGCCTCGGAATCGGGACTTCCGCAGGGTCGTATGCGCCATGCTCGCGAAAGTATGGAGCGCTGCGACGCTCGGAATTGATGCAGTACGGATCACGATCGAGGTCTTCGCCGGCGGCGGAGGGCAGCCGGGGTTCACCCTCGTCGGACTTCCTGACACCGCGGTGCGCGAGGCCTATTCGCGCGTCCGCTCGGCCCTCGCCAATTGCGGCTTCTACCTCCCGCCGCGTCACATCACCGTCAATCTCTCTCCCGCCGACGTGAAGAAGGAGGGATCGGCATTCGATCTCCCGATCGCGGTCGGCATTCTCCAGGTTGCCGAGTTCCTCCGTACCGAAGATGTCGCGGGGCGCGTGTTCGTCGGCGAACTTTCGCTCGACGGGAGCGTCCGTCCGGTGCGGGGTGTGCTGCCGGTCTCCGCGGCGCTGGCCGGCGAGCGCGAGATCCGGGAGCTCATCGTTCCGGCAGGGAACGCGAACGAGGCGGCGGCGGTGCGAACCCTGAACGTCGTCGGCGCGCCGCACCTTCTGGCCCTCGTGCCCCATCTGCGGGGGAGCGCACCTCTGCCGCGCGCGGAGTCGGTCGTTGCGTGCGACGACGGCGGGCCGGACGAGGTCGATTTCTCCGACGTTCGCGGTCAGGCGCAGGCGAAGCGTGCGCTCGAGGTCGCTGCGGCCGGCGGCCACAACGTGTTGATGATCGGGCCTCCCGGATCGGGGAAGACGATGCTCGCCCGCCGGCTGCCCGCGATCCTTCCCCGGCTTTCGCTGGACGAGGCGATCGCGACGACGAAAATCCATTCCGTGGCGGGAACGCTTCCGGCCGGAAGCGGGCTGCTGACGCGCAGGCCGTTTCGCGCGCCGCACCACACGATCTCGACGGCCGGACTGGCCGGCGGAGGAACGCTGCCGCGGCCGGGGGAAGTGAGTCTCGCGCATCACGGCGTGCTCTTTCTCGACGAGCTGGCGGAGTTCCGACGCGACACACTGGAGGTGCTGCGCCAGCCGATGGAGGACGGCGTGGTGACGATTGCGCGCGCCTCGCGAACGGTCACCTTCCCGTCGCGGTTCATGCTCGCCGCCGCACTCAATCCCTGCCCCTGCGGCTACTTCCATCACCCGTCGCGCGCCTGTCTCTGCACGCCGCAGCAGGTCGCGCACTACCTGTCGAAGATCTCCGGCCCGCTGCTCGATCGGGTCGATCTGCAGGTCGAGGTGGCGGCGCTGCGAAGCGAGGATGTGATGTCTCTCGAACCGGGAGAGAGTTCGGCGTCGATCCGCAAACGGGTGGAGCGAGCGCGGGAGATCCAGCGGGAGCGCTTCCGCCGGACGTCCGTCCAGTGCAACGCCGGGATGGCGGCACGCCACCTTCGGAAGTGCTGCGAGCTCGATCCGCCGTCGCGGCGGCTGCTCACGCAGGCCATCGAGCGGCTCGGCCTCTCGGCCCGGGCCCACGACCGGATCCTCAAAGTGGCGCGGACGATCGCCGACCTGGCCGAGGAGGAGCGGATCGCCTCGGCGCACATTGCCGAGGCCGTCCAGTACAGAATGCTCGACCGAGGGTATTTCCGTGACTAGTTTAAATTATTGAAATTGAAGGAGTTGTAGATAATGGCCACCCCTTTTTCGTGCCGGAACGATGTGATGAAAATATTGAAAGAACAAATAAGTTGGGAATCAATCGCGCCGGAATCCCCGTTTTTCGAGGGGCGAAACGATTTCCGATAATTGTTGACAAAATCTGTTGGGTTTTTATCATCTAATCACGTACGCCAGATGGGTTCGTGATGGGTGAGGAGTCGGAGAATGGCTTTTGAGAAATGGGAGCCGCAGCCTGAATCCGGGCGTCCAGCGTCGGCCACGATCGTTCAGTCGCGACTGATCCGCCTGCCTTCGCCTGTCGCGTCTCTCCTTCGCCTCCGCGGAAAAAGCAGCGCGAACCTCTACTACGACAAGAAACGCAAGGTCATCGGCATCCGTCCGCTCGACCGGAAGGAGGAAGGCTCGGCGAAGATCCGTCAGTCGGAGAAGTCGACCTCACTCCACGTTCCCCATTTCTTCCGCGACTACGAGATCGAAGTTCCCGGCATCAAGCGGTTCCACTGCTGGTACGACGAGAAGGAGAGGATGGCCATCATCGACATCTCCAAGCCGTCGCCGCGCGGAAGACCGTCGGGAACGTAAGCGGTCAGCCGTCGGCGGCCGGTCTGCCGGCCCTCCCGTCCCGGCGCGGCGTGCGCAATGCGA
>DATLYG010000271.1:0-21877 GCA_035574985.1 Thermoanaerobaculia bacterium | reverse complement strand
GCCACGATCCGTGCCGCCATCCGCGGGATGAGCGCGCGCGACCTCGACCGCCGCGGCGGGGAGTTCTCTCCGCGCGAGACCGTCCACCATCTCGTCGAGGCGAACCTCGTCGCCGCGAACATGATCATCGCCGCGCTGGCGACGAACGGCGGCAACTACGACTGGACGTGGGTCTGGCCGAGCCGCGAGTGGATGAAGCGCGTCGGCTACGACCGCGTGGACGCCGGCGCGGCCATCGCCGCGCTGCGCGGAGTGATCGGCTACGTGGCGGAACTGGTCGCCTCACAGCCCGACGGGTTGTCGCGAACGGTGAAGCTCAACGACGCTCCGCGCGCTCCGCGCTACAGCGTCACGGTCGAGGAGATCCTGCGCCGCGAAGTCGATCACGTCACCGAGCACCTGGCATCGATCCGCTGACCGATGCGATTCGCGAGCGTGTAACCATCACCTCGCCTCCTCGCCCTCTCGCCTCCTGCCCTCGCATCGTGATGATCCGGCCCCGGCCTGCGAGGCCGGATCGTGGCTCTCGGGATGCGGCGGGTGCGTCCGCTATCCCGCTGCGCGTCTCTTCGATGATCCGCGGGCCGTGTTGCGGATCGTGTAATGGGAGACCAGAGTGTCGTTTCTCACCCGTTCGTAATGGAACGCGATCCGGTCGGCGGAACGGGTGAACGCGGCGGTGCCGAGGATCGAGCCGTCGAGGGCGTGGAGCCTGACCTCCAGAGGATCGGTCGCCTTCCACCCGGGCGGAAGCACGATCGTGACGTCCGAGTCGACCTCCGCCGGCTTGGCGAATCGGATCTCGGAGGGTCCCCGCTCTTCGATGATGAAGTGGTCTCCGTATCCCGGCACGTCCCTCAGGGGAACGCCGTTCCAGCTGCGAAACACCCCGGCGGTGAGCGTCCCGTCGTCGCTCGTCACCATCCAGCCGCCGGGAGCGATCAGGTGCGGACCGGCGGCACGCGGTTCGGTGTCGTTCCAGTTGGCGATGACGCTGTGGGTCTGGAAGGTGCTTTTCGTCACGCCGGGAGCGAGGGTCTCGTAGGCGAGGATGCGCTCGCCGGCATAGCGGGCCACGACGCGCGGCTGGAGCTGCGCCACGATCTTGAAGCCGTCGGTGTCGAGCCCGCCCCCCGGCCCGCGCCGGGTCACCGGCACGAACGGGTTGTGGACGGCGTAGTGGAGCATGTACCCCATGGCCATGCAGAAGCGAAGTGTCGCCTTGTCGCTGGACCGTTCCTCGAGGTTGTGCACGTAGAAGAGCACTTTGTCGCGAAGCAGGAGGGGAGCGAAGGGCCACGACTTCCAGTTCCCGGCTCCGAAGCGGTCGGCGTTGTAGGCATCGTCGGGGACTCTCGGCGTGGCTCCGAAGAAGCCGATCTCCGTCTCGCCGAGAAAGTCGAACCCCATTTCCGTGGTCAGCAGTTTGTCCCGGTGACGGCGTGTGTGCTCGATCCATCCGTCGATGTAGGACATCGGGGTCGGTGAAGCGGGATTGAGGTCGAACATCCAGGGGCGCGCGCCGATCTGGTCCTCGAAGATGATGTCGTTTCGGAGCTCGTCCGACATCTGGCGGTGCGATTGCTCGACCCGCTGGATCACGAACGGAACCCATGGCGAGACGGTGAACGTCCCTTTGCCGAAGTACACCTCGTACACCGGCTTGCCGTCGAGGTCGATCACGGAGACGTCGCGGAAGGTCATTCCCGACGGAAGGGACCTCATCGTCGGTGACTCCTCGTCCCACGCCGTGGGGTTGGTGTACGGCATGACGAGCATGCCTCGGGCGTGCGCATCGCGCACCATCGCTGCATACTCCTCGGTGGTTCCGAGCGAGGGATGGGGCGGCATGTAATCGGGGTAGTCCTCGTCGTGCCAGCGAGGACCGTACGCCGCCGGATGGAGAATCGACGGGACGGGCAACTGCTCCAGCAGGACGCCGAAGTCGCGGAAGGGCAGCTTCATCTTCTCCATGTCCAGCTTGAGCACCGGAGCACGCACGATCGCGTCGTAGCGCGAACCGAGCTTCGTCCGGAGCGAGGCGAACGAGTCGAGGCCGTTATCGGTACGGAAGGCGTTGACCGAGGACAGCCAGGTCTCGCCGAAGCGGAAGCGGACTCGGGGCGTTTGCCAGGTCGCGCCTTTCGCCACCGCGGCGCCGAACGCGCGGACGTAGATGGAGCGGTCCTCCGTCGCGGAGTCCACGTGGGCCAGGCCGCTGTTCAGCGGGTGCGGTTTCGAGCCGACGGCGTAGACGGCGAGTTCGCCTCCTTCCGACGAGATGGCCAGGAAGTCGGCGAAGGCCCCATTGTTTCCGGGGTAGAAGGTCGTGAAGGTGCGGTTCTGGTCGAAGAAGCTTTTCTGTACGGCCACGCCGGGGAGAATGGGAAAGAGCACCTCGCGCAACGATGACTCTTCGAACAGCAGCTCCGAGGGGAAGAGCACCCAGTCGAGCCGCCCGTTCTGCCGGTTCTCGATCGTCAGCGAGAAGTCGACGGCGTTCGGCTCCATCGCCTGGACTGCGACGATCGTTCGGGCCCTGCTTCCGTCATAGGTCATCGTGAGTGTTGCAGAGGCGGGGTCCCAGGCGTAGCTGAACCGCTCCGTGCCGGCCGGCGAGTAGCCGCATCCACCGACGTAACCGGCGGAAGCACCGTACGCACCCCAGAGGCATCCTTTGTTCGAGCCGGCGCTGATCGGCAGGCTCGCTGAGGGGATCCGGATCGAGGTGATCGCGCCATCCGTCTTGCGGAAGGCGATCTCGTAGCCGCTGTCGGAGAGCCGGAAGACGTCGGCCGGCGAGTCATCGAACCGCGCCGGGACGCCGGCCGCCACCGACGGGAGCATGGCGAGCAGGAGACCGCAGAGACCCGGCGCCGTCCATCGCCCGATTGCCATTGAATCCTCCGAAATCAGGTGATTTTCGGAAGATTCTAACCGCTTGTTTATGGAATGTCCGCGGCTCCGCAGGGGAGCCTGCAGACGGAATGCGGAAGGGATTCCTGTCGGTAAACAACTAGACGAATATCGTCTAATTGCCTATGGAGTGAATCCGAGGAGCGGCGACGAAGCAGAGGGCCGCTCGCCGCCGCAACCCGAAGGGCCGTGCGATCTGCGGGCGATGTCTGCGTCACTCGTCGTCAACGATGCCACCGCATCGCCTCCTCCTCGTTCCTTGACCTCGCCCGCATCTCCTGCAACAAGAGGCAGGATCTTGATGAAGCACGAAGCTCGTACCCCGGCAGGCCTCGCAGGTCGTGTCCGGCAGGATCGCGGCGCGACCGTCGCAGAGTCGCAAGTTGCCGAGGGGCGGTACGATTCGCGGATGAGCAAAGACAAGAAGATCGCTCCGGCCGGATTTCTCCTGGCAGCGGTTCTCTTCTTCGCCGCGGCATTCATCCCGCTGGCGCGGGGAGGAGATCTGAACGCTGCGTTTCTCGCTCTCGGCGTCGTTTTTCTCGTCCTCGCCGCCGCGGTCCGCAAGAAGCTCGGGGAAGGCGGCCCGGGCGGGCCGCCCGCCTGACTTCACGGTTCCGAACGGACCGACATCTGCGGCACCGAGAGGAGGAACCCCGACGGGTACATCACGAATCCGTCGATGTTGCTTCGCATGATGGCGACGTTGTCGCGGTGGTAGAGCGAGACGTACGGCAGGTCGTCGGCGAGGATGCGCTGGATCTCGTCGTAGACCGCCTTGCGCCGCGTCCGGTCGAACGTCGACCGTCCCTGCTCGATGAGCTGGTCGACGCGCGGGTTGACGTAATAGCCGCGGTTCTGGCCGTCGGGTG
Source organism: Thermoanaerobaculia bacterium (assembly GCA_035574985.1). Lineage (GTDB taxonomy): Bacteria > Acidobacteriota > Thermoanaerobaculia > Gp7-AA8 > Gp7-AA8 > DATLYG01. Next base: position 18,089 of record DATLYG010000271.1, on the reverse strand, counting down.
CGAGGCTCTTCGAGTGGAAGATCGTCGAATAGAAGTCGGGGTCCGATACCCCCGCACGGCGCAGCGAGAACATCTGGAAGCGGCCGTTCCTGATGTCGTCCATGAAGGTGCCGAACTCGGTCGACTGGATCTGCATGTCGATGCCGACGTCGCGCAGCATCTGCTGGATGATCTCCGCCTGCTGATTTGCCTCGGCGTCCGTCGAGGTGCGGAAGACGAGCCGGAATCGCATCCGCGGTCCGCTGCCGTCGGGATCGCGGTGTCCCGCCGCGTCGAGCAGTTGCTTCGCCTTCGCCGGATCGTATGCGTGGCGCGGGAGGTTCTCCGCACGCGCCCAGTGTCCTTCGGGAAAGATCGTGTCGGTCACCTTCCCGTAGCCGTGGAGCAGATCGCGGACGATGCGCTCGCGGTCGATCGCATGCGCGATCGCCTGCCGCACCTCCTTCTTCCTGAGGATCGGGTCGCGCAGATTGAAGGCGATGTACTGGTAAGCCCCGCCGTGTGAGGTGACGACCTTGAAGTTCGGATCGTTCCTGAACTGCGCAACGGAGTCGTACGGGACGCTGTTGATCGCGAACTGCACCGTACCGCGGCGCAGTTCGAGCACGCGCGTGGTGGCGTCGGGAATGATGCGGACGACGATCTTCGGGATCTTTGGCCGGCCGCCGACCCATCCGTCGAACGCCTCGAGCGTGATCCGCTCGTCGGGACGGTTTTCGACCACGCGATAGGCGCCGGCGAGGACCGGCGTCTTCGCGAACGCCTCCGCATTCGATCCCTCCGGCACGAGCATGTACGTGAGGTTGTCGAAGATGCCGGCATTCGGCTCCTTCAGCCGGATGATGAACGTCTTGTCGTCGGGCGCTTCGAACGACGCCACGCTGGCGTAGCCCGATTTCTTCGGGCTGTTGAAGCTCTCCGCCATCATCGACTCGTACGTGAACTCGAAATCGCGCGAGGTGACGGGGCGGCCGTTCTGGAACTTCGCGTTCGGGTTGATGTGGAAGACGATCGTCCTGTCGTCGGGCGTCTCCCAGTTCGTCGCGGCGTCGCCGGTGAAGTCGCCGCTGGGGGTCAGTTTGATCAGACCGCTCGCGGTCATGTCCCAGATCCGGCCCGAGTAGGTGTCGGTGCCGACGCGTGGATCGAGGTTCGTCGGGCTGCCGTCGAACGCGATCACGAGCGTCTTTCCGGCGCCCGCCGCCGCACGCCCCCCTCCCTCCTTTTTTCCGCAGGCCATCGCGAGGACGACCGCCATGACGATCAGAATTCGCTTCATCGTTCCACTCCTGTTGCCCGTCGTGCGCGCCCCCATCCGGGAACCGCAAGAGAAGTGCCTGCTATCATGCCGCGCGCCGATGCGCCACCGCTATTTGTCCTTCCTCGTCGTTCTTCTTCTTCCCGCCGCCGCCGCCGCGGAGAAGGTGATCGTCCTCGGCTTCGACGGCGTCGACGCCCGCTACACCGAGCAGTGGATGAACGAGGGTAAGCTGCCGAACCTGGCGCGGCTTCGCGAGTCGGGGACGTTCCGCCCGCTCCGCCCGACCCTCCCCGCGCAGACCCCGGTTTCGTGGTCGACCTTCAGCACCGGGATCGATCCCGGGCGGACCGGGATTTTCGACTTTCTCCGCCGCGACCCGAAGACCTATCTTCCGGTCTTCGCCGCGTTCGAAGAGACGCAGGAACCGTTTCTTCTCGGCGAGCGCAATCCGGCAGCCGCGGCGGCCGCCGTGCTCGTGCTGTTCGGAGTCATCGCCCTGGCCGGACTCCGCTTCTCGCGGACGGCCGCGGTCGTCATCGGCCTCGCCGGCATCGGCCTCTCCGCGGGCGCGTTCATCGCGGCGCGGAAGTACCTTCCGGCGACGCGCCCCGGCGTGATCAACCGCCGCCAGGGAACTCCGTTCTGGGAGGTCGCGGCGAGAGCGGGGAAAAAGGTGATGGTCGTTCACGTGCCGGTGACCTTCCCCGCGAACGACTTCGGCGAGGGTGACCACATGCTCTCCGGCCTCGGCGTTCCCGACGTCTCGGGACGCGTCGGCAAGCCGTTCTACTTCACCTCGGAGCTCGACTTCCATCGCGCCGGCGCCTCCAACGAGTTCTCCATCGAGGTCGTGCAACTCGAGGACAACCGCGGCGTCATCCCGACGAAGATCCAGGGTCCGCCCAACAAGCTCTTCCGCGACCCGCCATACATCTCGGCGCCGATGACGATCACCGTCGCCGACGATCGCAATTCGATCACCATCGACGTCAGCGGGCAGAAAGTGACGCTGCGAGCCGGCGAGTGGAGCGACTGGGTCGAGTTCGTCTTTCCCTTCAATCCGCTGATCCGGATTCACGGCATCAGCCGCTTCCACCTCATCTCGGTGCAGCCGGAGATCCGGCTCTATTTGTCGCCGATCAACTTCGACCCGCGCAGACTGCCGCCCGGGTTCCGGATCTCGTCGCCCGACGACTGGGCGCCGCAGCTCGCCAAGGAGCACGGCCTGTACAAGACGATCGGATGGCAGATCGACACCTGGGCCATCTCCGAGGGCTTCGCGACCGAGAAGATGTTCTGGGACGACATGGAGTGGACGGTCAGGCAGAACCGGAAGATGTTCTCCGCGTTCCTCGAGGGAGACCACGATCTGCTGGTGCAGTGCTTCGAGTTTCCCGACCGGGTGGGCCACGTGTTCTGGCGGATCATGGACCCGAAGCACCCGGCCTACGATGCGAAGCTCGCCGCCGAGTGGGGCGACGCACTCCTGAAGTCGTATCAGATCATGGACGCGATCGTGGGCGACGCGATGGCGGCCGCGGCGAAGAGCAACGCCACGCTGCTCGTCCTCTCCGACCACGGCTTCGCCAGCTTCCGGAAGGCGGTCAACTACGACACGTGGCTCGTTGTGAACGGCTACCTCGCGCTCAGGAGCGGCGTGCAGGCGAAGGAGCGCGACCTGGAGATGCTGTTCGATCAGGGGCAGTTCTGGGAGAACGTCGACTGGTCGAAGAGCCGCGCCTATGCGATGGGGCTCGGCGAGATCTACATCAACCTCAAGGGCCGCGAGGCGCAGGGAATCGTCAACCCGGGGGCCGAATACGAGGCGCTGAAGAAGGAGCTGAAGGAGCGTCTCGTGACGATGGTCGATCCGGAGACGGGAGAGCATCCCGTCCGGCGCGTCCTCGCGCGCGAGGAGATCTACCGGCAGTTCGACCCGAACCTGATCCCCGACCTCTTCGTCACGAACAACGACGGATACCGCGTGTCGTGGCAGACATCGCTGGGCGGGATCCCGAAGGAGCTGCTCGAGCCGAACAAGCAGGTCTGGAGCGGCGATCACTGCTCCGTCGACCCGGAGATCGTCAAGGGAATCTACTTCTCGAACCGGAAGATGACCAGCGATCGCGCGCCGTACATTGCCGACATCTATCCGACCGTCCTCTCGCTCCTCGGCGTGAAGCCGCCATACGAGGTGGACGGTGTAGAGTTGCGGTGAGGATGGTGAATCTCGACAAGGTGCCGGAAGCCGTTCGGGCGGTGAATCGCGAAGGAGTGGACTCCATCACGTGCGGAGCCATCGCCCTTTGGATGCATGGCATCGTGCGCGCGACCGAGGACGCCGACTTTCTCATCGCGCCGAATGCCGAAAACATCGAGCGTCTGAAGCGAGCACTCCGCTCCGTCTGGGAGGACCCCAGCATCGACGGGATCAATGCCGGGGAACTTCTGGGCGACGACCCTCCGATCAGGTATGGCCCGCCGGATAGGGACCTGCACATGGACGTTCTGACGCGTCCCGGCGAGACGTACCGCTGTGACGAGCTGGAGTGGCAGTTCGGAGAGATCGAAGGTGTTCCCATCCGGATCGTGACACCGGCGCAGCTCTGCAGGATGAAGCGGGACACCTTGCGGCCCAGGGGCCGCGGCGATGCCGAAGCTCTGCGCCAGGAATTCTCTCTGCCGGAGGAGTGAGTGCCGGTCTGGAAGTACAGGAGCATCGACGAGATGCCGGAAGCGTGGGTGAGGAACCGGCACATTCCGCCGGGCAGGCGCATTCGGGCGCTGATGACCCTTCGCGCTCATGCCGGTCCGCTCGAGATACCGCGCGGCATCCGGAAGTTTCGTTCGCTTGCGGAGCTCCAGGACGATCGGCGGCGCTACGAACGCCTCCGCATCGAGCGGTTCCGAAAGAACTAGATGGACTACAAACGCCTCCTCAGTCACGTCGAGCGGACGCTCGAGCAGATCGAAACCGTCGGTGCCACCACCGAGGCAATCCGGCAGATCGCCGAGGCGATCGCGAAAAACTTCCGCGAAGACCTCGGCATCACCGGCGGCCGGATCTACGAACGCCGCGACGATGGTGCGTACGAGCTGGTGGGGCGCTTCGGCGAGTCGCACGACGGGGAGACCGGGATCGTCGTCACACGCGAGTACAAGCCGGTCGAGATGGTGATCGAGAACGGCATCCTCGTCATGGACCCGACCGATCCCGCCTTCGATCCCGTGCTGGAGAAGAAAATCGGTGCTCAGCGCTTCGCCGCCGTCGCGGCGGGGGAGGACGAGAGTCACATCCTCAGCTTCAACGTCGCCCCGGAGCTGAGCCGCGACGACATCCTTTTCTCTCTCAACCTCGTTCGCTACGCAATCAACCAGCGGCTCCGCGCGGCCCGTTACGAGTCTCTCATCGTCGAGGCGCAGCGCATCCAGGCCTCGATCCTTCCCCAGCGCGTCCCGCAATACAAAGGCTTCGACATCTGGGGAAAGACCGTTCCGGCGGAGATCGTCAGCGGCGATTTCTACGACTTCATCCCCATTTCCGACGACATCCTCGGTCTGGCCATCGCCGACGGCTCCGGACACGGCCTTCCCGCCGCCCTGGTCGTGCGCGACATCTACATGGGGCTGCGGATGGCGACCGACCGCGACTTCAAGATCATCCGCACGCTCGAGAAGCTGAATCACATCATCCACCGCAGCCGCCTGACCACGAAGTTCGTCTCGCTCTTCTACGGAGAGCTGGAGACCAGCGGGATGCTCATCTACTGCAACGCCGGACACAACGCGCCGTTCGTTCTCAAGCAGCGTCGCTTCGAGCTGTTGCGCCACGGAGGTCCGGTCCTCGGACCGATGCCCGATGCAACGTACCAGCGCGGATTCGTCCAGATCGAGCGCGACGACATCCTCTGCATGTATTCGGACGGCGTGATCGAGGCGCACGACAGGCACGACCGCGAATTCGGACTCGAGCGCCTCCAGCGCGTCGTCCGCGCCAACCGTCATCGCACCGCCCAGGAGATCGGGCAGGAGATCCTCGCCCGCATCGCAAAATGGGGAAGGGAAGGAGAAGACGACCGGACTGTGGTCATCGTGAAGGGAGTGGAGGCGTGAGAATCCCCGACCAATCTCCCCGGCGCCGGCTCCGCGGCCTATACAATGACCGGGAACCGTCCGCCGGGAAACCGGCACGCACGCTTTGAAAGGGGATAGTGACCGGACACGGTCTGCCAATGCCTGACGTTCTCTACTTCAACGGCCGCTACACCTCGACCGCCGAGCGGGTGATCGGCGTCGAAGACCGCGGATTCCAGTTCGGCGACGCCATCTACGAGGTTTTCAAGTTCGTCCAGCGAAGGCCGGTCTTCCTGCTCGATCACTACCGGCGCCTCGAGCGCGGTCTGAGCGAGATCGAGATCCGCAACCCCTGGACGGCGGAGTCGTTCGGCCGGATGGTCGACGGCCTGCTCGAGCGGACGGAGTTCGAAAATGGGATCGTCTACGTTCAGGTCTCGCGGGGGGAGAGCGAGCGCGCCCACTTCTGGGACGACGACATGCAGCCGACGGCACTCGCCTACTCGCGCCGCTTCCGCTTTCCCGACGCGGCGAAGAAAGAGCGCGGCATCCGCGTCATCACCGCTCCCGATCTCCGCTGGCGCGCCTGTCACGTCAAATCGGTCAACCTCCTCGGCAATGCGCTGGCGAAGAAGAAGGCCCAGCGCGCCGGTGCCGAGGAGGCGCTCCTCATCGACGACGGCATCGTTCGCGAGGGTGCAAGCGCGAGTTTCTTCGCGGTGAAGGGGGGGCACCTCGTCACCCATCCGCTCGACGAGCACATTCTTCCCGGCGTCGTGCGCGATCACGTGATCGGCCTCGCGCTCGGCGCGAGAATCCGCGTCGACGAACGGCCGATGCGCGACGCTGAACTCTTCGACCTCGACGAGGCGTTCGTGACCAGCACCACCCTCGGAGTGATGCCGGTCTGCGAAATCGACGGGCGCGTGATCGGCAACAGCCGCCGTGGCGAAGTGACGACAGCGCTCCAGCGCCTGCTCGACGAGGCCGAGCAGCGCGAGTGGAAAACGCCCGCTCCCGCCCTCCCTTGACCGGGAAGGGGGATCGCCGCCGCGGACTTCGGTTCTCTCAGGCGTGCTGATGGCTGCGCTGCAGGTTCCGGCGCGCGATCAGAAAGAACCACACGCCCACAGCCGCTGAAGCGACGAGCACCATCTGCAACGCACGATCGATCAGACCGGCGGCATTCCACGTCTGCACGAAGTAGTAGACGAGAAGAACGACCGCCGCCACCGCATACACCACACCGAGACCGCCCAGCAACAGATTGCCGACACGGGACTCGATCGTGACCTGGCCGATCATTGCCCCCCTCCCTGTCTCGAAACGGGAAAACCAAAATAAGTGTAGCCGAAACGGGGAGGAAGGGGGGAACTATTCGTCGCCGGAGATGAGTCCCCCGAGAAGACCTCCGCCGAGGCCGGCCACACCGCGCGACTCGCCGGCTCCGCCGCCGATCGAGGCGGCGATCCGGTTGGCGAAGCGGCTGAACGGAAGCGTCTGCAGCACGACATGCCCCGGCCCGGTGACGGTGGCGAAGAAGAGCCCTTCACCGCCGAAAAGGGCGTTCTTGAAGCCGCCGACGAACTGGATGTCGTAGGTGATCGTGTCGCTCATCGAGACGATGCAGCCGGTGTCGACCCGGAGCTGTTCGCCCGGCGCGAGGTTGAACTCGAGCATGTTGCCGCCGGCGTGGAGAAAAACCAGTCCCTGTCCGCTCAGCTTCTGGAGGATGAATCCCTCGCCGCCGAAAAAGCCTGCGCCGAAGCGCTTGGTGAACGCGATCGACAGATCGACGTTGCCGATCGCGCAGAGGAACGCGTTCCGTTCGGCCAGGATCGTGTTTCCCTTCAGTTCGACGGGGAAAATCCTTCCGGCGATCGGGTTGGCGAAGGCCACAGTGGCGGTCGGAGCCTCGCAGCGGAACACGCTCATGAAGAGCGATTCACCGGCGAGGAATTTCCGCATCAGCCCTTTCATCAGCCCGCCCTGCATCCGCGACTGCAGCTCGACGCCGCGGCTCATGTAGAGCATCGTCCCCGCCTCGGCGTAGATCTCCTCCCCCTGCCTGAGCTGCACCTGCAGTGCCTGCATCACGTCACCGACGATCTTGTATTCCATTCATCTCCTCCGGGAAGAATCTACAATGACCCGAGTGCGGCGCATCATCGCACGTCGCGAAACTCTCCTCGAGGCGCTGGAGGACCTCTTCCCCGACTCCTCCCGAACCACGCTTCGCCAGATGCTCCAGCAGGGACGCGTGCGAGTCAACAGTGAAGTGGAGAAGAACGCCAGGCGCGTCGTCGAGCCGGGAGAGGCGCTCGACGTCGGCCAGAAAATCGCGCAGCGCAACCTCCCGCGCGAGATCGCACTCCTCCACGAGGACGACGATGTCCTCGTCGTGCTGAAGGCTCACGGCATCCTCACCGTGGCAACCGAGCGCGAGCGCGAAACGACGGTGCAGGCCTACCTGAATGCCTATCTGAAGGAAAAAGGGGAGGGGCGCGTTCACGTCGTCCATCGCCTCGACCGCGAGACTTCCGGCATTCTCGTCTTCGCCAGAAACTTCGAAGCGCGCGAGGCGCTGAAGGAACAGTTCGCCGAGCACTCGGTCGAACGGGTCTATGTCGCCGTGGTGGAGGGGACGCTTTCGCCGCCGCGCGGAACCATCCGCTCGCATCTGGTCGAGCGGAAGGACCTCCGGATGGTCAGCGTCGAGCAGCATCCCGCCGCGAAGCTCGCCGTCACGCATTACCGGACGATCGAAAGCAACGCCCGCTACTCGATGCTCGAGGTGACGCTCGAGACGGGGCGGAAGAACCAGATCCGCGCGCACCTGTCCGAACGGGGGCATCCGGTTCTCGGCGACCGGTTGTATGGCAGCACGGTCAATCCGATCGACCGCCTGGCGCTGCACGCGAAGCTCCTCGGCTTCCGCCATCCGTCGAGCGGGAAGAAGCTGGTCTTCACCGCTCCGGTGCCGAGGCCGTTTCTCGCACTCTTCCGCTGACCGTCCGGCGCGCCTTTTGCGTTGCGCAAGTGCGGTACGGCCGAACAGAAGAAGTCTTCATGAGAAATGTCGTGTCACGCCCGTGTCTTCGCGCTCGTCTGCATGATCGTTCCCGCCTCGGCGTTCGCGCAGAGCTCGCGGAACAGCGCATGCGCGTCTGCGAGGGCGTTCGCCATCTCGGATCGCTGCTGCTCCACCTGCATGCGAACGTGAAACTCTCGGCGACGTCTGGTGCGTGGTGGTCCACGAGGCGAAGACGGGTGCGAATCGCGTCGGCGGTCGGACCGCGGGTTCCTCGACGGCCGGCAGTCAGGCGCGCGGCCTCCGGATGTATGGGCGATGCGGCAGGCGCGCGGACGCATGCGCGGGAGGTGCTGCCGCTCGCGACGCGGCTTGCGCCGGGGCCTGCGACTGAGACCGCGCGCCCGGCCTAGGTGAAGCTCACGGCCAGCTTCCACCCCTCTTCGCGATAGATCGTGTCGACGAACCGGATGGTGTTCGTCTTCAGCGACATGAAGAGTGAGGAGGTGCGGATGCCGCCGCCGAAGAAGCGGACGCCGCGCAGCAGGTCTCCGTCGGTCACCCCGGTCGCGCAGAAGATGATGTCGCTTCCGGAGGCGAGGTCGGACGTGTCGTAGATCCTGTTTCCGTCGGTGTAGCCCATCTGCCGGAGGCGCTCCTCCTGCCACTTCTCGAGCGGCTTGAGGCGCCCCTGCATCCGTCCGTTGAGACAGCGCATGGCGGCGGCGGTGAGGACCCCCTCCGGCGCGCCGCCGATTCCCATCGCGCAGTGGATCCCGGTTCCCCTCACGGCGGCCGAGATGCCGGCGGAGAGATCGCCGTCGCTTATCAGCTTGATGCGTGCTCCCGCCTCGCGGATCTGCGCGATCAGGTCGTGATGGCGCTCGCGGTCGAGCACGACGATCGTCAGGTCGTCGACGTCGCGCTTGAAGGCCTCGGCGATGCGGCCGAGGTTCTCCTGCACCGAGTACTCGAGACTCACCGCGTCGGCCGCCGTGGGGCCGACGACGATCTTGTCCATGTAGACGTCGGGGGCGTTCAGAAGGCCGCCTTTCTCGGACGCCGCGAGCACCGCGATCGATCCCGGCGCGCCGGTGGCGCAGAGGTTCGTCCCTTCCAGCGGGTCGACGGCGATGTCGACCTCCGGGTAGATCTCCCCCTCGGTCCAGCCGCGTCCCAGCGGCTCGCCGACGTAGAGCATCGGCGCCTTGTCGCGCTCGCCCTCGCCGATGACGATGCTGCCGCGCATTTTCAGCTTGTTCAGCTCCTCGCGCATCGACTCGACGGCCACCTGATCGGAGTATTTGCGTTTGCCGTAACCCATCGTGCGCGCCGCGGCGATGGCCGCCTTCTCGGTGACTCGCAGAAACCCGATCTCGAGACTCGATTCCATGTTGGTCCTTTGTCGGTCGTGCTTGTTGCGGCGAACTGTAGCAGACGAGCCGTCGGCCGTCAGCAGTCGGCCCTCGGGCGCCGGACCTCGGATTCCGTGGCGGACGTCGGAGTGACGCCGATTCTTGGCTGCCGATGAAACAGAAAGCACCGCCATGCAGCAACCGACGGCCGGCGACCCGTCCTGCGGCGATGCGGTGGCATCGTCGACGACGAGCGACGCAGACATCGCCCGCAGATCCCACGGCCCTTCGGGTTGCTGGGCGAGCGGCCGGCTGCTTCGTTGCCGCTCCCGCATCGCCTGCGTCGCGGCGCCTCGCATCGGCCGCTCGGCGCCGCAACAAAAGGCACGATGATGACGCGCTACACTAGCGGCGCGTCTCCGTCTCGCGTTTCTCCGTCGCTTCTCTTTCCGCTGCGGCGCTCATGGGGGGGTTGTAAGCCGCGATTCCCGTCACCGCCTCGCCGATGATCAGATTGTGGATGTCGTGCGTTCCCTCATAGGTCTTGACCGACTCGAGGTTCAGCATGTGACGGATGACCGGGTATTCGTCGGAGATGCCATTCGCGCCGAGAATGTCGCGCGCCATTCGCGCGCACTCGAGGGCGATGTTCACGTTGTTCATCTTTCCCATCGACACGTGATGCGGCTTGAGCTTTCCCTGGTCCTTGAGCCGTCCCATCTGCAGCGCGAGGAGCTGTCCTTTCGTGATCTCGGTGATCATCCAGGCGAGCTTGTTCTGCACGAGCTGGTGCGACGCGATCGGCTGGCCGCCGAACTGGATGCGCGATTTTGCATAGTTCAGCGCCGTCGTGTAGACCCCCATCGCCGCGCCGAGCGCCCCCCAGGCGATCCCGTAGCGCGCCTGCGTGAGACACGACAGCGGGTATTTCAGGCCGTTCGTCTCGGGCAGGACGTTCTCCTCCGGAATGCGGCAGTCCTCGAAGAAGAGCTGCGAGGTGACCGACGCGCGCAGCGAAAACTTCCCCATGTGGTTGGCGGTCGTGAAGCCGGGCGTTCCCTTCTCGACCAGAAAGCCGCGAATCGTCCCTTCGGCCTTCGCCCAGACCACGGCCACGTCGGCGATCGAGCCGTTCGTGATCCATGCCTTCGCACCGTTGAGCACCCATGAGCCGCCGTCTTTTTTTGCGTGCGTCCGCATCCCTCCCGGGTTCGAGCCGAAATCGGGTTCCGTCAGGCCGAAGCAGCCGATCGACTCTCCCGATGCGAGCTTCGGGATCCAGCGGTCCTTCTGCTCTTTCGAGCCATAGGCGTAGATCGGGAACATCACCAGCCCCGACTGCACGGAGGCGAACGAGCGGAGGCCGGAATCGCCTCGTTCGAGCTCCTGCATGATCAGACCGTAAGCGACATTGTTGAGGCCCGGAAGGCCGTAGTCGCTGATCGTGGCGCCGAAGAGGCCCATCTCCGCCATCTTCGGGACCAGATGCATCGGGAACTTCTCTTCGCGATGGGCATGCTCGATGATCGGCAGAACCTCCTCATCGACGAAGTCGCGGACGGTCTGCCGCACCATCAGCTCTTCTTCCGAGAAGAGCGAATCGATTTCCATGTAGTCGACGCCGGGAAAGCTGGACACAGGTGGACTCCTTAGCGGGTTTTGACAGCGGCTGGCGATCATATCGTAACCATCCGGTCCCCCCCCTCTCTAACCCCTGTAGACGGTGTCAGGTCTCCCCTTGACCCTCAACCCTGTAAGCGGAACCCCTATAGACGGTGTGGACGGTGCCAGGTCTCCCCTTGACGCCAGTCGCGGACGGTCGAGGGGAGACCTGACACCGTCTACAGGGGGTGACCAGGGTCAAGGGGAGACCTGACACCGTCTACGGGTGGTAGGCGGTGTAGATGATGTGGGCGTGGGGATAGCCGGTGTCGACGTGCTGCATGTGGAAGCGGGTGAAGCCGGCGCGCTCCATCCGTTCGCGGATCTGCCCGGGGGTGTCGATGTAGAAGCCTTCGCCGATCGTGAGGTGGAAGACGGCGTCGGAGATCGTCTCCTGGATCCGGTTCCACATCCACTTGAGGCGTTTCGACGGATCGAGGTCCTTGAGGACGAAGAGCCCGCCCGACGGCAGCCGGTCGAAAATCCGCCTGAAGAGCGCGTCGCGCTGCGCGGGCGGGAGGCGATAGATCACGTCGTAGACGACGATGACGTCGAACGTGCCGCGGATCGCATCGTCGAATCCGGCGACGAAGCGGACGCGCGGATGCCGGAAGGCGATCAGCGTTTTCCGAAGGTCGGGCTCCACGGCGACGACCCTTGCGTCGCGCTCCTCGGCGATGAGGCGCGGATACGTGCCGTGACCTGCGCCGATGTCGAGCACGCGCGCCCCTTTCGGAATCACGTCGAGCGTCCGCATGAACGGGGCGGTCAGGTAGCGGCCGTAGATGTGGATCTGCTGTCCGAGGGGAAACCCGCGGAACGTCTGGCGAAGGATCGAGAGTCCGCGGAACCAGCCGTGTGCCATGGGGGCGGATTGTAGATTTTGGATTTCGGATTTTCGACGTTTCTTTTTCTACCGCGATCCGAAATCCGAAATCTACAATCCCGAATCACCGATGCGCCGCGACCTTCTTCTGGCAAGCCTCGCCGTAGCGGTCACGCACCTGGCCACGCTCCCGCGCAGCACGTGGGAGTTCGACGAGACGCTCTTCTTCCGTGCCATCCATCAGTACGATCCGGTCGCACACCATCCGCCACCGCCCGGTTATCCGCTGTTCGCGATGTTCGGGCACCTCGTCCGTTTCTTCATCCCCGACGATTTCGCGACGCTCGTCGCCATCAGTACCGTTGCGTCCATCGCCGGATTCGTTCTGCTGGCGGCGGCATTCATCGAGATCACGGGCGACCGGCCGGCGGGCATCTGGGGCGCGATCCTGTTTCATGTCTCGCCGGCGATGCTCGTGCACGCGACGCTTCCGATCTCCGATCCGGGTGCGCTCGCGCTGTATGCAGCGGCGATCTGGAGCGGTGCGGCGCTGCAGCGCGACGACGGGCGCGCCGCGGCGATCCGTTTCGGTCTTTTCGCGGCGCTGACGGTCGGATGGCGTCCGCAGATGTCGATCGCCGTCGTGCCGCTGCTCTTCGCCACGCTCGTCGTCGCGCGTCGCCGGCTTCTGATCCTCGCGGTGTTCACCGCCGTCTGCGTGCTCTGGCTGATTCCGCTGGCGCTCGTCACCGGAGGCGCGGGCGGCCTGATCGCCTACGAGACGCAGCAGGCGTCGTATCTCGCCGAGCACGACGCGGACGTGTCGCGCAGTCACTGGACCGCCACGGCGATCGCGCTCCGCTTCATCGCCCATCCGTGGGGGACCAAGCTGCTGTCGCTGCCGCTGCTGATGGCGGCCGCCGCCGGTGGCGTCGTGCTGCTGCGAAGGCGGACCCGCGAGGCGTTTCCGATCGTCGCGGCGTCCGCCGTCTATCTCGGCGTCGCCCTGGCGATCATGGATCCCGCCGACGGTGTCCGCTACTCGCTCCCCGCGACGCTCGGTATCGCGCTTTGCGCAGGAAGCGGTCTCGCGTTCGCCGCCCGGCGCATCGAGCGTCCCGCAGCGCCGTATGCGGCCGCGGCGCTGTTCGCCGCCGGCTCGTTCGTTTACGTGGCCTCGATCGTCGGGCAGCGCGGGGCCGGCGATTCGCCGCCGGTTCGCGCCGCCAGGTGGGGGAGGGATGCCTTTCCGAAGCATGCGGTCGCGCTCTACGAGCTGCCGCTCTGGCCGCACGCGACGTACCTTCTGGCCGACTACCGCCCGATGCGCGTCGACCGCGGCCTGGCCGAGTATTACGACCGCCCCGACGTCCCGCTGTTCATCTATGCCGACGGCGCGAGCCGCGTGCCGGGGGCGCAGACGTTCCGCTGGGCGCCGTCCGACGCCTATTCGAAGCTGACGCGCAATCACTACCGGGTCGCGTCGATCATTCCGCTTCCGCCGCACCGCCGCTTTCGTCCTCTGCGCGGGGTCCACGCTCCGGAGCGCGAGCCCGAGGGCGACGAGTGGCGGTGGCTCGACCGCGCCGCGGAGATCGCGCTCCCGCGGATCGTCGCCGGCGCCGTGACGCTGACGGTCGGCCTGCCGGGCACGTATCCCCGTGAAGACAATATGTTGACCATCGAGACGGAGGGAGCGGTGACGAAGGTGCGGCTGGAGCGGGGGAGGCGGACCGCCGTCACGCTGCCGCTCCGGTCGGCCGGCGCCACGGTCCGCACGACGGCTGCGCACGCGTTCGTCCCGGCCGAGCTGCCGGGAAGCCTCAACCGCGATCCCCGGTCGCTCGCGGTGAAGCTCTATGACCTGTCGCTTCACTGAACGCGTTCGCGGACCTTCCCCGACGCGTAGCGCGCGAGGACCACGAGCACGGCCAGCAGCACGCCGGCGACGAAGATCCGCGTGATGACCTCCCCCGGCCGCATCATGCCCTCCAGAACCGCATCGACGAAGTAGGCGAAGATGAACGTCGACGGCACCATTCCGAGAAACGTCGCCGTCACGTACGGAAGCGGACGGATGGCCGACGCGCCGGCCAGGTAGTTGAGCAGCGTATAGGGAATCACCGGCACCAGGCGAAGGATGAGCATCATCGTGAAACCTTCGCGCTGCAGCACCTCGGCCGCGCGGGCGTGACGGGTCAGACGGGCGGCGACCCAGTCGCGCGCCGCGGAACGGGCGATGAGGTAGGGAACCATGGAGCCCGCCGTCGCCGCGATCAGCTCGATGACTCCGCCGCGCGACCAGCCCCATAGCACGACCGCGGCGACCGACAGCGGCTGCGTCGGGATGAAGAGGACGTTCATCAGCGCGTAGACGGCCGCGTAGGCCAGGGGCGTCCACCAGTGTCCGCTGATCGAGCGCAGCCAGCGAATCGCCTCTTCCGCGCCGATCCCGCTCCGCGCCGCGACGACGAATACCGTCGCCCCGACGAGGAAGAGCATCGCCGCAAAGAGCATTCGCCGCCTCATTGCCGACGGATTCTCCCTCAACCAGAATGAGGTCGATGAAGTCTCTGCTGGCGGCCATCGTGGTGACTGCCGTCTGTCTTTATGCACTTCCGGAAGGCTACTGGGAACCGGAGGAGATTGCCTTCGCGCACGCTCTGGTCACCTTCGATCCGCTCCAGCATCGTCCCGCTCCGCCGGTCCATCCCCTCTACGTCGGCCTGGCGAGGCTCGTTTACGCGTTCGTGCACGATGCGTTTCTGTCGCAGATCGTGCTCGCCGTCGTTGCTTCGGCGGCCGGGGCGGCGCTCTTCGCCCGGGGAGCCGGTGAGCTGCTCGGCGACGCATGGGGAGGATTCGCCGCCTCGCTGCTGCTTCATCTGTCGCCGGCGGTGGTCATCTTCGCGCCGCTGCCGAATGCAGAGGCGGTCGCCCTCGCGGCCCTCGGCGCGGCGTTGCTGTTCTACGCACGGGGGGAGAGCCTCTTCTTCGGCATGGCGCTTGGTGCGGCCGTCGGCGCGCAGCCGCGCTGGATCGTCGCCGCGATGGTCTGGTGGGCCGCGAGCGCGGTCGTCGCGCGGCGTGGCGCGCTCCGCTCGCTCGCCGGACTGGCTGCCGCGAGTGCGGTCTGCTGGCTGCCGGTGGTGGAGACCATCGGTATCGGCCGGATCGACGATTACCTGCGCTACGCGCGCGAGTCGACGGCGGCCATCGCGGGGGGAGGCCTCTCCGGCGCGCCGCTGGTGATGCGTTTCATCGCGCATCCGTGGGGGACGAAGTGGATTGCGGTGCCGCTGCTTGTCGCCGCCGCCGCCGGTCTCGCCGTGGCCGTGCGACAGGCGGAGCTGCGGATGCGGGTCGTCCCCCCGCTCGCCTTCGCGGCAACGCAGCTCGGATGCGCCCTCGCCTTCGCCGATCGCGGGGACGGCGTGCAGCCGGTGCTCGGCTCGCTCGTCGCACCGGCGCTGCTTGCCGGCCTCGCCCTCGCGCGCAGCGGCCGACTGCCGGCGACCCTCGTCCTCGCGGCGTTCTCGATCGGGTTCCTGCTCTACGTCATGCCGCTTCTGGACGTGCGGCGCAAACGCGATTCCGCGCCGCGCGAAGTTCTGGCGAAGGCGGTCGCCACCCTCCCGGGCGGCAGTGTGCTCGCGACCGATCCTCCTCTGACCATCCACGCGCGCGCATTCGCCCCGTCGCTCCGGCCGGTCTCGCTGCAGTACGTCGACCGTTGGACGGCACGCACGGAGGTCCCGCTCTTTCTCCTCACCGACGGCGGGTCGAAGCTTCCCGCTGCCTTCACGGCGGAGTGGCCCGACAGCGATCCGTACGGCAAGCTGACCACGGAGCGCTACCGGGTGGCTTCGATCATCCCGCTCGCCGCACACCGCTACTCACCCGGGGAAGGCGTCCATCAGATCGAGGAGGACGAGGCGGAGGGGGTCTGGCGCTGGCTGGCGCCGAGGGCGTGGATCGGCATTCCGTCCAACCGCGGAATCGTGATCGAGATCGGCCTCCCGCGCGACGCGCCGATCGAGCGGAATCGCGTGACGATCAACGGCGTCGCGCTCGAGGTCCGTCGCGGCGAGCGAACGGTCATCGATCTGCCGCCGTCGCGGCGGGTCACGTTCGAGTCGGTGGGGGCGTTCACGCCTCCGGGGGAGAGTCGCTCGCTCGCGGTCCAGCTCTTCCGCGCCGAAGCGCGGCGATGATCACCGCGAGCGCCGCGAGGACGTAAATCGCGATCTCGCCGGGCGGCACGCCGGGGCGCGGAACGGCCGGGAACGACATCTCGAACGCTGTGGGGTCTCCTGTCGCCACCGCGACCTGCGATCCGGCGGCGACGATCTTTCCGCTCCCTTTCGTCACCTCCACGACGACCGAGGCCTCTGCGGAAACGGAGCGGGCGAGACTCGCGATCGGGATGATGACCGATTCCCGGTCGCCGAGGAGGATCGTCTTTCGGCCGGCGCGGCGGCCGCCGGCGTCGACGAGCGAGATCGCCACCTGCACGGCTGAGCGGTTCGTCTCGACGAGATGAAGGTTGTAGCGGAACTCGCCGCCGGGACCGGTCCCGGCGCCGTGAAGGCGTGTCGTGCCCCCGCGTCCGACGGCCAGTTCGATGGGGATTGCGGCGAAGGCGGCCCCGGTCGCTCCGCCGCCGGAGTCGACGCGGGCGCTCGCGACGAGGGGCCTGTCCGATTCGATGAAGATCGCGCCTAACTTTCCCGGTGCGGCCAGGAGCGTCGCGGTGACGTTGTCGATCCGCAACGTCTGGCCCGGCTGCAGATCGACCGGGACGCTTCGCATCTCGGGATTCGGCCTTCCTCCCTCGGCGAAGGAGAGAGCCGCCCGCGCCGGCTCGTCGCCCGGATTCGTGATCCAGAGCGTCGTACGGTACTCGCGCCCTCCCGCCGCGATGACCTGCCCTGCCACCGGCACGACGAGATGGCGGCCGGGAAATCCGGCGAAGGCGGGGGCCGCAATCAGCAACAGCATCGCGAGTCTCATCGGACCTTCCCGCGGAAGCTCACCGCCGTCATCGCAGCGACGGCGAAGAGCGTGATCAGCGCACCGGAGATGAATGATCGCGGCAGGTAGTGGAGGCGGATGCGGTGTGTCCCCGCCGGCACGCGAATCGCGAGAAAGGCGTGATTCGCGAAGTGGAGGGGCGCGCGAACACCGTCGATCGTCGCCCGCCAGCCGTTCCACGCCGTCTCGGAGACGACGATCCACGCGTCGCTCTCGAGGACGGCGTCGATGGTGAGGCCCGTTCCCGCACGCCTTGGCTGCACCCGTCCCGTTCCGTTGGGCCGTGTTCCGTCCGGCGCGCCACTCCTGCCATCGATCGACGGCCCCACCGTTGCGATGGCGGCGAAGTCGCCGGTCCGTGGCAGATCGTCCGAACCGGTGATTGCTCGCGGCAGAAACGCCCGGGGAAGGGCATCGGGGTTCTCGACGAGCTTCGCACCGCCCGAGACGAGGCGCAGGGGCCATGAAGAGGGCACTTCCTCGTCCGCCTTCACGATCGCGTAGCGAACGTTCAGGAAGTCGAGAAAGGGAGAGTCGAGATCGGTGATTTCGTTGTGCGAAACAGGGATCGGTCTGGACCAGAACGGGAGCGTCGCGGCCAGCCTCTTGTACACCATGCCGTGGAATCCGCGTGGATCCTCGATGCCGTAATGCGCGCTCGTGTTCGGGACGAGAATCGAGCCCGTACCGGCGACGCGATAGGGTTCGGGGCCGCGAGGAAGGGCATCGATGACCGGGGTTCGCGGGTAGAACGCCGAAGCCGGATAGTGCGGCGTCATCCGGCCGTCTTCGAGGAGGCGCTGCATCAGGAGGAGACCGGTGATGGCTGCCGCGCCACTCCTCCGC
>DATLYG010000270.1:0-5760 GCA_035574985.1 Thermoanaerobaculia bacterium | reverse complement strand
GGCGAGCCGTTCCGCGCCAACGCGATCCTGCAGCGCCGCTTCCGGAACTTCATCCGGCATGGCGGCAGGAACGTGCCGCAGCGCTTCTGGGAGATCCTCTATCCGCTCCGACACTGGGAGACGCTGCGCCGCGAAGCGGAGAGGCGGAACCTCGATCCGTTTCTCCTCGCCTCGATCATCCGTCAGGAAAGCGGCTTCGAGCCGAGTGTCGTCTCGAACGCTGGCGCCGTCGGCCTGATGCAGATCATGCCGGGCGAGGCTCCCCGCATCGCGGCGGAGGCGGGACTCGGGGAGATCTCGCGCGAACTCCTCTTCGATCCGGAGAGGAACATCGCCGTCGGCGCGGCCGAGTTCCAGCAGAAACTTCGAATGATGAACGGCAACCCCATCCACGCCATTGCGGCATACAATGCCGGGCAGGAAGCGGTTGGCAGATGGATTGCTCAATCGCCGGTCGATGACATCGATTCATTCGTAGAATCGATTCCGTACGCCGAGACGAGGCTGTACGTCAAAAGCGTCACCCGGAACCGGTTCGAGTACCGGCGGATCTATGAACGCAGCATCCCCTCCCCTGATCTTCAGGCCGCGATTCCGTAGTACGGCGCTCCTCCTCTGTCTCGCCGCCGCACTCCTCCCCCTTCCGGGACACGCCACGGCACAACTCCTTCTCAGTCGCGATCAGCGCGTCGAAGCGAGGGAGTACGCCGGAGTGGTCGAACTGACGATCCATCCCGGATTCGACGACGCACGCGTGACGGTCATGATCGATGGCTCCACCATCGCCGAGGGGCTGATGGCACCGCACAGGATTCTGGTCGATCTCGGCCCGCGGCCCATCCAGCACCGCATCACCGTGACCGCCTGGACGCCCAATCGAAAAAAGCGCGTTCAGTGGCACGAGACCATCAACCGCGGAATGCTCCCCCTCAGTGTCAAATTGCGTCCCGTCGACATGACAACCGGCGTCTTCGAGGCGGAGACGACGGCTCCGAAGGACGATCCCATCGTCGGCGTCGAACTGTGGGACGCCGGAACGAAGCTCGCCGTCGCGACCGAGGCCCCCTACCGGATCACGGTTCCGGCGGAGGTGCTGGCGAGCGGATTCGTCCAGGTGACGGCACGGACGCGCTCGGGTGAGGAGGCCGCCGATTTCTGGTCCGCCGGCGGCTCGATCCACGTCGAGTCGCTGCAGGTCCGGGAGGTGCCGATCTACGTGTCGGTGGTCGACCGCAACGGAAACACGCGAGACGACGTCGATCGCTCGCTGTTCCGCATCGTCGACAACAAGACCGAGGGGAGGATCATCGAGTTCGGCAAGGCGTTCGACCAGCCGATCTCGATCGCGCTGCTTCTCGACGCGTCGGCGAGCATGACCTATGCGATCGATGATGCGACCAGGGCCGCGCGGTCGTTCGTCGAGCGGACGCTCAGGAACGGAGACCGCTGCGCGGTCTACGCGGTCCGCAACGTGCCGCGACGGCAGCAGGCGTTGACCGACGACCGCGAGCTGATCCGCAAGGCATTCGACGGAATCCGCCCGGCCGGAAGGACGGCGCTCTGGGACTCGATCATCACCGCCCTGCGCGAGCTGAAGGGAGAGAAGAACCGGCGGGCGGTCGTCGTTCTCACCGATGGCAGCGATACCGATTCGCTGGCCAGTTTCGAGGAACTCGACCGGGAGATTCTCGTTGCGGGCGTTCCGATCTACTTCATCGTCTACGAAGGGTCCGACGTCGCCAGTCCGAAGGAGATCGACCGCCTCCGCTACGTCGCCGGCCAGACCGGCGGATTCGTGGCGCTCGCGACGCAGCAGAGCCTTCTGGCAAAGTACCGCGAGATCGAGAAGGACCTCCGCGCGCAGTTCGCGATCCGCTACCAGGTGACCGACCTTTCGAAGAGCAATCAGTGGCGGCCGGTGCGCGTCTACATCGCCTCGCCGAAGCTGACCGCGCGTACGATCAAGGGCTACTTCGCTCCGTAGTACGTAAAATCCGCAGTGCGGCGGGGCACGCCGCCGCTCTCGGATGGGCGGCCGCGCCGCCGCATCCGGAATGCGCAACGACGAACTCATCGCCAGCCTCCGGCGCGAACTCGCGCCGCTCCTCGACCGTCTCCCGACCCGCGCCGACATCACCGGCGCCTCCGTCGAGGCGCGCGCGCTGATTCTCGCCTCCCTGCAGGAGCGGTCGGGCCGCCCGCTCGCGATCGTCGTTCCCGGCGAAGCCGCGATCGAAGACTTCGAACACGCGCTGCGGCTCTTCTCGCGCGATCCGGAACGCGTCGCCGCCTATCCGTCTCCCTCGCTCTCGCCCTATCAGGACGTCGCCGCCTCACCCGGCCTCGAGCGGGAGGAGATCCGCACCCTCGGGCGTCTGGCCGGCGGGTCCCTCGACCTGCTGATCGTCCCCGTCCGCGCGCTTTTCTCCCGTCTGCCTCTCCCCGCCGCCCTCTCGCGGCGGATCGTCACGATCGAGAAAGGAGGCGAGATCGACGTCCGGCGGACGCTCGAGTCGCTCGTCGAGAACGGCTTCACGCGCACCGACCTCGTCGGCGAGGCCGGCGAGTTCGCCTTCCGCGGCGGCATCCTGGACATCTTCCCGCCGAACTGCGAGAAGCCGGTGCGCGTCGAACTGTTCGGCGACACGGTCGACTCGCTTCGCTGGTTCGATGTCGAGTCGCAGCGCTCCGAGGAGCCCGCGCAGACGATCACCATCCTGCCGTTCAAGCACTTCCCGCTCACGCGAGACGTGCGCATGGCGCTCGCGAAACGGATGTCGCTCGACTTCAACGACCCGCTCTACAAACGCGACCTCGCCGAGAAGATCGAGCGGCTGAACGAGAATGGAGAATTCCCCGGAATCGAGCACTCCCTGGCGGTCGCCGTGGAGAACGTCTCCTTCGCCGACTACCTCGCCGGATGGGACCTCGCCGTCGTCGAGCCCGACCAGATCACCACGACGGTCGCCAGGTACGAGTCGCTCCTCCGCTCCGAATACGAGGCGGCCGTCGCGAGGGGCCGCGCCGTCTATCCTCCGGAGACACTCCTCGTTCCCGGCGACCGCATTCTCGAATTCACCGCCACGGCCCGTCTGGCGATGAGCGAGGTGCACGTCGCCGGCCGCTCCGAATTCGAGGAACTGCGCATCCACGCGGGGCAGTCGGAGCGCTTCACGAACCGCCTCGCGGAGTTCGTGACCGTTTTGCGTCAGACGAAAAATCGTCGCACCGTCATTTTCGTCCAGAGCAAAGGCGGGAGGGAGAAAGTCGAGCGCCTCCTCGCCGAGTTCGACGTCCCGCACACCACCGGCGCCTCCCGGCCGGGGCCCGATCCGGTCATCGCCCACGGCCAGCTCGCCCGCGGCTTCCACTTCGACGATCTGCTGCTCGACGTCTACTCCGAATGGGACCTCTTCGAGCCACCGACCTCCTCGCGCATCGGCAGCCGCCGCCGGAAGACCACCGACGCGTTCGTGTCCGGCCTCCGTGATCTCAAGGCCGGCGATTTCGTCGTTCACGTCGACCACGGCGTCGGCCGCTATCTCGGCCTGCGGCGCATTCCCTTCGGCGAGAGCGAGCGCGAGGTCATGGAGATCGAGTACGCGGGTGGCGGCAAGCTCCTCATGCCGATGGAGACGCTGAACCTGATTCAGAAGTACTCCGCCGGCGACGAGGAGGCAAAGCCGCAGCTCGACAAGCTGGGCGGCACGACGTGGGCGCGCCGGAAAGCATCGGTCAGGAAAGCGATGCGCGACATGGCCGACGAGCTGCTGAAGCTCTACGCCACGCGGCAGATGATCTCCGGCCACGCCTTCAGCAAGGACTCACCGTGGCAGTTCGAGTTCGAGGAGGCCTTCGAGTTCGAAGAGACCGAGGACCAGCTCGCCGCCATCGAGGACGTGAAGGCGGACATGGAGTCGCGGCGGCCGATGGACCGCCTTCTCTGCGGCGACGTCGGTTACGGAAAGACCGAGGTCGCGATGCGCGCCGCGTTCAAGGCGGTCATGGACGGCAAACAGGTGGCCGTCCTGGCCCCGACGACGATTCTCGCCTTCCAGCACTTCCGGACCTTCCAGCGCCGCTTCTCGTCGTTTCCGGTGGCGATCGATCTCCTCTCCCGCCACTACTCGCCGAAGGAACAAAAGGAGGTCATCCGCAAACTCGAGGCCGGCGAGGTCGACATCGTCATCGGCACGCACCGGATTCTCTCGAAGGACATCCGGTTCAAGGACCTCGGGCTGCTGGTCATCGACGAGGAGCAGCGCTTCGGCGTCGCCCAGAAGGAGCGGCTCAAGCAGATGAAGAAGGCGGTCGACGTTCTTTCGATGTCGGCCACGCCGATTCCCCGCACGCTGCACATGTCGCTCGTCGGCATCCGCGACATCTCGGTGATCGAGACGCCGCCGAAGGACCGCCTGGCGATCCAGACCGCGGTCGTCCCCTTCAACGACGATTTCATCGCGGAGGCCATTACCTTCGAGATCGACCGCGGCGGACAGGTGTACTTCGTCCACAACCGGATCGAGTCGATCTACGCGATGAAGGAGTACATCGAGAAAGTCGTCCCCGGCATCCGCGTCGTCGTCGGACACGGGCAGATGGACGAGCGGGAACTCGAGCGCTCGCTGCTCGCCTTCATCAATCGCGAGTACGACGTCTTCCTCGCCACGACCATCATCGAGAACGGGATCGACATCCCCGCCTGCAACACGATCCTCATCAACCACGCCGAGCGGTTCGGACTCTCGCAGCTCTATCAGCTCCGCGGGCGCGTCGGCCGCAGTGACCGCCTCGCTTTCTGCTACCTGCTCGTCCCGGGCGACCGCGTGCTGACCTCCGACGCCCGGAAGCGGCTCGCCGCGATCCAGGAGTTCTCCGACCTCGGCGCCGGCTTCCGCATCGCCGCCAGGGACCTCGAGATCCGCGGCGCGGGCAACATTCTCGGCGGCGAGCAGTCGGGCCAGATCGCCGCCGTCGGCTTCGAGATGTACACGAAGCTCCTCGAGGAGACGATCCGCGAGCTCAAGGGAGAACGCATCGAGGAGGAAATCGAGACGTCGATGAACCTCGGCGTCGACATCTACATCCCGCCCGACTATATCGCCGACGAGAACGTCCGCGTCATGTTCTACAAGAAGATCGCCTCGGCGGCCGGCGACGAGCGGATCGAGGAGATCCGCGCCGAGATGCGCGACCGGTTCGGTGCCCTGCCGCCCAACGTCGAGAGCCTCCTTCACTTCGTCCGCGTCAAGCGTTTCGCTCAGTCGCTCGGCGTCGTCTCGATCGTCCGCGAGGGGGCCCGCGCCGTGCTGAAGCTGACGCCGAAGGCAAAGGTCGATCCCAACCGCCTGCTGGAGCTGATCGCCGGGAACCCGCAGATCAAATTCACGCCGAGCGGTGTCCTCTCGCTCCCGCTCGAGGCGCGCGGACGCGAAATCATCTCGGCGATCGAAGACGTTCTCGAACGCATCGCCGCATGATCTCCTCGCCATGGAAGCGCTCATGACTTCGATCACCACGCCTCGCCTCGAACTGAGAGAAGGATCGAACGAGGTCTTCCGGATCGCTCCTCACGACCGCGACGGCCTCGCCGCCGCACTCGAGGTCGGCGTTCCGGACGACTGGCCGGTCGAGCACTATGACGACGATCCGCTCCAGTGGTGCCTCGCGCATCTCGAGAGGGACCCGGCGTGCGCTCCCTGGCTGCTCCGGTATCTCATCCTCCGCGAGACGAACACCCTGATCGGAACGGTCGGCTGC
>DATLYG010000269.1:0-8113 GCA_035574985.1 Thermoanaerobaculia bacterium | reverse complement strand
CCGGAGGCGATGATGCGCAGCGGCGTCATCGAGCGCAGCCGCCGGTAGAGGTCGAATGCCGGGCCGCGCAATGCGCCGTCGCGGGCGATGTCGGTGACGAGGATCTCGCGAATCGCGAGTGCTTCGATGCGTCTCAGCACATCCTCCAGCGGGGCGCTCGCCGGCCGTTCCCAGCCGGCGACGCGTACCTGGCCGTCGCGCAGATCGATCGCGGGCACGATGCGTGTCGTACCGAACTCCGCGACGAGATCGCCGAGGAGGAGGGGAGAGTCGGCGGCGACGGTTCCGACGACCAGCCGCTCCACCCCGCAGTCGAACCATCGGCGCGCGTCGTCGATGGAGCGGACGCCGCCGCCGGCCTGGACGCGCAGCCCCCGCGACGCGAGATCCCGTACGATCGCCGTCTCGACGGGCCGCCCCTCGCGCGATCCCTGGAGATCGACGACGTGCACGCGCATTCCGGCCGTCAGCCCGAGACGCTCGGCGATGTCCCGGGCCGATCCGTACCGCGTGGCAGTCGCAAAATCGCCACGCGTGAGCCGCACGACCGCACCGCCGAGGAGATCGATCGACGGGATCAGTTCCATCTGACGAAGTTCCTCAGAACGCGCAGTCCGGCGGCCGACGATTTCTCGGGGTGAAATTGCACCCCGCAGACGCGCCCGCTGCGGACTGCAGCGCTGAACGGACGGCCGTAGGCGGCACGGGCGATCTCCGACGGCACCTCGCTCGCGGCATACGAGTGAACGAAATAGAACGACGTGCCGTCCGCGATGCCGTGGAAGAGAGGGTCGGGAACGGCGAGCGACACGCGGTTCCATCCGATCTGCGGAACGGGCAGCTCGGTCTCGAGCCTCCGGACCTCGCCGCGAAGAAGGCCGAGTCCGCGCCGTCTCCCCATCTCGTCGGAGGCCTCGAAGAGGAGCTGATGGCCGACGCAGATGCCGAGAAGCGAGGCGCCGGAGGCGACGGCTTCGCGGATCGCGCCGCCGATCGCGGTCTCCTCGAGCCACGCCATCGCCGCGCCGAAGGTGCCGACGCCGGGGAGGACGATCTTTCGCGCCGCGGCGACCTCCGCCGGGTCGCGCGTGAGATGCAGCTCCGCCCCGCCCGCGCGCAGCGCCCGCGCGATGTTGGCGACGTTCGCGACGGGAGAGTCGATCAGGACCACTTCCATCACAGCACTCCCTTCGTGCTGGGGATCGCTTCGCCCCGGACTTCCTTCGCTTCGCGCAGTGCGAGGGCAAACGCCTTGAAGATCGCCTCGGCGGCGTGGTGGCCGTTGCGTCCGCGGATCAGATCGACGTGGATGTTGCACGCGCAGGCGTTCGCGAACGACTTGAAGAACTCCTCGACGAGCGCGAACGGAAAGTCCTTGTGGATGAGCAGCATCTCGCGGTCGAGGGGCACCTCGAACACGAAGTACGGCCGGCCCGAAAAATCGATCACGACGCGCGCGAGCGACTCGTCGAGCGGAACGCAGGCCGATCCGAAACGGCGGATTCCCTTCTTCTCGCCGAGTGCACGCCGCACCGCCTCGCCGAAGACGAGCGCCGTGTCTTCCACCGTGTGGTGGTAGTCGATCTCCACGTCGCCGGCCGCACCGGCGTCGAGGTCGATCTGCGCGTGCCGTGCGATCGCGTCGAGCATGTGCGACAGAAACCCGATCGGCGTGTCGATCCGCGACCGTCCGCTGCCGTCGAGATCGACCGTCAGCCGGACCGACGTCTCCTTCGTCGTCCGTTCGACGGTCGCGACTCTCGTCGCGCGAGGCTCCCTGACCGGAACCGCCGCCGCCGTGCGGCCGGCGAGAAGCTGAAGAAACGCGTCGTTCTGCTCCGGCGTACCCACCGAGACGCGCAGGCAGCCGCCTAACCCGGCGTACCCCGAAACGTCACGGACCAGCACCCCGCCAGCGGCGAGCCGCTCGAACGTTTCCTTCGCGTTTCCGGTCCGGAACGTCACGAAGTTCGCAAACGAGGGGAAGACTTCGATCCCGTCGATCGAACGGAGGCCCTCGATCAGCCGCTCCCGCTCCGCGACGGTGGCCGCGACGTTGCGGTTGCGGATCTCGGGCCGGCGGAGCGCTGCGATCGCCACCGCCTCGCTGACGATGTTCAGGCTGTAGGGGAGCTTCACTTTCCGGATTTCGCGGCAGGTCGCCTCGGTCGACGCCAGCCAGCCGACCCGCAGCGCGGCGAGTCCCCACGCCTTCGAAAACGTCGACAGCGCCACGAGCCGGTCGTGCAGAGCCGGGAGCGGCTCGCCGGCAAAGTCGGCGTACGCGCGGTCGAGAATGACTGTTGCACCTGTTGCAAGAAGATCGCCGACGGTTTGCACAGAAAGCAAACCACCGGTCGGATTGTTCGGCGAGCAGACGATGGCGACCGCTCCCTCGAGCCCATCGAGCGCACGGAGCATCGCCTCGAGCGGGAGCCGGCCGCAGGCCGGATCGATGGCGACCGGCGTGACGACGCCTCCCGCGATTGCCACCAGCTTCTCGTACAGCGCGAAGGCCGGCTGCGGCATCACGACCGGCGTTCCCGGTCCGACGAAGGTGCCGATGGTTGCGGCGAGCAGCTCGTTCGAGCCGTTGCCGGCGAGAACGTTTTCCGGCGCGAGGCCGAACGCGCGCGCGATTTCCGTCCGAAGCTCGACCGCCTCGAAGTCGGGATAGACGTTCCACGGCCGCCCCGCGACGCGCGCGAGCACTTCCCGTTTCAAATCGGCGGGAAGGTCGAACGGGCTTTCGTTCTGATTGAGCTTGATCCCCGCCTCCCGCAGTTCGAGCGTGTAGGGGGTGAGAGATCTGACGACGGATCGTGCACTCATGATCGTTCTCCACTTCGCGCCCGGGGGCGCACGGCCATCGACTCGCAGTGGCGCGGCAGTCCTTCGAATCGCGCCAGCTCCCGGCCGTACGGCGCGATCTCCGCGAACTCCTCCTCGGCCAGGGCGACGACATTCGAGCGTTTGACGAAGTCATAGACGCCGAGCGGCGAGGAAAAGCGCGCCGTTCCCGCGGTGGGGAGGACGTGGTTCGGCCCGGCAACGTAGTCGCCGATGGCCGGCGGCGAATACGGACCGCAGAAGATCGCCGCGCAGTTCTCGATGCGGTCCGCGACCGCCGGCGCGTCTTGCGTCCGGATCGAGAGGTGCTCGGGAGCGATCCGGTCCGCGAGCGCGACCGCCTCGTCGATCGACCGCGCGGTGATGGTGATCGCGCGGCCGGGCATCTGCGCCGCCAGGCGCGGCGAGGTGGTGATACAGATGACGGTCGAGTCGTCGCCGTGCTCGGACTGCGCCAGCAGATCGGCGCCGATGCTCTCGGCGTCGGCGGTGTCGTCGGCGATGACGACCAGCTCCGTCGGTCCGGCGATCATGTCGATGCCGGCTTCGCCGATGAGGCGCATCTTTGCCGCGGTGACGAAGCGATTTCCGGGCCCGACGATCTTGTCGGCGCGCCGGAGAGACTCCGTTCCGAGGGCGAGCGCCGCGATGCCGGCGGCGCCACCGGCCCGGTAGATCTCCGTGATGCCGAGGGTCTCGCAGACTGCGTGCAGCTCGTCGCGTGCCGCCGCAGCGGGCGTCGTGGCAACGACGATCTCGGGGACGCCGGCGATGCGTGCCGGCACGGCGCACATGATGAGCGTCGAGATGTAGATGGCCCGTCCGCCGGGGACGTA
Organism: Thermoanaerobaculia bacterium; assembly: GCA_035574985.1. Classification (GTDB taxonomy): domain Bacteria; phylum Acidobacteriota; class Thermoanaerobaculia; order Gp7-AA8; family Gp7-AA8; genus DATLYG01. The sequence goes on along the minus strand of DATLYG010000269.1, from coordinate 4,427 downwards.
GATGCCGACGCGGCGCAGCGGCCGGACGCGATGGGTGACGGCGCCCCGCCGGTAGCCGCGCGGGAGCTGTCCGAGGTGGAAGCTCTCGATCCGCTCGATGGCGACGCGGACCGCCTCGCGCAGCGCCGGGCTTCCGGAACGCGCTCCGCTGCGGACGACCGAGAGCACTTCGTCCGGCGCGATCGTCAGGCCGTCGAAGCGCGCGATCTGCTCCGCCACGAAGCGGTCGCCGCGCGCGCGCACGCCCGCGATCGCCTCGTCGGCGATGCGGAGCGCGTCCGCCAGGTTCTCTCTTCTCCGCCCTTCGATGGCGCGCAGCAGCTCCTCGATCCCGGGTGAATCGATCTCAAACGCCGGCAAGCGACACCTCCTCGACCCGTGCGATCAGGTCGCGAATCCTTCCGGAATCGGTCCGGTAGCCGTCCTTCGAGACGATCAGGCGCGCCGAGATTGCGGCGACCTCCTCCTGCATCTCGAGGTTGTGAATGCGGACGGTCTCGCCGCTCTCGACGAGATCGACCACGTGCGAAGTGAGCGAGAGCACGGCCGCCAGTTCGACCGATCCCCCCAGCGGAACGATCTCGGCGTGACGGCGGCGCGACTGGAGAAAGTCGCGTGTGATGCGCGGATACTTCGTGGCGATCTTCGTCAGCGGTGGCGCGCCGGGAGCGGCGATCAGCATCATCCGACACTCGCCGAACGGGAGGCGAAGCGCCTGGAACGCGCCGCAGCGCTGCTCGAGGATCTGGTCGAGGCCGGCCACGCCGGCGCCGGCAGCGCCGTGGTCGACGTAGACCGGCACGTCGCAGTCCCTGACGAGGATCCACTCGACACCGCCGCGTGTGAAGACGAGCCGTCGCGAGCGAAGGTCGTCCCGGTCCGGGACCTCGAACCCCGCGCTCGCGAACATGGCGAGGGTCTTCTCCAGCAGGCGTCCTTTTGCGACCGCGATGCGCAGCGGTTTCATCGCCCGCCTCCCGCCGCGAGATCGTCGATCGTCAGCGTGAAACCGACCGCCGGCGCCGCGGCGCCGAAGAGGCCGTAGAGCGCGTCGTAACGCCCTCCCTGACCGGCGAGCGTGCCTCCCGGCCTGCAGTAGATGCGGAAGCGGAGTCCGGAATAGTAGCCGGGGTCCTCTTCGAGGTCGTCGAACTGCAATGCGATCCCGGCGGCCGCTGCCGCGTCCGCCGGAAACGTCCCGGCGCTGATGACGACGAGCGGCTCGAAGCCGGCGAGCGTCACGAGGGTCGAAGCGAGGCGCAGCGTCTCGAGGTCGGCCTCGGGCGATGCGTCTCCGACGATCTCCGCGCCGATCTGGAACATCTCCCGGTTCGCGCCGAGGCGCGAGCCGTTGCAGCGGATCACATCGCCGCGGTAGAAGAGGCGCAGGGGAAGCGTCTCGCCCCCCAGCGAGGGAGCGAGTGCGCGCGCCACCATCGGTGTGAAGTCGGAGCGGATCGCGACCAGTTCCCCTTCGCGATCGACGAAGCGGTAGCGCTGACGCGCCGCATCGCGGCCGCGGATCTCCGCGTACGGCGCCTCGAAGTCGATGATCGGCAGGATGATCTCGCCGAATCCCGCTTTCTCGAGCGCCTCGACGAGCCGCCGTTCCATGCTGCGCCGCCTTGCGGCTTCGGCCGGCAGCAGCGGCCTCACTCCAGTCGGATAGATCGCCATGAGCAAAAAACCTCTTCCCCGCACGCCGGAGAAGAGGTCTCGAATGGATTGCTCAGGCTTTCGATGCGCCCCTTCCCGACGGCGGGGCGCAGATGGAATGCACCCCTACATCACGTGATGGTGATGATGGTGGTGCAGCCGGTTCGAGCGATTGATTCGCATCGGGTCGCGTAGTGTAACACGGTTCACTTCTTCAAACTTGCCAGCACCCGGTCACGATACTGTTTCGCCTTCGCCAGAGTCTCCGGCTCGTTGACGGTCAGCACTCTGCCGTCGCGCATGAGGATCGTTCCGTCGACGATCGTCGTCGTCACGGCACTCCCCGACGCTGCGTAGACGACGGCCGACTCGACCGAGTACACCGGCTGGGACTTCGCCTGCCGCAGGTCGATGACGATGACGTCGGCCTGCTTCCCCGCTTCGAGCGTGCCGATCTTCGCTTCGAGGCCGAGAGCGCGCGCGCCGCCGATGGTCGCCATCTCGAGCACGTCGCGCGCGCTGAGCGCCTTCGGGTCGTTCCTCGCGATCTTCTGCAGGCGTGCGGCGCTGGCCATCTCCTCGATCATGTCGAGGTTGTTGTTCGAGCCGGCGGGTCCGTCGGTGCCGAGGCCGACGTCGACGCCGGCATGGCGAAGGGCGGTGACCGGCGCGATCCCCGACGCGAGCATCATGTTGCTCTCCGGGCAGTGCGCGACGCCGGTCTTCCGCTCTGCCAGCAGGCGCATCTCGTCGGGCGTGACCCAGACGCCGTGATTGATCGTCACGTCGTCGGCCAGGAACCCGATCGACTCGAGGTACTGCACGGGTGTCATCCCGTTCTGCTTCTCCGCGACCTGGCGGAGCTCGTCCTTCGTCTCGGAGACGTGGATGAGGATCGGGATCTTCAGTTCGGTCGCGAGAGCGCGTACCTGCTGGAGATGCTCGCGCGAGACGGTGAACGGAGCGTGCGGCGCGACGGCGGGCGTGATCAGAGAATCGTTCCGGTACTGCGCGGCGAAGTCGCGCATGAAGGCGATTCCCTGTTCCCACGTCTTGTTGTCGGGAGCGGGGAAGTCGATCAGCGTCTCGCCGAGGACCCCGCGGAGGCCGGCCGCCTTCGTCTCGCGGGCGATGTCGGCCTCGAAGTAGTACATGTCGGCGAAGGTCGTCGTGCCGGAGCGGATCATCTCCAGCGCCGCCAGCCTCGTCCCCCATTTCACGAACTCGCGATCGACGTTCTTCGCCTCGGCGGGGAAGATGAAGTTCGTCAGCCAGTCCATCAGATCGCGGTCGTCGGCGATGCCGCGGAAGAGCGTCATCGGGACGTGGGTGTGGGCGTTGACGAAGCCGGGAAGGACGGCCATCCCGCGCGCGTCGATGGTCGTCTTCGCCCGGTCGTACCTCTTCGCGATCTCGGCCGCCGGCCCGACGGCGACGATCCTGCCGCCGGCGATCGCGACCGCTCCGTTCTCGATGTTCGGTCCCGCCATCGTCACCACCGTGCCGCCGGTGATCACGATGTCAGCCCGGTGTGCGGAAGCGCTCGCCGCGAACGCCAGCAGAACCGCGACGAAAAGAAGCGTGCGCCTGGTCATCTACTCCTCCGGAGAGAATGTGAACGGATGCGGGAAGAGCTGCGAGAGTCTGTAGTCGATGCGTTTTCCCTCGAGGTTCACGAGGGCGATCTCGATGTCGCCGCAGTACTCCCACAGGAGCTGGCGGCAGGGACCGCACGGAGTGGCGGGATCGTCGCTCTGCGAGCTGACGGCGATGGCGTCGAATGTCCGCTCTCCGGCCGCGAGGGCCGACAGAAGTGCGACGCGCTCGGCGCAGACGGTCAGGCCGTACGTGCAGTTCTCGACGTTACAGCCGCGGTAAATCTTCCCGTCCTTCGTGCGCAGCGCCGCACCGACCTTGAACTTCGAAAACGGCGCGACCGCGTTCTCGCGAGCGCGCAGCGCCTCGGAAATGAGCGTTTGATCGATCGCCATCTGGAAAGTTTACCTTGTGCGGGCCGCACCCCTGTCATCCCGGGTCGCGAGCGCGGCGAGACCGCGAAGGAGCGGGTGCAGATCGCGCGCTTCGCCGGCTCAGGATGACACGGAGTGGCGCGATCGCGTGCCATGATAGGCCGTAATCCATGTGCGGTCTCGCTGGAATCTGGAAATACGGCGGCGCTCCTCGCGACGCGCTCCGCGGCGTCGCCGGGGCGATGGCTGCGCGACTCCGGCACCGCGGTCCTGACGACGAGGGCTGCTGGATCGACGAGCAACAGGGCATCGCCTTCGGATTCCGCCGCCTGGCGATCCTCGATCTCACATCGGCCGGCGCGCAGCCGATGCACTCGGCGAGCGGCCGGTACGTGATCGTCTTCAATGGAGAGATCTACAACCACATCCGTCTGCGCGAGGAGCTGGCGCGCGAGAACGCCGTGTCGGAATTCCGCGGCCACTGCGACGTCGAGACGGTCCTTGCCGCCATCGAGGCGTGGGGACTGGAGGGCGCGCTCCGGCGCTTCATCGGCATGTTCGCCTTCGCGCTGTGGGACCGGAAAGAACATGCGCTCTCGCTCGTCCGCGACCGCGCCGGCGTGAAGCCGCTCTATTACGCCGCCACCCCTGCGGGAGTTCTGTTCGCGTCGGAGCCGAAGGCGTTTCTGGCCGATCCCGATTTCAACCCTCGCCTCTCTCGCGATGCCGTGGCGCTTTACGCGCGGCTCGACTACGTGCCGGCGCCGTATGCGATCTTCGAGGACGTGCGGAAGCTTCCCG
>DATLYG010000268.1:0-2686 GCA_035574985.1 Thermoanaerobaculia bacterium | reverse complement strand
CCGCCGAATCCGCCGATGCCGGCATGTCCGTAACGGTCGTAGCGCGCGCGCTTTTCCTCGTCGGAGAGCACGCCGTACGCTTCGGCCGCCTCCTTGAACTTCTCCTCGGCGGTCGGGTCTCCCGGGTTCTTGTCGGGATGGTGTTTGAGCGCCAGCTTGCGGTAGGCCTTCTTGATCTCGTCGAGAGAGGCATTCCGCGCGACACCCAACACCTCGTAGTAGTCACGCTTTTCGGTGGCAGCCATCGTTCATTCGGAAGAGGACGGAGGATCCGGATTCCCCGCCGGCGCGGCCGCGGTCGTGCTCGGAGCCCCCGGCTTCATCGGGTTGTAGAGCATGACCGAGGTGAGGATGCGCGACGCCGTTTGCAATTCGAAGATCGCGTCGTTGAGCTTCTGCTTCTCCTCGTGCGACATCGCCTCCCGCGCGCGGTTGAGAATCTTGTCGACCTTTTCGCGGTCCTGATCGTTCAGCAGTTTGCCGAACTCTCTATAGACCTTCTCGTTGGTGTAGATCATTCCCTCGAGCTTGTTCTGGAGCACGCGGAGCTCGCGGCGGAGGGCGTCCTGTTTCGAATGTTCGGTGGCCTCGCTGACGAGGCGGTCGATCTCTTCCTTGCTCAGGCCGCCGGCCGGATTGATCTGCACGCCGGTCGACTGACCGGTGGCCTGGTCGCGCGCGGTGACGTTCACGATGCCGTTCGAGTCGATGGAGAAGGTCACTTCGATCTGCGGCACGCCCCGGGGAGCGGGCGGGATTCCCACCAGATCGAACTTGCCGAGTGACTTGTTCTCGCGCGCGAACTCGCGCTCCCCCTGGAGCACGTGCACGGTGACCTTGTTCTGGTTGTCGGCGACGGTGGTGAAGATGAGCGAGTTCTTCGTCGGGATCGTCGAGTTGCGGTCGATGATCTTCGTGAACAGTCCGCCGTGCGTTTCGACGCCGAGCGAGAGCGGCGTGACGTCGAGGAGGATCATGTCCTTGATGTCGCCGCGGAGGATGGCTCCCTGGATGGCCGCGCCGATGGCGACGACCTCGTCGGGATTGATGCTCCGGTTCGGCTCCCTGCCGAAGACCTTCTGCACCGCCTCGATGACGCGCGGCATGCGAGTCTGCCCGCCGACGAGCACCACCTCGTCGATCTGCTCCGGCTTCAGCCCCGCCGCCTGCAGCGCGTCCTTGACCGGATCGATCGTCTTCTGAATCAGGTCCTCGACCATCCGCTCGAACTCGCGCCGGGTGAGGACGGTGTTGAGGTGCTTCGGCCCCGACGCGTCGGAAGAGATGAACGGGAGGGTGATGCGGCTCTCCTCGGCCATCGACAGCTCGCACTTGGCCCGCTCGGCCGATTCCTTGAGCCGCTGCAGCGCCATCCGGTCCTGCTTCAGATCGATCCCCGTCTCCTTGCGGAACGACTCGATCAGCCAGTCCATGATGCGCTTGTCGAAGTCCTCGCCGCCGAGGTACGTGTCGCCCGAAGTGGAGAGGACTTCGAACAGTCCGTCCTCGAGCTTGAGGATGGAGATGTCGAACGTTCCGCCTCCGAGATCGTAGACGGCGATCTTCTGGTTCTGCCTGTGATCGAGCCCGTATGCGAGGGCGGCGGCGGTCGGTTCGTTGATGATGCGGAGCACGTCGAGACCGGCGATCTTCCCCGCATCGCGCGTGGCCTGCCGCTGCGAGTCGTTGAAGTAGGCCGGAACGGTGATGATGGCCTCGGTCACCGGCTCGCCGATGAACTCCTCCACGAACGACTTGATCTCCATGAGCACGAACGCGGAGATCTCTTCCGGGGAGTACTCCCGCTCGCGGACCTTGACCTTCACGTCGCCGTTCGGCGCGCGGACGATCTGATACGGGAGCACCTGCTGCGCGCGCGCCACTTCGTCGGACTCGTACTTGCGACCGATGAGGCGCTTGATGGCGAAGACGGTGTTGAAGGGATTCGTGATCGCCTGCCGCTTCGCGATCTGACCGACCAGCCGTTCGCCGTCCTCGGTGAACCCGATCACCGACGGCGTGGTGCGGCTCCCCTCGCGGTTCGGTATGACCTGCGGGGTCGTCACTTCGACGATCGCCGCACACGAGTTGGTCGTACCGAGGTCGATGCCGATGATTTTGGACATTGAGATGTCAGCGATGTTAGCAGAGGGTGCGCCTACTCACCCTCTTCCGGGCCGCCGACCGCGACCTTCACCAGCGCCGGCCGCAGCAGGCGGTCGTTGAGGAAGTACCCCTTCTGGAGCACGGCCACCACGGTGTGCGAGGGCACCGACGGGTCCTCTTCCCGTACCACCGCCTCGTGGATCCTCGGATCGAAGCGGACGCCCGACTCGCTGATCGGGCGGACACCATGCTTCTGCAGAACGTCGAGAAGCTGTTTGTAAATGAGGAGGACTCCCTTGTGGAACTCGTCGCCCTCCTCGGCATGGTCGAGCGCCCGATCGAAGTTGTCGAGCACGGGGAGAAGCTCGCGGAGCGTGTCGGCGAGCGCGTAGCGATAAAAGTCCGCCTTCTCGCGCTCCGAACGCTTGCGGTAGTTGTCGAAGTCGGCGAGCGTGCGGAGGTAGCGGTCGCGCAGATCGCGGTTCTCCTCGGCCAGGGCCGGATCGGCCGGCGCCGCGGCGGGAGCTTCTTCCGTGGCGGCGCCGCTGTCGTGGTCGGAGACGGCCTCCGCCGCTTCGAG
>DATLYG010000267.1:0-16850 GCA_035574985.1 Thermoanaerobaculia bacterium | reverse complement strand
GGGGGCGATCCCGCCGCTCGTCGCGGCGACGGCCGGGTTCTTCATCTACATCGCCGCGGCCGACGTGATCCCCGAACTCCAGCGAGCGCCCGACGCCCCGGCGGGGCAGGCGCTCCTCCTCTTCAGCGGAATCGGGGCGGTGGCGCTCCTGAAACAAGTGGCCGGATGAGCACGAGCCGCTTCCCCGACCCGCGACGCGCGCGCGGCGACATCGTCGCCGTCGGCGACGATCTCCGCGTCGATACGCTGCGCGACGCCTACCGTCACGGTATCTTCCCCTGGCCGCACGAGGAGCTGCCCCTCCCCTGGTTCTCACCCCGGCGCAGAACGGTGCTCTTTTTCGACGAACTTCACGTTTCGCGATCGCTGCGCAAGGCGGCGAGGAAGCGCGCCTTCACGTTCACGATCGACCGCGCCTTCCGCGACGTGATCCGTCGCTGCTCGGCCGTTCCCCGCCCGGGGCAGCAGGGAACGTGGATCGGACCGGCGATCATCGACGCTTACACGGCGCTTCACGATGCCGGCGACGCGCACAGCGTCGAAGCGTGGGAGGGCGGCGACCTCGCCGGCGGACTCTACGGGGTCGATGCGGGAGGCGTCTTCACCGGAGAGAGCATGTTCTTCGTGCGGCCCGACGCATCGAAACTGGCGCTGCTCCACCTCATCGAGCACCTGCGCGCGCGCGGCGCCACGTGGCTCGATTGCCAGGTGATGACGCCGCACATGGCGGCGTTCGGAGCGCGGGAGATCCCCCGCACCCGGTTCCTCGACCTGCTCGAAGAGGCGCAGTCGCGCGGGCTGCGCCTCTTCCCGTAGGGCTCTATTTCTCGACGATGTCCTTCTCGAGCGACGAGACGGCGGCCAGGAGTTCCGACTTCTCCTTCTCCGGTACCTTGAACTTGTCGAGGGTCCCGACGAGGTGGCCGACGGCGGCATTCCAGTCGGCTTTCGTGATCCCCAGTCCCTTGTGCGACGTTTTCATGTCGCGTCCGGTGTAGGCACAGGGGCCGCCCGCGACCATGCAGATCTGGTCGACGACATGCTGGCGGATTTTCTTCAGCGAGTCTTCGCTGTGGCCGGCGAAGAAGCGGGCGAGCTGTTTGTCCGTCGCCAGACGCCCGATGAAGTCGTCGACCACGGCTGCGATGGCGTCGTAGCCGCCGAGGCGTCCGTAGAGCGTCTGAGGTCGGGCCGGTTCGTGCGCGGCGAGCGAGAGGGCAAAGAGACAGAGTGCGACCGTTGCGGCGAGTTTGCGCATGGATTGCGTCCTCCTTTTTGCCCAACTACGCATCAGATGCCCGCCCGGATTGCCTCACTCCCGGTGGGCGGAGAGGAAGGTCTCGGGACGGCTGAACACCCTGGCGATGTTCATCCCCTTCTTCACCGCGCCGAGCGTGACCCTCCCCGTGGCGAGAGCGGCGCCGAGCTGCACGTACGTCCGCAGTCGGCCGCGCCGTCGGTAGCGCACCTCGAGGGCATGCTTCCAGAGGCGGGAGTATTCGTCGTAGAACTCCTCGAGCGGAAGCTTCGTCGGCAGCACCGTGTGGACGATGTCGTACATCTCCCACTGCTGCGTGGTGACGCGGGTTCGAGCGGTGTCCCACAGATCGGTCCCGGGAAGCGGCGTGAGGATCGAGAAGCCGCTGTTGTAGGCGCCCATCTGCTCGATCCACTCGCGGAGGCGCGCGAAGTCGTCGCGGTCCCATGCCGGATCGACGATGAAGTTCGGCGTGAAACCGACGCCGAGGTCCCTGAGGATCTCGATGGCGCGGACATTGTTGCAGGCCTTGTTCTTCTTGTTGACGGCGGCGAGGCCTTCGTCGGTGACCGATTCGAGCCCGAGAAAGATCGCCAGGCTGCCGCAGTCCTTCCACATCTCGACCAGATGGGGAAACCTCACGATGATGTCGGTGCGCGTCTGGACGGTGAAGAACTTCTTCACGCCGGCGGCTCTGATCTGCTTCGCCATCTCCTCGCCGCGGCGGACGTTCATCCAGAAGATGTCGTCGGTGATGAAGACGTTCGGCGCTTCGATGGCCTGCAGCTCCCTCACCACGCGCTCCGGTGATTTCTCCCGGAACGTGCTCTCGTGGAACTTCCAGACCGAGCAGAAGTTGCACCTGAACGGGCAGCCGCGCGCGGTCTCCATCAGCGCGAGCGGTTTGCGGAAGTTGATGTAGTAGTGACCGGCGTAGTGGGCGATCAGATGCCGTGCCGGCATCGGATGGGAATCGAGGTCGGGGCGGACGGCGGCCGCTCCCGTGTCGACCCACTCCCTCCCCTCGCGGAAGACGACTCCACGGACCGTGCGCAGATCGCGTCCGCTGCGCAGCGCGTCGACGAGCGGCGTCATGACCTCTTCTCCGTCGCCGACGGCGATCGCGTCGAAGACCACGTCCCGGAACCACTCCGGATCGCGCGACGCATCGTGGCCGCCGACGACGATGAACGCCCCCGGCATCTCGCGGCGGACCCGCCGCGCCAGGCGGACGGTGCGGTTGCGCTCGGTCGTGAAGTTGCACTGCAGTCCGACCACGTCGGGGTCGAACCGCCGGCAGAGTTCGACGCCGGCATCCTCCCCTTCGATGCGCAGGTCGACGACCTTGCACTCATGACCGTCCCGCTCGAGACAGGCCGCGACGCAGATCGGCCCGAGCGGCTCGACGAACGTCAGCATCTCCAGACCGAGGATCCCCCCGATCGGAGGCTTGAGAAACGCAACTTTCATCCGGCGGGAGCGAACATAGCTTGAAAACGGCAAAAGGCAAAACGGCCCGGTGCCGCCCCTGTGCCACTCCGGCCCTCGTCACCACTCCGCTTCCGGCCTGCCGAACCACAGCCAGGCGATGTAGTCGATCAGCGGCGGTTCCGCTCCCTGTTCGCGAAGACGCGCATTCACCTGTCCGCGATGGTAGGTGCTGTGCGCGGGAACCTGGAACATCGACTCCCCCTGCGTGACGCTCTGCGGAGTGATGCCGAACCGTTCGGTCAGCCGCTTCGCCCATGGGATCTTCAGCGGGCGATCGAGGTGCTCCTCATCGAGCCTCTCCAGAAAGGAGCGGAGTTCGGCATGGTTGCCCCGGGCCCACTGCCGGATCGCCTCGGCCGTGGCGAACGCCGACGGCTCCGGAACGTCGACGCGCGATCCGCTCCAGAGCTGATGGAACGCGCGCTGCACGATGTGGATGTGATACAGCAGCTCGCGCGTCTTCGGATCGGACGACGCCGCTTCCGATGCGAGCACGCTCTTCCATACGATCGCGTCGGCCCATTCCATGTGAAGGTAGAGATCGCGGATCGCCTCGCGAAGGATCATGATCAGATCTCCACCTGCGCGCCGAGCTCGATCACCTGGTTGGGGGGAAGGCTGAAGAAGGTGGAGGCGCTGGTGGCATTGCGCATCATCCAGGCGAAGAGGTGCTCGCGCCAGATGGCCATGCCGGGACGGTGGGTCGGGATCAGCGTCTCGCGGCCGAGGAAATAGCTCGTCGTCATCGGGTTGAACGACACCGGCGCATTCTCGAGCCCCGCCAGCAGCTCGGGGATGTCGGAGTCCTCCATGAATCCGAAACGGATGATGAGCCGGTAGACGCCCTGGCCGAGATCGCGCCATTCGAACCGCTCCTCGGGTGAGAGGTGCGGCGTCTCCTCCGTCTCGACGGTGAGGAAGACGACCTTCTGGTGGACGACCTTGTTGTGTTTGATGTTGTGCAGGATCGTGGTGGGGATCCCCTCGACGTCACGCGTCATGAAAATCGCCGTGCCGGGAACTCGCGGGATCCGGTTCGAGGCCAGATCGCGCAGCAGGTCTTCGGTCGAGATCGCCTGCTCCTTGAGCCGGTTGGTGAGCACCGTCCTCCCCTTCCGCCATGTCGACATGACGGTGAAGACGGCCACGCCGACCGCGAGCGGAAACCACCCGCCATGCATGAACTTGACGATGTTGGCGCCGAAGAACGCCAGGTCGACCGCGAGGAATGGAATGAGGAAGGCGAGGGTCGCCGGCACGCTCCAGCGCCAGCGCTCTCGCGCGACGGTGGCGAAGAGGATCGTCGTGATGGCCATGGTCGCCGTCACGGCGACGCCGTATGCGGCGGCCAGGCTGGTCGATTCCTGAAACGTCGCCACGAGCCCCATCGCGGAAATGGCCAGCAGCCAGTTGACCGACGGGATGTAGATCTGTCCGATCTGCCGCGCAGAGGTATGACGGATGCGGATTCGCGGGAGGTAGCCGAGCTGCACCGCCTGCCGCGTGAGCGAGAACGCTCCGGAGATCACCGCCTGCGAGGCGATCGCGGCGGCCACCGTGGCGAGAATGACGAGCGGGATCCGCCCCCACGCCGGGGCCATGTAGAAGAACGGATTGTCACGCGCCTCGACCGGCAGCCGCAGAAGAACCGCTCCCTGCCCGAAATAGTTCAGCACCAGCGCCGGAAAGACGACGGTGAACCACGCCACGCGGATCGGCTTCACGCCGAAGTGACCCATGTCCGCGTAGAGCGCTTCCCCTCCGGTGACGACGAGAAAGACGGCGCCGAGCACCAGAAATCCGTGCACCCGGTTGATGACGAAAAACTCGTAGGCGTAGTTCGGAAGCAGTGCCCGAAGCACGTGCGGCTCGTGAATGATCTGCCAGACCCCGAGACCCGCGATCGTCACGAACCAGACGAACATGATCGGGCCGAACATCGCTCCGACTCGGGCGGTCCCCGACTGCTGAACCACGAACAGCAGGAAGAGGACCACGAGCGTGACCGGAATGACCCAGCCCGAGAGGACGGGCGTGGCCACGGAAAGGCCCTCGATCGCGCCGAGGACCGAGATGGCCGGCGTGATCATCCCGTCGCCGTAGAGCAGTGCTGCGCCGAAGAGTCCCAGCATGAAAAGAAGGCCGCGGCGGACCGAACGCCTCTCGCCACGAGGCCGCACCAGCGACATGAGCGCCAGAATGCCGCCCTCGCCGCGGTTGCCGGCGCGCATGACGAACACCAGGTACTTCAGAGAGATGACGATGACCAGCGACCAGAAGATGAGCGAGAGGATGCCATACACGTTCTGCGGCGTCGGGGCGACGCCGTGTTTCGTGTCGAAGCACTCCTTGATCGCATACAGCGGACTGGTGCCGATGTCGCCGTAGACGACTCCGAGCGCGCTCAGCGAAAGAATCAGGAAGTAACGACGGCTCCTGCTCTGCGTAGGTTCCATCGGAAGCGAAGAGAGGCAACACTAGCACAGGCTGCGCCGGAATGGACTGGTGTCAAATCATGCCTCCCTCAACGCCAGCGTCGCCGTGACGGGCCAGTGATCGGACGGTCCGCGGCGAACCACCTCGCTGTCGATCACCTCCCACCCCGGGCCGCCGAAGATGTAGTCGAGCCGTTGCCGGGTCAGGGGGAAGGTCGCCTCCCGCGCGTCGCCGCAGAGGCGGAGATGCCCGTGACCGAGCAGTGTCCGCATCTCCCCGGCGGGAGGAGGGACATTGAAATCGCCGGCGAGGAGATGCGGCATCGTGGCGCGCCCGATGATGTCGCCGAGGACGGCAATCTGCTCCAGACGCGCACGGCGCAGCAGCCGCCCCCACGCCGCCAGGTGCGTCACGAAGAACGCGATCTCCGCGCCGTCGATGCGGACGCCGGTCTCGAGCAGTGAGCGGGGTTCGCCGCTCCCGGGGAGGGGATGAACCCGTGCGCTTTCGATCGAGCCGCGGGTGAGCACGGCATTCCCGTAGTCGCCCCCCTCCATCTCGCAGCTCCTGCCGAAGTGGACGTTCAGCCCCGTCAACCCGGCGATCTGAGCCGCCTGATCGGCCCGGGCCGAGAAGCGGTTGCGGCAGTGAACCTCCTGCAGCGCCACCAGATCGGGCTGGATCGCGGCGATGGTTTCGGCGATCTTCGGGATGTGGTCGGGACGCCGTGCGGCGGCGTCTCCCCGGATGTTGTAGGTCATCACCTTGAGCTTCATCTCGCTTCCGTTCGTCGCCCGGATGTACTATCACGCCGGGTGCCGTCCTTCGCACCGCGATCTCGCCCGGTGAACCTGACACATCACGCCCGGTCGTCAGCCGTCGGACGGCGCCTTTCACTCTTCTGATCCGGCATGCTCTCCGATCTCGACACGCTCATGTCCGAACGCGGCATCGACGCCGTGCTCGTTCCGATGCACGAGGCGATGCACGCGTCGTTTCGCTGGCTCGCGCGCGGCGCAAAGGTCACGCGCGGGTATGCCGTGAAGTTCGCCGGGCGTGCTCCCGTCCTGATCACCTACCCGATGGAACGCGACGAAGCGGCGGCGAGCGGCCTCGAAGTGCGTCTCGCCCACGACTTCGATCACGAACGGATCTTCCGCAGTGCCGCGACCACCTCCGAGGCGTACGCCGAGTTCTTCGACCGGGTGCTGCGCGAGCTCGGCGGCGGCGGGAGGTCGCTGGCGATTTTCGGACACGCTCCGGTCCACCTCTACCTCGGCGTCGCCGCCGGGCTGCGAGACCGCGGATGGGAGATCGGCCCGTCGAACGGCGAGGACCTGATCCAGATCGCACGAAAGCGAAAGGAGCCGTGGGAGGTCGACGCCATCGCCTCCGTCGGCTCGCGAACCGAAGAGGTGGTCGACGAAGTGCGGGCCGTGCTGCGCGACTGCACGATCGACGGAGAGCAACTCGTCTACGAAGGGAAGCCTCTCAAGCTCGGCGATCTGAAGGAACTCGTCTCGTTCGAGATCGCCCGTCGCGGCATGGCCGAAGACCACGAGACGATTCTCTCGCAGGGACGCGACGCCGGAATCCCGCATTCGCGCGGCGATGCGAACGCCGTCGTACGCCCGTCGCTGCCGATCGTCCTGGACATTTTCCCGCTCGACCGCAACAGCGGCTACTTCTTCGACCTGACGCGCACCTTCTGCGTCGGGCCCGCCGGCGAGGAGCTGCGGCGCATCCACGCCGACGTCCTTGCGGCGTTCGAAATGGCCGCCCGGTCGATGCGGCCGGGGACCGCAGCGTCGAGCTATCAGGCGCTGGTCTGCGATTACTTCGAGTCGCGGGGGTACGCCACGACGCGGACGCACCCGTCGACGCTCGAGGGGTACGTTCACTCGCTGGGTCACGGGGTCGGCCTCGACATCCACGAGAAGCCGTTCTTCTCGCTGCTTCCGAGCAACCGCGATCAGATCGAGGAGGGAGACATCGTGACGATCGAGCCGGGCCTCTATTACCCCGATCGCCGGATCGGGGTACGCATCGAAGACACCTTCGTCGTCACGGCGGACGGGGTGAAGTCGCTCTGCAGGAGCGACCGCGGACTGGAGCCGTGACGCGGCGGCCGGGGCCGCCGCGCATTCACGCTCACAGATTCCTGTCGATGAATTTCTGAATCTCGCCTTTCGGCATCGCGCCGACGATGCGGTCGACGAGCCTGCCGTCCTTGAACATCATCAGCGTCGGGATCGAGGTCACGCCGTAGCGCTGTGCGACCTGAGGGTTGTCGTCGACGTTCAGCTTCGCGATGATCGCCCGTCCCTGATAGGACGGCGCGAGTTCTTCGATGATCGGTCCGATGATGCGGCACGGGCCGCACCACGGCGCCCAGAAGTCGACGAGCGCGGGCTTTCCCCCGCCGAGAATCGTCTTGTCGAAATCGGCGTCGGTGACGTGCTGAACTGCGGTAGCGGTTGATTCGGCCATACCAGGCATTCTCCTAACGCGCTCTTCAATCTGCCGCCTGTGGCGGTTATTCCAGTCGGAGAGTGAGCGAACCCGATGCCCGATTCCGTTCGTTCACCGCGGTGACGAACGGGTGACGGCCGGTCAGCAGCGCACGATCCGCGGCGGTACCTGGCGGAGGACGCAGGCCCGCAGGAGCGCGGCAACTTCCTCGAACGCGACGCTGTTTCTCACGACGCCGAACGCGTAGGCGTTCGCGAGCGTCGTGACGAGCGAGGCCTCTTCGGGAAGAAGAATGACCGCCTTCCGGAGGGTGTGGCGGCGATAGTTGGCGAGGTATTCGAGCACCCGCTCCCCTTCGCCGTGCATGCGGAGGTCGAGCAGAAACGCGTGGTAGTCGGCATCGCCGGCGCGGAGAACGTCGGCGCACGAGGTCACCGGATCGACCTCGAAGCCGGCTTCGCGAAGGCCCCTCTCCATCGCCGCGAACTCCTTCCGGTCGCCAACGAGCGCGAGCACGCGCACGGGGCCCCGGCTGCCGGCATCATTCGAAAAGACGCGTGCAGAGGTCGGTCTGCGGTTCATGTCGATTGTCTCGTACATGGCCTGGTCCTGAGGTCGTCGCGGATCGACGGTTCCATCAGCAGAGAGCGGCAGCGGCGTGGAGCGGAGGAGGAGGAGGATCGAAGACCGTCGCGTCGGTCAGGCGTTCAATCCAGCGCTGCACGTCGATCGACCTCTCGGCGAACCGGAGCGTCGTATCGAACAGCGTCCCCTCTCCCGCCAGCCTCACCACACGCGACGAGATCACCACGGCAACCACGGCCGCCTGCCGCGATCCGATCCGGAACGACAGGCGCAGCTCCGATCCGAGCCGCAATGCGCCGCTGTGACGGACGCAGACGCCCCACGACGCCGCTTCGACGATCACCGCGTCGGTGCGGCCGACCCGCACCACCTCGTTCGCTGCCGCCTGAACGCGCCGGGTCTCATGGGAGGAACCGGCAATGGCCATCACGAAATCGGGATCGAGTTCGAAATTCATGACGTTCCCTCGCTTTGCCATTTCTAGACGGACGCCCGTCACGGTTTTCCCCACAGGGGCCAATCTCGGCACCGCGCCGCCCCGAGTCCTTGCGGATTCCTTCGAAATTCGCGAATTCGGAAGAGAATGCGCCCATGCGCGCGATCACTCCCGGCCGCCAAGGCGGCCAACATCAGGACCGCCCCCTCCGGGCCTTCCTCCCTTTCCTCCCGCCACTTCTCCTCGCTCTTTCGATCCTCGGCGCTTTCGACGCCGGCGCCGCGGAAGTCGTCCTCCTCGGCACCGGCTTCCCGCGGCCCGACCCCTTGCGGGCGGGCCCTTCGACGGCCGTCGTCGCCGGCGGCGGATGGTTCGTCTTCGACGCCGGCCGCGGCGTCACCCTTCGGATCGCCGCTGCGAACCTGAATTACGAGACCCTTCGGGCGGTCTTTCTCACCCATCTCCATTCCGACCACACCGCCGGCCTCCCGGATCTCTTCATCACGTCATGGCAGTTCGGCAGGAAGTCGCGCCCGCTCGAACTCTACGGACCGCGGGGCGTGACGGATCTGAGCGAGGGGATGCTCCGGTTTTTCCGGGAAGACATCCGCCTGCGGCGCGACGTCATCGAGAAACATCCGGCGGCCGGCGCGACGATCAACCCGCGCGAGGTGCGAGAGGGAGTCGTCTACGACGCGAACGGCGTCCGCATCACGGCGTTCGCCGTCGACCACAGGCCGGTCGAACGCGCCTTCGGATATCTCGTGGAGGCGGACGGCAGGCGAATCGTGATTTCGGGGGACACCCGGCCCGACGACAACCTTCTCGAGCATGCGAAGAATGCCGACGTGCTCGTGATCGAAGCCTGTCTTCCGGAGCACTTCGACCGCGTCGACACGCCGGAAGTCGCCGCGCGCCTCAAGCGCTACCACACCACTGCCGAAGAGGCCGGACAGATCGCCGCGGCGGCGGGTGTGAAGCGTCTGGTCCTGACGCACCTGATCCCCGCGAATGCCGAGGAAACGTTCCGCGAACGCGCTGCGAAACACTTCACGGGAGAGATTCTCGTCGGGAAGGACCTGCTGCGCGTCCGCCCGTGACCGGCGGGACTACTCGCCGCTGCCGTAGATCTGAAGCGCCGCCCAGGCCTGCGGGTTTCTCATGCGCGGATCGGTGGAGCGGAGCATCCGCAACTGCGCCTGCCGGAGGGCCTGCATCGACGGGGCACCCCTGGCGATCTCCCGATGGAGGAGAACCGAGATCTCGCGCGTGGTTTCATCGTCGACGTCCCACAGAGTGGCCACCACCGATCTCGCGCCGGCCACGAGAAATGCCGCCGCAAGACTCCGGAGATCGCCGTAGCCTTCCGCGAGAGCTCCGGTGCGGCAGCCGGCAAGAACGACGAGCCGGAGCCGATCGAGATGCAGCGCCGTGATCTCGCTCGTTTCGAGAACGCCGTCGTCATGCGCGGCCGCGGCGAGGAGGATGCGCGACCGCTGCGCGTCCGCCGGATCGACGACGGCATGCGCTGCCAGATGAGCGACATCGCACTGCCGCAACCCTTCGACCACACCCGTCTTCGTGGCCGCGTCGCGGACCAGCAGCGTCGCGCCCGCATACGAAGCGGCGACGTCCCGCGCTTCCTCCTCGGCTGCGAGCAGAGGGGGAAACGCGGCGAACCTGACGGGGTCGAGACGCGGATTCCCGACAACGAGCGGCTTCATCGACGGCCGGCGGCCGGGAGCCTCACGCACCAGCGCGTATGACGCGATGCTCGGCGCCATGGCGATGGTGAAACTCTCGATGAGGTAGCGCCCGTCCGGCTGCACGAGCGCCGGAAAGGCGACGCGATGGAGAGCGGGCTCACTCACCACCACGAGAGTGTCGATCCCGCCAAGGGATGGCAGCGCGGGCTCGATGAGGAATCGATGCAGTGCCCGTCCCTGCTCGCGCGCACCGGCGATGTTCCCTCTCCTGAGCTGCTCGCCGAAGGCCGCCGATGTGCGCGCCAGCGTCGCCGCCGACGCAGCAGAGCGGAAGTGCCGGAGACCCCGGGCCGTGTGAACGAAGACCGTCACCTTGTCCGGGTAGATTCCATACGAGAGGATGGCCGTACGGGCATCGAGCGGCGGGAGCCTGTCCGGCCCGCCCGGTCCGGCTGCGGAGCGCGTTCCGGAGATGCGATCGAGGATCACCCGCGCGCGGCGGCGATCGAGCACCGCAACCGCACCGTTCACATCGCCCCCGTCCTCGAGCAGCTCCGCGAGGAAGGAATAGGCGGCGGAGGAGCGGCCGAAAAACGCGTCGCGGAACTCGTCACGGGCGATGTTCCCTCGAGCCTCTTCGACGGCCGCAATGGCAGTTCGAAGATCCTCTTTCGCCTCCTCCAGGCGGCCGAGCGAACGATGGGCGGCCGCCCGCTCCATCAGGGCGTGCGGCACGTTGACCGTTCGCCGGGTCTCTCTTGCGATCGGGAGGAACTCCGAGACGAGACGAGCGCTCCGGCCGGGATCGCGATCGCGCACGACGAGGGCCTCGACCAGACGGAGATCGTTCTCGATGACGAGGCGAAGCGTCGCATCGGGAATCTGCGAGACCGATTCTCGCGCGCGGCGGAGCCCTTCCTCCACCGTTCGCGTCATGCCGGCGCGTCTGGCTGCAAGCGGCCACCAGGAAAGAATCTGCGCGCGAATGCCCGGGTTGGCTCCCCGCACCTCCGCCGCCACGCCGAGGAGTGCGCTCGCAACGCCCCACCGCTCCTCGCGGACGGCATCGGAAGCGGCGAGATAGAGCGTTCTGGCCAGCGACTGAGGGCTCGCCTGCGAGGAGGCCACCGCGATGAGGTCCGCATGAATCGTCCACGCTTCGGGCGTTCGCCCCAGGATCGCGAGAATCGAAGCGGTTCGCGAGCGCAGGTCGATGACGTTGGACGACTCACCGATCGCCGCGAAGATGCCGGCGGCGTCCGTGTAGGCCTTCAGCGTTCCCTCCGGCATGCCGTCCACCCAGGCGATCGACCCGCGCAGCCACTCCGCATAGCCTCGCAATGCGCGATACCGGGACGGGGCCCGTCGCGTCAATTCCTGCAGCGTGCCGAGAGCCTCACGCGGGCTGATGGCACCGGCGGTGACCGCGTCGGCCCGGTAGTATGCCGCCAGCAGTTCCATCGGACTCCGCGCGGCCTGGAACTCGCGGACGGCCACGTCGAACTGGCGAACGGCCCCTTTGACCTCGCGCGACGCGTAGAGACGCCGTCCTTCGTGGTACGCGACGTGACCTCGGGCGAGCCGCCGGGCGCGCGAAGAATCGCCCCGCTCGATCGCCTCCAGAATCGCCCGCACCGCATCGGCCGCCAGTCCCTCGCCGCGATCCTGCTCGATCGCGGTCGCCATCGCTCGAGCGACCGCCAGTCGTTTGCCGGCAGCGTCGCGGTTTCCATCGAGGTGGTGTTTCCCCCAATCGGCCAGAAGCTCGCCTTCCACGGTCCCGCGCGCATCCTGCGGGAAGCGGCGCACGATCCGGTTCACGCCGGCCTGATCTCCGGACGCCGCGGCGGCTTCGATCTCCGGCCGGCGATCGCTCCACCGCTCATCCTTCCTTTCGAGAGACTGCAACCGCTCGCGTGCCTCGCCGGCCCAGCGCGAGTCGCGATCGAGCCGCAGATAGTCGCGATACGCGGAAGCTGCCGCGGACGTCAGACCGAGACGTTCGAGAATCACGGCGCGATTGAAGACGGCCGGTTCATCGCCCGGCCGGAGATCGATCGCACGATCGGCCGCGGCCAGCGCTTCCAGTGTTCTGAGAACGTCGGTTCCTGCACCATCGAGCAGAACCACCGCGAGATCGTTCCAGACCTCCGGAGCGTTTCCGGCCGATGTGAGACTCCTCAGCAGGCGCTCGGCCCCGGCATGATCGCCGGCGACCAGCGCCCGCAGGGCGCGCGTCTGCGGAGGGGCGGAATCGATCTTCGCCTTCGCCGCCGCCGACCGGAGGCGACGCCGTTCGGCCGATGGTGCGTCTCCCGGACGCCTCCCCCAGGAGGCGGCGTGAAGGCGCCCCTCCCACAGTCTCTCCTGGAGGTGGAGGACACGCTCCGGAGCGAACTCTCGCCGGACCCGAACGACGATCAGAACGGCAGCGATGCACGCAATGACGGCGATTCCGGCGAGAGCAGTCGCTGGCCGTCGTCGCAGCGCACCTACGGCCATTGACTGTTCGAGCAGTCGCTGTCAGGAACCATCGCTTCCACTTCGGCGCATCGCTCCATGGTGCAGGGGCCGTCGGCGACGGGAGATACGGGAGGACACGACTGGAGAACCTTGTAGTAGAGGTCGAAGTGACTCCCGCCGGCGGGATGCCGGTTGGCCACCACGAGCGTCGTCGGCGAGACCCAGTAGCTGTGCGTCGCGCCTCCACTCGGCGAGAACACCAGCAGCGCCTCCGGGCCGGTCAGCGCCGTGTCGAGACGGTCGTAGCAGGCGACACAGCGCGGGTCCGCTTCCTTCGTGCCGGGAAACCCGAGCATTTCGCGGAGATAGTTCAGAGGCGTGAGCGTGCCGCCGCGATAGTCGAAGAACGCCGCGAAGTCCGCGTCCGGCCTCCGCGCGCGCACCGCGGGATTGAGCTTCTTGCAGTTCGGCGCGATCGTCCCGAGGTTGGGGACGTGCCGTTTCTGCGCCGCCGTCTTCTGCGTGGCGACGCTCTGTGTCCCCTCGAGACGGACGTGCATGTCGTCGAGATGGACGCGGTATCCTCCGCCGCTCTGCTTGTACTGGTCGATCCACGTGTCGCCCGGATTGAGCGGGCGGACCGTGGCGGTGTCGGGAATCGTCAAGGTCGCCTCGTGGCCGGGGGCTCGCAACAGCACGCCGGTGCTCTGCACCTGCCAGTCGGGAAAGTTCACATGCGCGATGAGACCCACGAACAGGACGATCATCGACTTTTCCATCGACCCTCCTCTATCTCTTCCGTCGCCCGAGCCGATCGAGATGATCCCGGGCCTCTTCGTCCCAACGACTGCCGGAATGGAAGCGGAGGTAATTCTGCCACGCATCGACGGCCTCGGCCGTTTTTCCCGCGGCTTCCAGCGAGAGGGCAAGGTTGAACGCCGCCGCGGACAGGGAAGGATCGAGGCGCAGCGCGCGTGCGGCGGTTTCGGAGGCGACGGCATAGTCGCCGGTCGCGAACTGCGCGGCCGCGAGATCGGAAAGGATCGCGGCGTTGTCCGGTTCCGCCCGCACCGCCTCTTCGAGCAGCGACTTCGCCCGCGCCGGCTGCCCCAGCGCGAGCTGGGCGAGAGCGAAGCGATGCAGATTCTCCGGCGTCCGTCGCTTCCGGAGACGCTCCTCCAGTTCTGCGGCGGCGTCGGTCGGCCGGTCGGCGGACTCCTCGCCACCGCGCGTGACGCGGTACGGCGCGTAGTCGAACTCCGTGAGGCGCGCCTGGATGGCCCGATGATCGCGCGGCTGGAGTTCGTCGAGCGGATCGCGGAAGCGATCGCGCAGAGGAGAGAGAACGAGCACGCCCGCGACGGTCGCCGCCGCGGCCGCAATGGTGGTCCATCGCACCCAGCCGCGCCACTGCGTCCGGTCCGGCGATTCCTCTCTGAGGAATGCCGCCGCTTCGCCGATCACCAGACGGCATTCCTCGCAGCCGCCGAGATGCTCCGCGATCGGGCCGAGATCGCTCCCCGACAGCGATCCTTCCAGAAATGCCGCCAGAGCCTCGGGCTCGGGATGCGTCCGTTCGTCCACGGCGTTCATGGGGATATTTCCTCCCGTCCGCTGGGTAAGGTCTCCTTCCTGCTGTTTGACGGACGGGAGGGATCTGTTTTCAGACGGAAGTCGAGAACTACACCGCGGCTGCCGATCAACTCGCGCGCGTCGTCGGCAGCGATCCCTCCTCGTTCCAGACGCTCGCGGAGTTCCCTGAGGCGTTTTTCCATGCTGCGGTAGAGCGCCCGCTGGTCGCAGTGGAGCGAGCGGGAGATCTCCGCCACGGTCATCCCCGAGTCGAACCGGAGCTGGAGGGCCAGCTTCTCGTCGGGCGGAAGCCCCGCGAGAAACTCCGTCACGATGCCGCTCAGCCGCAGCGAACGTTCGGCATGCTCCCTCTCGACGGCGCGGGCCTCCGCGTCGCTGCTGGTCGCCGCCAGCTCCCCTGCCTCCTCCAGGGCCACGAAACGCCGGCGCGGCGCGCGGCGGGGCAGCTTCTCGAGAAGCCGCTCGAGCGACTCGCGCGTGAGCGTGGTGTCGTGCCTGCGGAGGATCGGCAACACCTCGTCGAGCATCCTTCCATCGCGGTAAACGAGCTTCTCGAGTTCCACCGCCACCGGACCGAGGCGTGTCGCTTCCGCCGAGGCGTGCCACTTTCCCCAGGCCTGGATCCGGCGGTCGAGCAGCATCCGCTGCACCACGACCGTCAGAAACGTCGCCAGGCTGCTTCGCCCCTCGAACTTGCGGAGGATCGCATAGTCGTTCTCCACCAGCCGAAGGCGCACGGATCCCGCAAACTCCTCCGCGTCATCGTCGCGCAACCCGTGCCGCCGGCACGTGAACGCGATCACGCGATCGAGAAGTCCAAGATTCTCGGCAAGCAGCTCCCGCGCATCCACTCGTCTCGGGCATCCCTCCGCCCAGGGTCGGATCCGCCGCCATTCTACACACGGACCCGTCCTGGCACGCCCTTCGCGAACGAAACGGCAGGGGATGCCTGAACGACGAAAAGAACCGAGACCGGAATCACCCGACCGGCGGACGTTTTCCCGCCCACCGCTCTGGCTGAATCTGACGCTGCTGCTGCTCGCCCTCGCTCTCTTCGCCTTCGGTAAGCATCAGCGCGAGGTGATCCGGGAGAAAACGGCGAGGCTGTTCGAACCGGCCCCGAATTCGCCGGCGGAGCTGAACCGCATCCGCGACGAACTCTCACGCATCGACATGACGCGCGAGCAGCTCGCACGCGAACTCGATGGACGGATGCAGTTCCTGCGCAGTCTCGAGGCGGAGGACTTCTACATCGCCGTCGACACGTCGAAGCGAAAGCTCTACTTCCGCTACGGCTCCGAGGTGGCGCGCGAGGCGGACGTCCAGATCGGCGCGGCAGCCACCGTGCACTCCCCCGACGGCAGGACCTGGACGTTTCTCCCCCTGAAGGGAGCCTTCATGGTCAGGGCAAAGCAGGAGGGCTACCCGTGGCGCGTGCCGGAATGGGTCTACGCGATGCGGCAGGAACCGCTCCCCGAGCGGCGCCCGGTGATCGAGAACGGCCTCGGCCGGTACGTGGTCGTGCTCCAGGACAACTACATCCTGCACTCTCCCCCACCGGCCGGCAGTCCGCTGCACGGGCAGCCGAAACCGGGTTCGATCCTGGTGCCGGAGGACGACCTCGCCGCGATCTGGCCCCGCATCACGACGCGGACGCGCGTCTACATCTTCTGAGAGGACGAACGACATGCCTCGATGGATCGGATTCCTCGGATCGTGGGCGCTGCTGGTCCTCGGCCTCGGCCTCGCGGCCACGGCCGTCGCCGGCGAGTGGATCAACATCCGCGATCTCCGCCGGCTGCAGCGTGTCGAGACGATCGACCGAATGATCGCCGAGCGGATGGGCCAGCGGGCAGAAGCCCTGCGGCACCAGGCGCGGCAGAAGAACGCCGACGTGCAGGCGCTGCAGTCGCGCCTTGCACAGATGACGCAGCAGACCGAGGACGTGCCCGACACGGGCCAGACGGTCGTCGTGTCGACGTCCGAGAACAAACTTTACGTCCGGCGCAACGGCCGGAACGTCTTCGAGGCGGTCTGTTCGACGGGAAAAGGAACGACGCTCGTCGTCGACGGCAGGACCATGGTCTTCGACACGCCGACCGGCAAGTTCCGGATCAAGGGAAAGGAGGAGAATCCCGTCTGGGTCCCCCCCGACTGGCACTACGTGGAGCTGGCGCGGAAACAGGGAAAGGAGATCATCCGGCTTCACCGCGGATCGGCGGTCGACGCCCACACCGGGCGCGTGGTGCGGCAGCGCGACGAAGGGGTGTGGTCGTGGTTCGGCGGCGGTCCCGGCAGCGGCAGGACGTTCCGCGTGCGTGGCAACACGGTCGTCGAGGACCACGGGAGCTACGAGCGGCCGTTGCCGCCGGCGACCGTCATCACGGCGGGAAACGTCATCGTCATACCG
>DATLYG010000266.1:0-5911 GCA_035574985.1 Thermoanaerobaculia bacterium | reverse complement strand
CGATCCTGTTCTTGCGACCGCCCCAACCACAAGACCTCGGGGGCTTCGACGTCGTGATCGCCGTGCGCGGTGACGATCCGGCATGCTCGAGTCTCCGCGCGGTCCCGGCTGTTTCCTCCCGCTTTCGGCTCGCGCGTTGCTTGCCTCCTTCCCGGGAGGTCAATGACATGCGTTTCGATGCAGTCCCCGCCGCCGTCCTCATCGTTCTCGCAGTCGGCTGCGGCCGCGCCGAAAACGAGCAGGAGGGCTTCCTCGAGCAGGCACAGGCGAAGGCGACCGACAGCGCCCGGCACCCCGGCTCACCCGGCGGTGCGGCCCTCGTGCCCGACACGACCGCGGGCTACACCGTCCTCGTGACGCTCGAGGATCGCCGCATTTCCGTGGCAAACCCCGACGCCATCCCGCCCGGGCCGGCGGTGCTGACCGTCACCAACGCCGGCAGCGCCGTTCACAATCTCTCGATCGACGGACCGGGAATCCGCAAGGCGCCGCCCGACAACATCGCGAAGGGAGCGAGCGTGCCGATCGACGTCGTGCTCCAGCCGGGCACCTACACGCTCTACTGTCCGGTCCTGAACCATCGCGAACTCGGTGAGGAGCTGCAACTCATCATCCGGCCGCCCGCCGCCCCTCCGCCGACATCGACCGTTGTGCCCGGTACGTCGACGACCGGAACGACCTGAGATCAGACGGCACGGCTGCGGTATAGTCTCCTTTCAATCGTCCACTGGATTGCGTTGAAAGGAGACGGTATGCGCTCGCGTCTCATCGTGCTGCTCCTGGTGGTACTCCTCATCCCCTCGCTTCTCCTCGGACAGTCCCAGGCAACCACCGGCGTCATCGAAGGAACCGTGGTCGACTCCTCCGGAGCGGCGGTGCCGGGGGTGACGGTCGCCATCCGCAACACGGCGACGAACTACGAGCAGATCGCGGTCACCGACACCTCGGGCCGGTTCCGCGCGGTGCTCCTCCCCCTCGGTCCCTACCAGGTCACGGCGACGCTCTCCGGTTTCGCCACGACCGTGAAGAAGGGTCTCGATCTCGGTGTCGGCCAGACACTCACCGTTCCGATCACGATGCAGCAGGCCGGCGTCTCCGAGGAGATCGTCGTCACCGCCGCCGCACCGCTGATCGAGACGGCGAGGACCGAAGGCGCCACTCGCATCGATCAGAAATCGGTGTCGGGGCTGCCGAACAACGGCCGCAACATGCTCGAGTACATGAAGCTCACGCCGGGCGTGTCGATCGTCCAGGGCCCCGACGGCGATGAACTGTCGATCAACGGCCAGAAAGGCATCTCGAACAACGTCTCCGTCGACGGCGCCGACTTCAACAATCCCTTCTTCGGCGAGCAGCGAGGCGGCCAGCGCCCCGCCTTCACGTTCAATCTCGACGCCGTGAAGGAGATGGTCGTCATCGCCGACGGCGCGAACGCGGAGTTCGGCCGCTCGATGTCGGGCTTCGTGAATGTCATCACGAAGTCGGGCACGAACGAAGTCACCGGCACCGGCCACGTCGTCTTCAAGAACGACGCGCTCCAGTCGCGGGCCAAGAGGCCGGACGGCGGAACGGCGCCGAAGTTCGACTCCGACCAGGTCCAGACCGGCTTCACGCTCGGCGGACCATTCAAGCAGGACCGGCTCTTCTACTTCGTCGCCTTCGACCTGCAGAAGGCGACGTCGACCAAGCAGACCGACCCGTCGCGGATCGAGCAGCGCGTGGTCGATGCCCTGGCCCGCTTCGGCAGCCCGAACGAGAACGGCCCGATCGAACGGACCAACGATGCTCGCGTCCTTCTGGCCAAACTCGACTGGAACGCCTCGGCGAAACATCTGGCCACTCTCCGCTACAACTACACATGGTCGGAGCAGGAGAACGGAACGTTCGACGTCGATTCATGGGGCCGCAGCGCGAACGCCATCGAGCAGGACTACTCGCACGCCGGCACCGGATCGCTCAGCTCGACCGTGACGACGTCGACCTTCAACGAGATGCGATTCCAGTACGCGCGCGAATACCGCCCCCGCCCGTACAACGGTCCCAACGTCACGGGCCAGAACCGCCCCCTCCCCGACACGGCGTTCGATTTCGCCCGCGGCTACCGCTTCGGCATGCCGTTCTTCATCCCGGTCGAGTACTACGACGAGCGCGTCCAGATCCTCGACAACATCTCGTGGCTTCGCGGTGCGCACTCGATCAAGTTCGGCGTCGAGTACAACCGCGTGAACTCGGTCCAGACGTTCATCGGCTTCGCCAACGGCCGCTACATCTTCAGCTCGACCGACGGCTTCCTCAACTACGTCCGCAATCCGAAGTACGTCGAGTGCTCGAACGGCACCAGCTCCGAGACCGGCGCATGCCCGGCCGGATCGAGCGTCGTCGGTCCGGTTCTCCTCTATCTGCAGCAGGCGGGCGTCGGCGGACTGTCGGTCGAGGAAGCGGGAACGCAGAGCATCCCGCAGACCGAACCTTCGGTGTTCATCCAGGACAGCTGGCAGGCGACGCCGAACCTGAACGTCCAGTACGGACTCCGCTGGGAGGCGGCGATCCAGCCCGACCCGATCACGCCGCCGGGCCAGGTCTTCTACGCCCCCTTCATCGGCAAGACCTCCAAAGGGCAGGCGTTCCCGTCGGACGGAACGATTCCCTCCGATTACTCGATGTGGCAGCCGCGCTTCGGGCTCTCGTGGAACCCGGGCGGTGACGGCAAGAAGGTCTTCCGCGCCAATGCCGGCATCTTCTACGGCCGCGTTCCCGGGCTGACGCTCGCCTCGTCGCGCTCGACCAACGGCAGCCGCGGACAGACGCTCTTCCGCAACAGCGCCCTCACTCCGATCCTGGGACCCGTCCCCGCCTATCCGAACCTCATTCCGCAGTCGGAGATCGGCGCGCCGTTCCTCCCCGACGTCTTCGTGTTCGACGAGGACTTTTCGAATCCGCGCACGACCTCGGCGAGCGTCTCGTGGGAGCAGGAGGTCATCCCGAACTACGCGGTCCTCGTCAAGTACAACTACGCGAAGGGTGAGAACATCACGCGCTTCGTCAATCGCAACGACCCGCTCCTCGGCTCGCCGTGGAGCACCGGCCTGCCGCCGGGAGGCGCGAACGGCATCAACACGCTGACGGTCGTCGAGTCGTCGGCGAGGAGCCTCTATCACGGCATCACGCTGGGCGTGACGAAGCGGCCCTCGCACCACGTCCAGTTCCAGGCCTACTACACCTACTCGAAGGACAAATCGGACGACGACAACGAGCGCGATCCCTTCTCGTTCCGCTACGCGAAGATCACCGATCTCGACGCCGAGTACCACTATTCCGACCGCGACCAGCGCCACCGCTTCAACGGATGGCTTCTGTGGGACGCGCCGTGGGGGCTCGACGTGAACGTTCGCTACTCGTATCGCTCCGCCCAGCCGAAGTCGCTCGCCTGCGTGGTCAGCGAAGCGTTCTGCGGCAAGAACGCTTTCGGCGGCTCGCGTTTCATGGCCGACGCGAATACACCGGCCGACCGGATCAATCCCGACGGCAGCGTCACCCGCCGCAATCTCGGCCGCAAGGACAACGAGTTTTCGTCACTCGATTTCCGCATTGCCAGGCCGATTGCCGTGGGCGGCATGACCATCGAGCCGGCCATCGACGTCTTCAACCTCTTCAACTCGAAGAACCTCAAGCGCCCCGAAGTGACCAATCTCGTGTTCAACTTCGACGGCACCGTGCAGAGCGGTCTCGGCGATCCGCGCCAGCTCCAGATCGCCCTGCGCGTGATCTGGTAGGTCTTCCTCCGGAGCGCCGGCGAACGCCGGCGCTCCCCCTTCTCCCATGATCCGCGCGGTTCTGTTCGACTGGGACGGAACGCTGGTCGACACCGCCGAGGCGAGCTTTCGCTGCTACGTGAAGATGTTCGCCGACCTCGGCGTGCCATTCGATCGCGCCACCTACGAGAGAACGTACTCGCCCAACTGGTATCAGACGTTCCGGATGATCGGCCTTCCGGAGAATCTCTGGCCCGAGGCCGACCGGCGCTGGCTGGAGTACTTCGCGTCGGAGAAGATCCGGCCGATCGACGGCGCGCACGAGGCGATCGATCGCCTCGCCAGGCTCGGCATCGCGCGCGGAATCGTCACCAGCGGCAGCCGCGACCGGGTCCGCCGCGAACTCGTCGCGCACGGCCTTGCCGGGCGATTCGATCACGTCGTCTTCGGCGACGACACGACGAACCGCAAGCCCCACCCCGAGGCGCTGGAGCTCTGCCTCCACCGGATGCGCATCCGCCCCCGCGAAGCGGCGTACGTCGGCGACAGCCCCGAGGACGTGCTCATGGCCCGCGCCGCCGGCGTCCTCGCCGTCGCCATCCCCGGCAGTTACCCGAACCGCAGGGCGCTGCAGGAAGCGGAACCGGACGTGACGGCCGAGTCGCTCGAAGAGGCCGTGCGCGTGCTGACGGGAAATCCGTGATCCGGGGGAAACACCTCGCCGGTCACTTCTTGATCGGCAGCTTGCTCGCGGACGGTTCCACGAACACGCGCGAGACGCCACCGGCGCGGCGCGGCTTCTGGATGGGGAGCTTCGCGTAGACCTGCGTCGAGAGGATCGACGCGTGCCCGAGAATCTCCTTCACTTCCCTGATGTCGGTGCCGTTCGACACGAGCAGTGCGGCCATCGTGTGGCGCAGCGAGTGGGGCGTGATGTGCCGTTTGATCTCGGCGAGCCGGACGTGCTTCTTGAAAATGTTCTCGATCGAATAGATCGTCAGGCGCGTGCCCGACCGGCCGACGAAAAGCGCGGGCGTCCCGACGTTCCGTCCGGAGCGGATCTCGAGATACTGCCGCATCGCCGCGGGCAACGTCTCCGAGCCGAGCGGAACGGTCCGCCCCCTCGTCGCACGCCCGGTGATCTGGATCTGGTTCTTCTCGAGGTCGATGTCGCCCACGTTGAGCGCCACCAGCTCCCCGATCCGGATGCCGGTGGAGAAGAGGATCTCGAGAATGACGTTGTCGCGGACGGCACAAAAATAACGGTTCCGCCCGCCCGGCGACTGATCGCGCGACGACGCCAGTTCCGCGATCTGTTCCTTCGGAGCCGCCAGCAGCGCCTTGATCTCGCGCGGCGAGAGCACCGTCGGAATCCGGCTCTCCACCGGGCGCTTGATCTTCAGCCGTCGCGCCGGCGATTCGCTGACGATCCCCCGCTCCTCGAGAAACCGGAAGAAGACCTTCAGCGCAGCGACCTTCCTCCGGATCGAGGTGTCGCGATAGGGGCCCGTTCCGAGCTTGTCGAGGAACGACTCCAGGTGCGCCGGCGTGATCTCGGCGGTCTTCGCGTCTGCACAGTGAAGATGGAACTGGCTCAGGTCCGATTGATAGGCACGGAGCGTCCGGCTCGAAAGATTCCTCACCGTCTGCCCGTGCTGCAGAAACTCGGCAATGGCCTCCTGCACATCCATGCTCATCGCGCTTTCTTTTGTGAGTTTCGCTCCCGGGGGGACCGGGGGAAGTTTCGATTTTGCCCCCCCTTTTGTCAAGAAATTATTTGCGCGGGCGTTATGCTGGGACCGCATTTCGAAACATGCGGGGACAAAAGCTTTACATCCGACCCATCGAGCCGGCCGACCACGAGGCTGTCGCCCGGTTTCTTCTGGCGCAAGGCCGTCCGGCGGACGCCCCGCCGCTCGGTCTGCTGGGCAAACTGGTGGGCGAACTCGTTGCAGTGGTCAGGATGGAGATCGCGGGCGACGCGCTGCGGATTGCGGACGTCGTCGTGGCGGCGGAACTACGGAGAAAAAGGATCGGGCGGCTCATGATCGACGAGGCGGCGCGGATCGCGGTGAAGATGGACCGGAAGCAGCTCGTGGCGGAGCCGCCACCGGAGTCGCGTGGATTCTTCGAACGCCTCGGTTTCCGTGGCGAAGGGG
>DATLYG010000265.1:0-11787 GCA_035574985.1 Thermoanaerobaculia bacterium | reverse complement strand
ATGGCGCTCTGCACCGAGGGAGAGGTCGGATCGACCGAAGACGCGCTGCACCTGCGCGATCAGACCGTCTGGTCATGGGTGAACTGGACGAAGAGCTGCTCGGTGCCCGGGTTTCATCCCGAAGCGGTCGTCCGCTCGGCGCTCTGCCTGAAACTCCACCAGTACGCTCCGACCGGCGCGATCATCGCTTCCGCGACGACGAGCATCCCGGAGGAAATGGGAACCGGGCGGACGTGGGACTACCGGTACTGCTGGCTGCGCGACTCGGCGCTCGTGGTGGAAGCGCTGCGCCGCCTCGGCTGCATCGCCGAGGGGGAGCGTTTTCTGCTCTACCTGCGCGACATCGCCGGAAGCGGCCCTCTGCAGCCGGTGTACGGGGTGGCCGGAGAGCGGGCGCTGGTCGAGGAGTTCCTCCCGCATCTCGCGGGCTTTCGGGGCAACGGTCACGTGCGGATCGGGAATGCCGCCAGCGGCCAGGTACAGCACGATGTCCCCGGCGAGCTGTTGCTGTCGATGCGCGCGATGCTTCTCGACCCCCGCACGAGCTTCGAGGTCGGGGCGTTTCGGGAGCTGACCGGGCGCCTGGTCGACGAGGCGGACAAGGCGCTCTTTCGGCCCGACTCGAGCATCTGGGAAAAGAGATCGGAGCCGGCGGTCCATACCTTCTCGCAGGCGCTCTGCTGGGCGGCACTCGACAGCGGAGCGCGGCTGGCGGAGGTGTCGGGCCGGAGCGGGGATCAGGAGAGGTGGCAGCGGCGCGCCGACCAGGTCCGCCCCGAAATGCTCCGGCGCGCATACAACCGCGATGCGGGGATGTTCACCGAGACGTTCGACGGACGCCTTGCCGATGCGGCGATCCTTCTCCTGCCGATGGTCGGCTTCGTCTCGGCGCGCTCGGAGGAATTCCGCAGCACCTGTGCGGCCTACGAGCGGGAGCTCGTCGTCGAGGGTCTGATGAAGCGCTACCGTCACCACGACGACTTCGGCGTGCCGCGCTCGGTGTTCACGATCTGTTCGTTCTGGTGGGCCGAGGCGCTGGCGCTCGCCGGAGACCTCGATCGGGCGATCGAGGTCTTCGAGCGGTTGCTCGGATACGCGAACGCACACGGGCTCTACTCCGAGGACATCGACCCCGCCACGCACGAGATGCTCGGCAACTTTCCGCAGGCCTACACGCACGTGGGTCTGATCAACGCCGCGATCACGATCGGACTGCTCGAGGCCGTGCGCGACGAGCGCATCGCTCCCTGGAGGTGACCGCGTCGCGGCATTCGGTCCGCCACGCCCGCGCCGGGGTCGCGGAGCCGTCACCCATTGTATTTGCCTGCGCGCATGTGATCTCCTTCACCGGCGCGCGTGGCGGCGGTCACCTCCACAGCCGCCGCTCCTGCAGATGCTGCAGGTGCATTCCCGGCGCGGAGATTCCGATGGCGAACGAAAAACGGATGAACCTCTTCGAGCGCTACCTGTCGATCTGGGTCGCGCTCTGCATGGCGGCAGGTGTGATCCTCGGCCGGCTGCTTCCCGGCTCGGTTCGAACGCTCCAGGAGATGGAGTTCTCCAGCGGCAGTTCGATCAACGCGCCGATCGCGGTGCTGATCTGGCTGATGATCTATCCGATGATGCTCGAGATCGACTTCGGGTCGATCGTGCGGGCCGGCCAGCGCCCGAAGGGCCTCCTGATCACCGTCGCGGTCAACTGGCTGGTCAAGCCGTTCTCGATGGCCTTCTTCGGCTGGCTTTTTTTCCAGCACGTCTTTCTGCCGCTCATCGGGCGCGAACTCGCAGGGCAGTACATCGCCGGCGTGATCATCCTCGCAGCGGCGCCCTGCACGGCGATGGTGTTCGTCTGGTCGTATCTCTCCGACGGCGATCCCGGCTACACGCTCGTGCAGGTGTCGATCAACGACCTGATCATGCTCGTGGCCTTCGCGCCGATCGTGAAGTTTCTCGTCTCGGGAGCTGCCGGGCTCGAGGTGCCGTTTCGTGTCCTTCTCGATTCGGTCGTGATCTTCGTCGTGATTCCGCTCGCGCTCGGGGTCGTCAGCCGTATGCTGCTGATCCGCCGCTTCGGTCCCGGGTGGTTCGAGCGCTTCCTGGCACGCTTCCATCCGGTGACCGTGCTCGCGCTGCTGGCGACACTCGTCCTGATCTTCGCGTTCCAGGCGGAGAACATCACCGCGCGCTGGTCTCACGTCCTCCTGATCGCCGTGCCGATCGTGCTGCAGGTCTACTTCAACTCCTCGCTGACATACGGCCTGATGCGGCTCTTTCGCGTGCCGTACGACGTCGCCGCTCCCGGGGCGCTGATCGGCGCGTCCAACTTCTTCGAACTGGCGGTGGCGACGGCGATCGCCCTCTACGGCCCCGGCTCCGGTGCCGCGCTGGCGACGGTCGTCGGGGTGCTCGTCGAGGTGCCGGTCATGCTGTCGGTCTGCAGGATGTGCGTTTCGACCCGCGGCTGGTTCGAGCTCCGCCCCTCGACGGCATGAGAGCGGTGAGGATTCTCCGTCCGGCCCGATCCTCTTCCTTCCCGAGACCGCCCACCCGGGCGTCGCACCCGCGCGACGAACTCTCCGACGCCTCGCGCTCGCCGTCGGGACCGAAGAGGATTGGAGCGGGCGACGGGATTCGAACCCGCGACCAAGAGCTTGGGAAGCTCCTACTCTACCAACTGAGCTACGCCCGCCTGATGCCGCGAACCCGTGCGTTTTCCGGCAGATAGGCAAGAAAACGCGGGTCCGCCAACGCTCCCGCGATTCTACCACGGCTCGCGCGATCTGCGGTGGTCGACGAGCGTCGCAGAGACCCATGCATGCACTCGTGCTGTTATCATCCATCGCTGGCGATGGAGTCCGCCATCAACCGCCCGTTGAAGGGCTGATGACTCCTGCTCCCCTGCCGCGAGGAGTTCCGGTTGATGGCGACCGATCTGCGGTCATTCCTCGGCCTCTCGCGCCGTGCCGGTGCATCGGCCCGCGTGCGTCGCGTTCCTGAACGGGAGGGGCGATAGCGCGATGCTCTTCGTCGGACGGGAATCGGAAATCGCCCGCATCGAGAAAGCGCTCCACGGCGGGCGGAACATCGTCCTGTGCGGCAAGTACGGGATCGGGAGAACGGCGCTGATACGAGAAATCGCGCGGCGCAATCGGGGGTGGCGTTTCATCTACGCGAATTTCGGAGATGCGGGCACGACCATCGCGACGGAGATACTCTCGCAGCTCACCGGCCGCAGCGCGCATGCGCTTCGCAATGGGTGCACCGCACGCCGGCTCGTGCGCTCGGTGACAACGTTCGCGCCGCCGGCGGATGTCCACCGCGTCGTGATCGTGTTCGACAACATCGCAAAGGTCACCAGACCGAAGCTCGCTCTGATTCGCTCGCTGCGGGACCCGACGCGCTTCGCGTTTGCGGCGATCGTCGAACACTTCGTACGCGACGAAGATCTGATGCGCATTCGTGTTGCGCTCGATCCCGCGATCGTCGTGGCCCTCGGTGCGCTGAACGAAGAGACGAGTACGCGGTTCTTCGCGAACGCTGCGGCCGAATTCGATCTGCCGTGGAGCGACAGTGACGTCGCGGGTCTCGCGCGAACGATGCATGGCTACCCGCTCGAGATGGTGCGGACGGTGCGCGCGGCACAACGACGCACGCGCGAGGTGCGGGCGCGGAACCGCCGATGAGCCGCGGCGCATGGAAACGACCCTCGTCGCGTCCCCGATCGCCGGCGCGCGCATCGGTTCGGAGTAAAACCCGGAAGAACCGTGCTGCGCAACCACGAACCAGCCGCGGCAAGGGTTCTCGACGCGACCGGGATTCAGGTCAGCGCCGCGGTCGCGGCGATGGTCGGGCAGGCGTTCAACGTTCGGAGAGGTCCCGAAGGCGCGCCCGGGCCGCGTCGAGCCGGATCAGGTCGCGTCGTGCGGCCGACGCTCCCTCCTGCTGCGCCGCGCGCGCGAGAGCGAGCGCACGCTCGGCGGAGCTGGCGGCGCGATCGAGCGTCGAGCGGATCTCCTGCTCGAGCAGCCGCCGGCTCTCGAGAACGCGATCGCGCAGGTCGTTCGCCACGCGGGCGGAATTCGATTCCAGCAGTCTGCGAAGATAGGCGGCCCCATCGCGAAGCGCGCGCGCGCGGCGCTGCTTCGCCGTACCGATCACGTCGAGGATGGAGGCACCCGGCGGGCGCCCGGTGAGCGTCATCAGGTGCGTGAAATAGAAGCCGCGGCGCTTGCGGAAATGCTGCTCGACGTCGAGTTCCTCACCGATTCCCGCCCGTCGCAGAAAGTCGCGCGCGATTGCGACGAACCGCTCCGTCGAGCGCGCGTAGAACTCTTCCGCGCGCGGCTCGACGTCCCGCATCCACTTCGTGATGCTTTCCTCCGCAATCTCCCCCGCTCTGCGGAAAAGATCGTCACGCGACGATGCGACCTCTTCGAGCCGTGTCACGGCCACGTTCATGGTTGCGTCGAGGAACCGCTTTCGCTCCTCGTCGAACTCGCGCGAGAGACGATGCTCCTCGCCGAGGAGGAGATACGTGAGATCGCCGAGCGCTCGTCTCGCACCGGCGATCGTCTCCTGCAGCGACGTCACGCGCCGCTCGGTCTCGGCGACCGGGCGCGTGAGCGCGTCGCGCTGCGATTCGATCTCGCGCAGCAGCCGTTCGGCGATCCGGCGCTGCCCCCGCTGCTGCGCGCTGCGCACGAGATCGGCGCCCGCCTCTCGTGCAAGCGTGGTCAGCGCCGTCATCAGCTCCCGCCAGTCGCGCGTGCCCGGCTCGATCGCGCTGACGATGAAGAGGCGAATGTCGCGATCGAGCCGCGCGCGGAGAGCGTTGCGGGTGAACGTCGCCGCCTCGGCCACGTCGCGCCCGGTCAGACGATCCGCCTTGTTGAGAACGAAGACGAGATGCGGCGCGTCGCGCGCGATCTCCCCGACGATCGCCGCTTCTTCCCCGGCGATCGGCGGATCGGCCCCGAGCACCACGAGCGCCGCATCGATGTGCGGAAGAAACGCGCGGGTGGTCTCGGTGTTCTGGCGAAAGATCGACCCGAGTCCGGGCGTATCGACCAGACACATGCCGGACGAGAGGAGATCGCTCGGCGTGAAGACCTCGACGGCGGTGACTCGTTTCTCGTTGTGCGGATTGCGTTCCTCCGCGATGTAATCGGCGAGCATCGCCGGATCGATCGGCAGGTGATGCCCGTCGTCGAAGTGGACGACCGCACGTGTGTCGGGGCCGTGGCGGACGATCGTGATGACCGCCGTCACCGGGACCACACCGGCCGGCAGAAGCGGGCGTCCGATGAGCGCGTTGAGCAGCGTCGATTTCCCGCGCTTGAATTGACCGACGCAGGCGACGTAGAAGAGTCCCTCGGCAACGCGCGCAGCGAGCGCCCGCGCGTCGCTGCCGATCTCGGGGGCACCGAGGTCGAGCGCGATCTTCTCCAGCTCCGCCAGCGGATCGTCGCACCGCGATGGAATGAGCGCTTCGGCGGTCATCCGTTCACGAATGCCTTTCGTTGCGGAAAGCGGGCCCGGCCGCCCAGCTCCTCCTCGATGCGAAGCAGGCGGTTGTACTTTGCCACGCGCTCGCTGCGGCACGCCGAGCCGGTCTTGATGTGTCCCACCCCGACCGCGACGGTGAAATCGGCGATCGTCGTATCTTCGGTCTCGCCCGAGCGGTGCGACACCATGCAGCCGTATCCGGCGTGTCGGGCGATCTGGATCGTCTCGAACGTTTCGGTGATCGTGCCGATCT
The DNA here is from genome assembly GCA_035574985.1 of Thermoanaerobaculia bacterium. Classification (GTDB taxonomy): domain Bacteria; phylum Acidobacteriota; class Thermoanaerobaculia; order Gp7-AA8; family Gp7-AA8; genus DATLYG01. The sequence continues at coordinate 6,029 of DATLYG010000265.1, read as the reverse complement.
GATTCAGCTTGATGAGCACCGAGTTCGCGACGCCCTGTGCGATTCCGTCGGAGACGATCCGCGGGTTCGTGCAGAAGATGTCGTCGCCGACGAGCTCGATCTTCCTGCCGAGGCGTTGCGTCAGCTTGCGCCATCCTTCCCAATCGTTCTCGGCGAGACCGTCTTCGAGAAGGACGATCGGATAGCCGGCGACCCACCGCTCCCAAAGCTCGATCATTTCGTCGGACGTCTTCGTCGACCGGTCGGACTTGAAGAAGCGATACACGCCGTTCTCGTACATCTCGCTGGTCGCGGGATCGAGCGCGATGGCGACATCGGTTCCGGCGCGAAATCCGGCGGCTTCGATGGCCTTCGCGAGCAGATCGATCGCCTCTTCGTTCGAGCGGAGCTGCGGCGCGAAGCCACCTTCATCCCCGACGGATGTCGAATAGCCGGCACGTTTGAGAAGGTCCTTCAGCGCATGAAAGGTCTCCACTCCGACCCGCAGGCTCTCGGCGAACGTCGGCGGACCGAGCGGCACGATCATGAACTCCTGAAAATCGACGTTGTTGTCGGCGTGCCTCCCTCCGTTGAGCACGTTCATGCAGGGCACGGGAAGCGTGGTTGCGCCTTCGCCGCCGAGATAGCGGTAGAGCGGTTCGCGTTTCGACGCGGCGGCCGCTTTCGCGCACGCGATGGAGACGCCGAGGATGGCGTTCGCGCCGAGGCGTGACTTGTTCGGAGTACCGTCGAGATCGCGCATGGCATTGTCGATCTGGCGCTGCTGCGTGGCGTCGCGGCCCTTCAACGCAGGGGCGATCGTCTCGTTCACGTTCCTCACGGCTCCGAGCACGCCTTTCCCGCGATAGCGTTTCTCGTCGGAATCGCGCAGCTCCACGGCCTCGCGCTCGCCGGTGGAGGCTCCGGAAGGAACGATTGCCGTGCCGATCGAACCATCGTCGAGATGCACTTCGACTTCGACGGTGGGATTGCCGCGCGAGTCGAGAACCTCGCGGGCGTGAATGACTCTGATGGTGCTCACATGTGCTCCTTTGATGCGGACGACGCCTGCTCGCCGGCGATGGAGGCGAGCAGGCGAAGATCGGCGTCGAGTGCGGCGGGATCGGGATCGCCCGCGGCACAATCACCGCGCGTTGCGTCGAGGGCGGAGGTGAACGAGGCCTGGAGTTGATCGAGAGAGCGCGACGCCCAGTCGCCGAGCCGCCGTGCATATCCACGCAGTGCATCCCGGAGCGAGGCCCCGAAAGCCTCCTGCAGACGACTGGCAAGATGGCGTCTTGCCATCGCCGGTGCAACACCGGCAAAGAGCGGCGGCGCGACTTGCGCCTCCGGGAGCGCGGCCGCCACGTCGAACAGCGGCAGGTTTTCGAGATTGTCCGGCGCTTCGGCAAGCGGCAGCAGTTCCGGCGGAATGCCGGCTTCGCGGCCGAGATCACGGAGCCGCTCCTGCGTTTCGCGGCGGGCGTCGAGGAGGTCTGCGCGGACCTCGTCGAGAAACTCCTGCACGGTCACGGTGAGAATGCGCCGCGGCTCCCGGACGTCGCCTTCCTGACGAAAGAGACTCGCGGCAGCGGCGGCGAGAAGCTCGTCCGCGGCGTCTTCGATGCGACGGCAGATGGTCCTGATCCGCTCGCGCAGTTCAAAGACGACTGCGCGCGCGTCCCGGTCGACGGGGGTCGTTACGGGCGGCACCCGCTTCCGCGCGAGCGTCTCGAGGCGGCCGGTCAGCACATCGCGCAGCGCGCCCGCCGTGCGGCGAATCGACGCATCGAGCATTTCTTCGTGACGCGCGAGCAACGGCTGAATCGATTCCTCGATCCATCGGCGGAGGAGCGGCGCGCCGGCAGGGACGGCGCTGACGGGATGAATCTCCGGTCCGAGTCCGGTCTCCCGCTCGATCGCATCACGCACCCATCCTCGCATTCGTTCGAGTGAGGCCGCGTCCGCGAGGTCGGCCTTGCTGATGACGACCTGCAGGGGAATGGCGGCAGTCTGAAGAAGACGGAGGAGGGAGAGGTCATCCGGGCCGATCGCCGAGCCGACATCGACCAGAAGAATCGCGAGGTCGGCGCGTGGCAGGTAGGCGAACGTTTCCTGTGCGCCGGTCGTCGCCAGCGCGCCGATTCCGGGCGTATCGACGAACTCGACGCCGTCGCGCAGGAGCGGCGACGGATACCGCACCTGCAACAGCGCGACGCTCCGTTTGTTGCCGGGATTCCATTCTTCCGAGGCGAGCTGCGCGAGCTGTTCGATTCCGACCGTCTCTTCCCGCCCGTCGCCGTAGACGATGCGGACGCCCGGTACGTCGCCGAAGCGGACGCGCGTCGGAACGGCGGTGATCGGCGTGACGCCGACCGGAAGGATGTCCGCTCCGAGCAGCGCGTTCAGCAGCGACGACTTGCCGGAGCTGACGCGGCCGAACATCGCGATGTCGAACGTGCGCTGCTCGATGCGCTCGACGAGCGTCGCCATCGGACGGCGCAACTCCGTGATGTGGTATTTCGCGATGAGCCGGTCGAGCGTCTCGAGGATCGCGGGCGAGACCGGTGACCGCGAAAGCCGCTCGAGGCGCGCTTCGATGCTCTCCCCGGGGGGAATGGAAATCGCGTGCTCCAGCTCGCGAATTGCGGTTGCCAGCGCATCGGCGAGCGCGTCGATGCGCCGGGCAGACGCTGCGTCGAGTTCACCGTAGCCGCGCACATGGCGCGCGCGGATCTCCTCGATGTCGATGGCGGCGAACGTCGCCTGAACGTGGATGGCGTGTCGTGCGTCGAGCGCTCGCCCGGCGAGGTCGAGATGCAGTTCCTCGCCTGCCTCTGCGAGCTTTCGCCGGACCGCCGTGATGTGGTCCCCGATCATCGCCGCCTGCCACGGCGCCAGGTCGCTGGTGTACTTGCGAAAGGGCGAGTCGATCCGGCTGGCGATGAGAATGCGCTCCGCCTCGTCGAGCAACTCCGCCGCATGACGAAGCGATGCGGCGATGTGCCGGCGATGCGGTTCGTCGAGGGCGATCTCACTCACCAACCTGCCTCCGGCGTGTGAGCGTCGGCATTTCGTCGGCTTCGGCCGCCGCCTCGATCTCCTCGCTTTCGATCGGCGTGAGCAGATGTCGCGGCAGGAAGTAGGCGTTGCCGATCATCGTCGGGACCACTGCGCTGAGGATCACCGTCGCGACGAGGAAGGAGTATTGATGCTGCGTGATGATGCCGTGCGAGAAACCGAAGAGCGCCGAGATGGTGCCGAACGTCAGACCGGTGGACATCATCATCGTCGTGTAGAAACGCTCCTTCTGCGGATAGCGGAAGAGCGACGCAGCGGGGAGCACGGCGGTGATCTTGGTGACCATCTTCCCGGCGAGAAGAACGAGACAGACGACCGGCGCCGCGATCAGCGCGGGGATCGAGACGAACGAGCCGGCGCGGATGAAATAGAACGGCGTGAGCAGTCCGAAGGTGAGCGTGCGCAGGCGGCGGATGAGAACGTGATCCTTTCCCACCGTTCCGGCGAGCACCATCCCGATGACGTACGCCGGAAGGACCGCTTCGCTGTCCGCCCACGTCGCCAGCGCGCCGAATGCAAAGAGGAAAAACAGCAGGTACTTCGCCTCCAGTTCCGACACGCGTCCGCCGAAGCGCCGGAAGAAGCGCGGCGTGACCCACGGGAGAATCGCGAACAGCACCACGGACGCGACGATGAAGATCAACGTGCGTTGCGTGAAGGGCGCGAAGATCAGGCCGAGCGCGATCACCGTGCCGAGATCGTTGATGAAGCAGGCGGCGAGCAGAGTCTTGCCGTACTCGGTCTGATTGAGTCCGAATTCGAGCATGACGGCGTAGACCACCGCGACCGACGTCGTGGAGAGCGCGATGCCCGCGAGCCACGAAGCGCGCGCGGACCAGTGCAGCCCGTAGTAGGCGAGCGCCGTGCAGCCGAGAAACGGCGAGAGGAACGCAACGATGCCGAGAACCGATGCCTCCTTCAGCTTCGTCCGAAACACCTCCGGGTCGAGCTCCGCACCGGCGAGGAACGTGAGCACGATCGCGCCGGTGCCGGAGAGAAACGTGATCCACGGCGCTTTCGCGCCGAGCGCCGCGACGCCGACGAACGCGCCGATGACGAGCTGCGCCACCGTTCCGACGACGATCTCGGAAAGCGCCGTCGAGATGCGGAACTGGATCGCGAGCAGCGTCGCGACGAGCGCCAGTCCGAGCCAGAGCGCAGCAAGGGTCCAGACCTCCGTCACGACTGCGACGCCTCCGCCGCGGCGGGCTGCGTCTCAGTCGGGTGTTCGACGTACTTGACGACCGTCACGTCGGAGATGGCGATGAGGCAGCCGCCGGAGACCATCGTCTCCAGAGCGGCGAGCATCCGGTTGACCTTCTCCTCCTCGTCCACGATGGCGATCATGATCGGGTCGTCGCTCGACAGCGCCAGTGTCTTGTGGCGATGCATCCGTTTGTGCGCGCCGTATCCGAGCACGCCGCGGTAGACCGTCGCGCCGGCGATGTCGAGCTGCGCGGCGCGTTTGACGATCGCCTCGTACAGCGGCTCGCCCTCCCACTTGTCGTCCTCGCCGATGTGGACGCGGAGCATCTTCGCCTTGCCGATCAGTCGCATGAGCTCTCCCTTCTTTGCCGGGGGGGCGGCCGGCTTTTCGCCGGTCGCGAATTTGATGACGTTCGTGTCCTGTACCTCGACCAGCCCCTTGTCGACCATGTCGTAGACATCGGGCAGCACGCGCTCGATCGCTTCCGCCGTGTCCACCACCTCGATGCGGACCGGCAGATCGCTGGAGAGATCGACGATGTTGATCGTGCGGATCGTGCCGCGGCCGGTGAAGCCGGCGATGCCGCGCGAGACGGTCGCGCCGGCGAGACCTTTGTGCTGAAACAGTTCGAGCAGCGCGTTGAAGAGACTTCGCCCATGCCACCGCGCCGCCTCGTTGATGGTGACGATGAGCCGTTTTGCCGGACCTCGCTCGAGCATGACGACACCTCCCGGCGTTACCGCCTGGCCAGAAAGATTCCGAACTGCACCGCCGCGTATCCCGCGGCAACGGATGTGAGAACGTTCAGCGCGCCCCACCAGAGCGCGCCCGATTCGGTGAGGCGCTGCGTTTCGTACTCGAAGGTCGAGAACGTCGTGTACGCACCGATGAACCCCGTCGCGATCAGCAGCCGCCACAGCGGATCGAGCGACGATTTCTCGGCCGCAACGGTGGCGAAGAAGCCGAGAACGAACGAGCCGCTGACGTTGATGAGAAGCGTGGCGAGCGGGAAGTCGCGCTTCCAGAACGTGGCGACGAAGAGCACGACCGCATAGCGCGACATCGCTCCGAGCGCGCCGCCCACGGCGACTGCGAGGAAGCGGCTCATGAACGCTCACCCCGGCGCGGACATCGCGGTCGATCGCGAGCGACGAGCTTCGGAGCCTCTGAAGATTGATGCACACCACATCCTACCGTGAGGTAGGAGTCATCAGCCCGGCCGGGGCGGTTGTGGCGGACTCCATCGCCCGGATTCGCGGACTACAGTCTACGACGCACGGATGCTTCGGTGAAAGCGTCGGAATGAAGCTCCGCGGGAAACCGGCAACGACGGTCGCGGTTCACGACCCCATCTTCGAGCCGGCCGCCGCGACCGCAAGCCTCCGGCCCGTCCCGCTCGACCTCCCGGCGACCCGTTCTCATATCCCCCCAGGGGGGATATGGCGAAGACCCGGCCGCCGGGAGAGGCCTCCGGTTCGCCGTCACCCCCGATGGCCCGCCGCCCGCCTCCGGCCCCACCCGCGCGTGACGGTCACCATGACGCTCCGTGTCACCGAACCGCCGTCGCCCGTCGCCGTGAGCGTGTAGGTCGTCGTCGACCCGGGGCAGACCGTCGTCGAGCCGCTCGCCGGCTTGCTTCCCACTCCATTGTCGATGGTCACGCTCGTCGCGTTGGCCGTGTTCCACGAGAGGACCGAGCATCCGCCGGCGAAGATCTCGGCAGGGACGGCCGAAAACGCGACGATCACCGGCGGCTCGGCGG
>DATLYG010000264.1:0-9614 GCA_035574985.1 Thermoanaerobaculia bacterium | reverse complement strand
ATACGTGAAGGCGGAGTTCAGCAGCATCCCCCACCGCCGCGGGATCGTCTCGATGGCGCGGGCTCAGGACCCCGACAGCGCCTCCTCGCAGTTCTTCATCGTGGTGAAGGACTCGACGTTCCTCGACAATCAGTATTCGGTGTTCGGTCAGGTGACGAGCGGGATGGAGGTGGCCGACCGGATCGTGAACGCGCCGCGCGACCGGTCGAACGACCGGCCGAACGAGCCGGTGGCCATCGAGTCGATCACCATCCGCGAGGCCACCGGCGCCGAGAAGGGACCGGCGCCGAAATAACGGCAGCGCGTTTGCTGCATGGAATGCCGGGGGCGCGCGGGGGACGCGAGGGAGGGTGTCGTGCGCCTCGATCTCGATATGACCACCGACCGTTCCATCCTTCCCGCCGGCGCCGCGGAGTCCGTCCGCAGGTGGCTGGGGGAGTCGTGGAGTGCGCGTCCCCTGGCCGGCGATGCGTCGGTGCGGGCGTACTACCGCATCGAGCGGGACGACGGCTCGACCTTCGTCCTCACCTGGTATCCGGAGGAAGTGCGGTCGCAGATGAAGCGTTTCCTCGACGCCTACCGGGCGGTCTCGAAGCACGCCTACGTGCCGCGGGTGATCGAGTACGACGAGGCGGCGATGCTGCAGCAGGACGTCGGCGACCGGACGCTGTTCGATCTGCTGCAGGAGGAGCGGGCCGAGGGGATCCGGTGGTACCGGAAGGCGATCACGCTGCTGGTGTACTTCCAGAAGGCGGGAGAGGTGGGAATCAACGAGCCGTTCACGGCCGAGTTCTTCGCCAACGAGCTGGAGATGTCGCGGGAGTATTACGCCGAGCGGCTGATGGGTCTGACCCGCGACCGGTCGCTGGCGCTGCGGCCGATCCTGAGAAATCTTGCTGAAAACATATCACGTCATCCTTACGTGTTATGTCATCGTGATTATCATGGTCAGAATATTCATATCTTCAAAGACAAGCTTTATTTGCTCGATTATCAGGATATGAGGAGCGGCCCCGACACGTACGATCTCGCCTCCCTCCTCCGCGACCGCGGCGTGGCGCGGATCCTCGGCGACGAGACGGAACTCGGCCTGGTCGACTACTACTCCGACTGGCGCGTGCACGGCTTCCCGGCCCGGAGTCCCCTGCCGGAGGGGGAACGCCGTTCCATGCGCCGCCGCTATTTCGAGACGCTCCTGCAGCGCTCGATCAAGATTCTCGGCACCTTCGCCCGGCAGCCGATCGAACGCGGCCTGCTGCGCTACCTGGCGTTCATCCCGCACGCTCTGGAGAGCGTGCGCCGCTGCCTGGACGAGCTCCCCGAATACGGCGCCCTCTCGACGCTCCTTCCGATGGAGTTCTCGATCGAAGAGGCGCGCGCCCGAGTGGAAAGGATGCGACATGGTTCGACACACGATCACGCTCCTGCCCGGTGACGGGATCGGTCCGGAGGTGACCGGCTCGGTCGTCGCCATTCTCGAATGCGCCGGCGTCGACATCGAGTGGGAGAAGTACTTCGTCGGCTCCGAGGCGATCTCCCGTTTCGGCGATCCCCTGCCGCAGGAGGTGCTCGACTCGATCCTCCGGAACAAGGTGGCCCTCAAGGGGCCCGTCACGACGCCCGTCGGCACGGGCTTTCAGTCGATCAACGTCCGGCTGCGAAAGGCCCTCGACCTGTATGCGAACCTCCGGCCGGTCCGGTCGCTGCCCAACGTGATCACCCGTTTCCAGGACATCGACCTGATCGTGGTCCGCGAGAACACGGAGAGTCTCTACAGCGGACTCGAACACGAGGTCGTTCCGGGGGTGGTCGAGTCGCTCAAGATCATCACCGAACGCGCTTCGACGCGCATCGCGCGCTTTGCCTTCGAGCATGCGAGGACACACGGCCGGAAGAAGGTCACCGCGGTCCACAAGGCCAACATCATGAAGCTCTCGGACGGCCTTTTCCTGCAGTGCTTCCGCAGCGTGGCGAAGGAGTATCCCGACATCGAGTCGGACGACAAGATCGTCGACAACCTCTGCATGCAGCTCGTCATGAATCCCCACCAGTTCGACGTCCTGCTGCTCGAGAACCTCTACGGCGACATCGTCTCCGACCTGACGGCCGGACTGGTGGGCGGGCTGGGGGTCGTCGCCGGAGCGAACATCGGAGAGAACGGCGCGGTCTTCGAGGCGGTCCACGGCAGCGCGCCCGACATCGCAGGGCAGAACCGCGCCAATCCGCTCGCGCTGCTCCTGTCGGCGGTGATGATGCTGCAGCACATCGGCGAGATGGATGCCGCCCGCAGGATCCTCGACGCCGTCGGGCGGGTGCTCGCTTCGGGGGCGGAGCATCGGACGCGCGACATCGGCGGCACCGGTTCGACCGCCGATTTCACAGCGGCCATGTGCGACACGCTGCGCAAGAGCGCACACTAGTGGACTTCCGCGGCCGTTTCCTCGAGGGGGTCGAGCGCTTCAACCGGCAGCGGTTCTGGGACGCTCACGAGGCGTGGGAGGAACTCTGGCTCGCGGCCGGGTCGGATCTCGTCCGCTTTCTCCAGGGCCTCATTCAGCTCGCGGCAGCCTACCACCACGTGCAGAGAGGTACGCTCTCCGGTGCGGCGAGACTCTTCGATGCGGCACTCGAGAAACTCGCCGCCTTCCCGCCGGTGTATTGCGGCATCGACCGCTCGAATGCCGTCGCCGCCGCCGCCCGTCATCGCGACGCCATCCGTTCAGGCGCCGCATTTGCTTGCCACGACTATCCGAGCCTCGTCCTGGCCGACGAGCGAGATTCACCCATACCTCCGGTCGAAAACTGGTGATGTCTCACGATACAATCCCCCACGAACACACCGAACGCGCGAACGCGGCCTGGCGGGGAGCCCGTATGCAGGAGATGGATCAGCGGGACAGGGAACTCGTGAGCGCTCTGCAAGGCGACATTCCTCTCGTCGGAACTCCCTTCGCCGTTCTCGGACAGCTCATCGACATGTCCGAGAAGGACGTGATCAAGCGGACCGAAAAGCTGAAGCGCGAGGGGGTCGTGCGCCAGATCAGCGGGACCTTCGACGCCCGTGCGCTCGGCTATCGCTCCTGTCTCGTCGCGGCGCGGGTCCATCCCGACCGCATCGACGAGGCGGCGGCCATCGTCAACGCTCATCCCGGCGTCTCGCAGAACTACCGCCGCAATCACGACTTCAATCTCTGGTTCACGGTTGCGGTCTCCCCCCTGTCGAAACTGGGAATGGACAAGACCGTGTCGATTCTCGGCACGCTGGCGGGGTGCGAGTACGTCCGCCCGCTGCCGACGTTGAAGATTTACAAGAGCGCCGAAGGGACGGAGCCGGGGGGCGAGGACGCGCACACCGACTACACGCCACTCACGCCGCAGGAGATCGAAGTCGTCCGCCTTCTCCAGCGCGATCTGCCGCTCCAGCCGCGCCCCTTCGACGCTCTGGCCCGCGGCACGGGGATGACGGGGGACGACCTGCTGGCGCTGGCCAGAACGCTGCTCAGGCGCGGGCAGATGCGCCGGTTCGGCGCCGTGGTCGCCTCTCGCAGGAGCGGGTTCGTGGCCAGTGCCATGGGCGTCTGGGCGGTTCCGGAGGAGCAGGCCGACGACTATGGGGTGAAACTCGCCCGGCACCGCGCGGTCTCGCACTGCTATCGCCGTCCCCGGTACGACGACTGGCCCTACAACCTCTACACGATCGTGCACGGGCGCTCGGTCGACGAGTGCGAGTCGATCATCAGCGATCTGGCGATCGACACCGGCCTGACCGAGAAGTGCGCGCTCTATCCGATTCGGGAGTACAAAAAAGCGCGCATCATCTACTTCTCGCCCGAAGCCGACGAATGGGAAGCGGCCCACGAACACGGTCGCTCCGCCACCGCTGTCTCGTAGAAACGGGAAGGATCATTTCTGGCGAAGCATCCGGCCCGGAAGGCGGCCGGGCGGCACGAAACGATTTCCCCGGCCCGGCCGCCGAATCTCCATCAGAAGATCGGGTTTTCGTACTCGTACTTGAACTTCCACTGGTAGGTGAAACCCGGAAATTCGATGGGAACCGTGTACTCGACGCGGATGTTGATCGTGTTCGCGCCGCGCGTGATCTTCACGTTGTCCTCGGTGACCGGAAGGCGATTCTTCTCGGCGTTGGCGAGAATCGATTTCATGATCTGCGAGTCGGTTCGGGTGCCGGCCGATTTCGCTTCGTCGGTAACGGTCTGACGGAGTTCGGCGGCCTTCACCTTCACGGGCACCATCTTGTAGGCGACGAAAATCGCGACCAGAAGAACGAGAAGTCCGACGATGCACCCGGCCTGTCCTTCGCCCGCTTCGCCACGACGCCGTAGTCTCATAGATTCCTCCGATCGGGTGAGAGTAGAAAATCGACCGTGACGAGTCAACGGACCCGGCGCGATTTCTAACGGACGGGCTGGAGAAGACGAAGCGCGCCCGAGCGCGTCGCGCGCGAAGGGGAGTTGCTCGCCGCGCGGGCACTGGAGGTCAGCCGGGCCTCGCCGGACGACCAGAGCACCAGACGCGCCCGGCCGACGATCAGGTGCCGCGGGAGGGGGCCCCACCGGCGGCTGTCGACCGAGTCGCGCCGGTTGTCGCCGAAGACGAAGTAGTGACCGGCCGGTACGATCTGCGATTCGACCAGATCGCCCGGGAGGCCGGCGATCCGCTTCACGAGGAGTTCTCCCGGGTCGAGAGGGGAGCGGAAAACGACCACGTCCCCCCGGGCGGGTTCGGCATCGAAGAAGGGCGGACGATAGGGCGTGACCAGAATCCGGTCGCCCACCTGAAGCGCCGGCTCCATCGAACTCGAGGGAATCGCGTAGATCTGAAAAAATGCCCGCGCCAGGAGGGCGAGGGCGACCGCGAAGGCGATCGGCTCGACCAGGAGGCGCAGGAGCGACTTCTGCTCCATCGGTCTCGGAGAACACCGCAGGAGCGGATGCCATTCTGGGGGCGGGCCGCTCTCCGGCCCCATCGCCCCGGGGCCCCTACTGCGTGCGGGTGGTCGTCGCCTGCATCGCGTCGCCGGTCGGGAGGTCGGCGGCGGCACCGAGGACGGCGTAGACCGGCATCTTCTGCTGCAGTCCCTTCAGCGCGAACTCCCCCAGTTCCTCGGTCTGGAAGCTGCCGATGGTGCGGTCGAGCGTGTTCTTCGAGATGACGACCTGCCCCGGCTTCGCCACGCCGCTCTCGAGGCGGGAGGCGATGTTGACGGAACTGCCGAGCACCGTGTAGTCGACGCGTTTTTCGGTTCCGACGTTGCCGACGACCGCCGGGCCGCTGTTGATGCCGACGCGGATGCGCACCTGCGGCAGACCGGCCTTCTCGCGCTCGGCGTTCCATTCGGCGACGAGCCGCTGCATCATCAGTCCGGCGAGGATGGCGCGGTCGGCATGGTCCTCCTGCGGGATCGGTGCCCCGAAGAAGGCCATCACGGCGTCGCCGATGAATTTGTCGAGCGTGCCTCCGTAGGCGAAGATCGATTCCACCGCGCAGGAGAAGAAGTGTGAGAGAAACTCGGCCACTTCTTCCGGCTTCTTCGTCTCCGAGACGGTGGTGAAGCCGGAGATGTCGGCGAAGAGGATCGACACCTCGGCATTGCGGATCTCGGTCTCGTCGACCGAGGCGACGACGCCTTTGACGATTTCCTCGATGACGGCGGGCGAGTGATATCGCTCCATCTTCGAGCGGATCTTTCGCTCCTGTTCGATCTTTTCGGAGAGCTGGGCGCGTTCGACGGCGACCGCGGCGAAGTTGGCCAGCGCGGTGAGAAGATCGAGGTCCTCCTCGGTGAAACGGCCGACATGAATCGGCGAGTCGACCTGCACGGCCCCGATCACCCGCTGCTTGTTCCAGAGCGGCACGCACATGGCCGACCGGATGCCGTGGATGGCGATCGACTTGCCGCCGAGGAGGCGCGCATCCTCGAGCGCGTTGGACGTCATCAGAGCCACCTGCTGGTCGGCCACCATGCGGAGGATCGTGCGCGAGATCGGAATGTCCTGCTGGTCGGCCCCTTCGCGGAACTTGGTCAGCTTCGGGACCGGCTCGCCGTTCTCGTCGAAGAGGATGATCAGCCCCCGCTCGACCGGCAGGTAGCGGAAGATCATGTCCATGACGGTGTCGAGCAGCGAGTTCAGGTCCTCGGTCTGCAGAAGGGCCTTCGCCACCTGGACGAGTACCTGAAAGATCTTTTCGCGCGTGACTTCCGGTGCCGGAGCCAGCCCCGGCTCGGACTTGAGGCGCTGCGGCTTCTGGGCCTCGAGCGAGTCGAGCCCGAATTCGGAGTTGAAATCGGAGATGCGCCGGATGACGGTGCCCGAGGGGTTGTCGAACATCGACTCGCCCGAGAAGCTGACCGAGGGGAGCGCGCGCACCTGGAGCTGAACGGAGCCGATGTGGATCTCGTCGCCGGCATTGACCTGCGCTTCGGTGATCAGATTGCCGTTGACCTTCACTCCGTTGGTCGAGCGGAGGTCGACGATCCACCACTTGCCGTTGCGGTTCTCGAAGCGGGCGTGTTTGCGGGAGACCGAGGGGTGATTGAGGACCACGTCGTTTCCTTCGGTCCGCCCGATCGTCAATTCGTGCTTGAGATCGTTGACGCGAGGGACACCGAGGTCAACGTAGTGGATCTGGAGCTGTTCGGTCATTGATGCCGGCTGATTATAGCGCGCGGGTCCGGCCCGCCCGGCGCACGGAATCATGCGGCAAAGGCGGTTATAATCGCGTACCGCCCATCGGGTTTTTCCAATGCGCACGAGATGACTGACGAGCAGGCTGCACGCAGCGCTGTGACCACCGGAGGTCTCACGGTCCGCGCGGTACTCCGCACGGACGTGGGGCTCGTCCGCTCGGAGAACCAGGATTTCGGCACCTTCACCGAACCGGACGAGGAGCGCTCATCCGTGCCGGGGGGACGGCTGATGATCGTCGCCGACGGCATGGGAGGTCATCGCGGCGGCGCCACCGCCTCGCGCCTGGCGGCCGAGACGGTGAAGGCGCAATACCTCGGTGCGGAGACGGCGGACGTCGCGCAGGCGCTGCGCGAGGCGCTCGCCCGCGCGAATGCGCGGATCTTCGCCGAAGCGCAGTCGAATCCCGATCTCCGCGGCATGGGGACGACCACGTCGGCACTCGTGATCCGCGACGGCCTCGGCTGGTTCGCGCATGTGGGCGACTCGCGGATCTATCTCGTCCGCGGAGGCGAGATCTCGCAGCTCACCGACGATCACTCGCTCGTCGCATCGATGGTGCGCGAGGGACTGTTGACCTCGACCGAGGCCGAGCATCACCCGCGCCGGAACGTGCTGCAGCGATCGATGGGCGTTGCCGAGGAAGTGGAGATCGACGTCAGGGGACCCTTCGAAGTGCAGGAGGGGGACACCTTCATTCTCTGCAGCGACGGGCTGCACGGGGTGGTGAAGGAGACGGAACTGAAGGAGATCGCCGCCGGACCGATCGAGGAGGCGGCCGACGAGTACGTGCGGCGCGCGCTCGAGCGGGGGGCTCCCGACAACGTGACGGTCATCGTTGCGCGCGTCGAGCGTGCAGCGGACGCGGAGAGTCTCGACGATACGCTGCGCGAGGTCGCCGATCCTTCGAGCGCGCCGACGCTTCCCGGAGATGCGGTTCCTGCGACCTCGCCCTCCGCCCCAGCGGCGGGGGAGGCGGCCGCTCCGCCGGAACCCGGGAGCCCGATGGCGAAGTGGATGTTGATTCTCGTGCTGGTGCTCGGCGCGGCTGGTGCCTGGTTCGTCTGGAGTCACTGACTCGGCCATGACCAGAGGGTCCCCGAAGTCGGCGCAATGGTTCCTGCTCGTCGCGCTCGTCCCGGTGGCAGCCGGGTGCAGGCGGGAGGAGGAACGCCTCGCCGGCGTGCAGAAGATGGCCTACAGCGTCAAGCCGGCAGTGGTGCGCGTGAATGCGTACGCGAAAGGGGAGTTCCGCTATCCGGCGTCGGCGATCGAACAGGTCGAGGCCCTGATCGCGAAGGAAGGGACGCCGCTCGCAGCGCGCGGTCTCCCGCAGACCGAAGGCGCCGTCGAGACGGGGGTGGGAGGCTCGGGGAGCGGCTTCATCATCCATCCCGACGGGTTCATTCTGACGAGCGGCCACGTGGTCGCGCCGACGCGCGATGCCGCCGCGCTGCGCCGCGAGCTGCTGCGCAACGGCGCCATCGCGGCGCTCGTGAGGCACTTCGCGCGCGACGGACTGCGCGCTCTCTATCGCGGCGAGGGCCTCGAGCGGCACATCGCTCTGGTGGCCGCGGCGGGCCGGCTCGAGGGGGTGTCGGTCGTCAACGACGTCGAGCTGTCGAACGGCGAGCGCCTCCCGTTCCGCATTCGCCGCTACTCCCCTTCGCTTCCGGAAGGAGGAACCGATCTCGCCCTCCTCGAGGTGAAGCGGCGGAACCTTCCGGCGCTCAGGCTCGGCGACTCGGCCTCGGTCCGCGTCGGCGACGCGATCTGGTCCATCGGCTATCCGGCGGTTGCCAGCAGCAGCGACGAGGTGATCGGAGGATGGCTCTCGCGCGAAAGCGATCTCGAGCCGACCGTGAATCCGGGAAACATCACCGCCATCAAGACCGATGCGGTCAAGCGCCCGGTCTTCCAGTCGAACGTCGCCATCTATCGCGGGAACTCCGGCGGCCCGGCGGTGAATCTCGAAGGAGATGCCATCGCGGTGTCGACGTGGGGTCACACCAGCGCGGAACAGATCAAGTTCCTCGTGCCGATCGAGGAAGCGAAGAACCTCCTGGCCGCGGCGAAGGTGCCGGTGAACGTGGAGGGGGACTTCAACCGCCACTATCGCGCCGCGCTCGCCTCGGCACAGAAGGGGAAGTGGGTCGCGGCGAAGGAAAGCCTCGAGAGCGCGAGCCGCTTCTTTCCCCGTTCGCCGGACGTGATCCGCTTCCGCGCCGACATCGACCGTGCGCTCGCGACCCTGCCGGCGTGGCGCCGGCATCCGGTCGTGGCGGGGAGCGTCGGGGCGGCGGCTCTCGTCGCGGTGATCGTCGCACTGCTCCTGCTGCTCCCGCATCGCCGGCGCATTCCGAAGGATCTGTCGGCGACGACGACGGTCGAGACCATCGTCGCGCCCGACGGCGTGGCCGCCAGCGCGCAGTCGATGATCGGGAAGTTCACCATCCTCAACGGCACGCGCGCCGGTCAGAAGCTCGGACTGGGCGGATCGGGCATCCGCATCGGCCGCGAATCGGCGATTTGTGAGATCGTATTGGAGAATCCGAAGGTGTCGCGCCTCCACGCCGAGGTCGTTTCCATTGACGGGAAGGTGCTTCTCATAGACCGGAATTCGTCCAACGGCACGTACGTGAATGATCAGAAGATCGACAGGCGGTATCTGAAAGACGGGGACATCATTTATTTCGGCGGGCGCAACGCGGTTGCGGTCGCCTTTCATGCGTGAGGCTCAGCGTGGCCGACAAGCGGTGTGAGAACGGGCACTTCATTGACGAGTCGTGGGACATCTGCCCTTACTGTCCCCAGGAAAGCGCCGAGCCGGAGATCCCGATCGTCCGCCCCTCGCGCGCACAGGAACCGCCGCTGAGGGCCGTGCCGGGTGCCGAGCGGCGGTCCGCC
>DATLYG010000263.1:0-2167 GCA_035574985.1 Thermoanaerobaculia bacterium | reverse complement strand
CGCGGACCGCGAGCCGGTCACCGATCGCGGTCACGACCGCCGCGGTCGTACCGACCGGCGTGAAGAGCGTCAAACGCATCGTGTCGCCGCGGCCGACTTCGAGTTTCGCCTGGAACGACTCCACCTTTTCCCCGCTGCGGGTGCGTATGCGCATGAGGCTCTGCGCGCCGGCGAGCGAGGCCCTTCTCGCGCGCAGTTCCGTCATCGCGTCCTCGGGAGTCGCTGCCGCGAGCGGCGGAAAGGGAGCCGTGGCGGTGCGGCATCCGATGGTCACCAGGAGGAGTACGAGTGTCGTGGTGAGACGAACGTCCCGCGCGGGACGCCTGGTGAAGTGCTTCATCAATTTCTTGCCTTCCGTTGCGGTGCCGAGCGGGCGGATGCGGGCCATCGCCGACGAGCGGCAACGAAACTCGGCGGCCGCTCGCCGCCGCAGCCGGCAGGATCGTGGGATCTGCGGGCGATGTCTGCATCCCTCGCCGTCAACGATGCCATCGCCTCCTCCTCGTTCTTTGACCTCGTCGGGATCTCCCACGGCAAAGGGCACGATCCTGATGAAGCACTTCCGTCGCGCCTCGCGTCGGGTTGCCGGACGGCGTCACCGCTTTTCGGCGGCCTGGGTCTGCTTCTCGAGGTCTGCGATCTTGGTGCGCAGCGTCTCCTCTTCCTTCGGCTCGGGCTCGAATCCGAGGGCCTGCCGGTAAAGCGAGAGGGCGCGCAGGAGATCGCCGCGGCTGGCGAAGACGTCGCCGAGGTGGGCGTGGACGGTCGCGTCGCGCGGAAGCAGCCGTGTGGCGTCGGTCAGGTACTTCTCGGCGAGGTCGAGTTCGCCCCTGCGGAAGTAGACCCAGCCGAGGGAGTCGATGTAGGCGCCGTTGCGCGGCTCCTGGCTGACGGCCTTCTTCAGCATTTCCGCGGCGCGGTCGAGGTTCACGCCGTCGTCGGCCCACATGTAACCGAGGTAATTGAGCGTCGCCGCGTGATCGGGATGCTTCTCGAGAATGCGGAGAAAGACCTTTTCGGCGGAGGCGTGATCGCCGGAGCGCTCGTAGGCGGCGCCTAACGCGAAGTCGAGGTCGAGATCGTCCGCCTTGTTCTTCAGAGCGTCGGTGAGCAGCGCGATCGCCGACGCATGGTCGGCGGCCTGGATGTACGCCTCCGCGGCCGCGGTCGTATTGCGGGTCCCGAACTTCACCTGCGTCGCAGCGGCGGCGCGGGCCTTCTCCTTCTCGCCGGCGCGAACGAGCATCTCCACCTGCCGCGCGTTCACGAGCGGATCGGAGGGGAACTTCTCGACGAGCGGGGCGAGCATTTCGAGCGCCTCGCGATACTTCTTCTGGCGGCGGAAGGCATCGAGAGCGATGTTGACCGCCTGCCCGTTCGGCCTGTCGCGGAAGACGAGGACCTCCCGCGCCATCGCCACCGCCGCGTCGTACTCGGCGCGCTGGCCGTGGATGTAGGCGAGCTGCGTGCGCGCAAGGACCCGCAGGTTCTCCGGTGCGTCCTCGAGCGCGAGGATCTGCCGGAACGTCGTTTCGGCCTCGTCGAGCTTCCGCTGACCGATCTGCGCGAGTCCGAAGCTCGCCAGGACGTCGGCGTCGCGCGCGTCCTTCTCGAGGAGCGAGCGGAAGATCTTCTCCGCCTCGTCGTACTGCTCGAGATCGGCCAGCGACTCGGCGAGATAGAAGAGCGCGCGCAGGTCCTTCGGGTCGGCGTCGACGAGCATGCGGAAGATCGCGCGCGCCTTCTCCGGCTCTCCGGCGCGCAGCCAGTAGAACGCCTGCTGACGCTGCAGGTCGAGATTGGACGGATCGTCGGCGACGAGCGGCTGCAGCACTTCGGCGGCCTTCCCCCACTCGTTTTCCTTCTGGTAGATGTCGACGAGCTGCAGGATGGCAGGGCCGAACGTCGGATCGAGATGCACGGCGCGCTCGAGGTACGTTTTCGACTCGTCGCCCCTTCCCAGCTTCGTCAGGATCTGTGCGTACATGTAGTTGAGCGCGCGCTGGTCGGGAGCGCGCTCGAGGAGCTGCGCGATGACCTTCTCGGCCTCGCTCACGCGACCGGAGGCGACGAGGATCTGCGAGACGGCGGTCCCGGTCGCGAGATCGTCGGGCTGCAGCAGGAAGGCGGCCTTCAGATGGGTGAGCGCCCGCTCGAGGCGGGCGCG
>DATLYG010000262.1:0-4104 GCA_035574985.1 Thermoanaerobaculia bacterium | reverse complement strand
GGGGGGGGAGCGCGGTCGATGACCTCCACCTCCGGCCCCGGCGTCTCGCTCATGTCGGAGTTCGCCGGCCTCGGCTACTTCGCCGAGCTGCCCGGCGTGATCTGGGACATCCAGCGCGTCGGTCCCTCGACCGGCCTGCCGACCCGCACGAGCCAGGGCGACATCCTCTCCACCGTCTTTCTCTCCCACGGCGACACGCAGCACGTCTGCCTCATCCCGGGGAGCGTCGGCGAGTGCTTCCAGTTCGCCATCGAAGCGCTCGATCTCGCGGAGATCCTGCAGACCCCGATCTTCGTCCTCTCCGATCTCGACCTCGGGATGAACAACTGGATGTCCGACCCCTTCCCCTATCCCGAGACGCCGATCCGCCGCGGCAAGGTGCTGACGAAGGAACAGCTCGACGCGCTCCGAGGGAAATGGGGGCGCTACCTCGACGTCGACGGTGACGGCATCCCGTGGCGCACGCTTCCGGGGACCGATCATCACGACGCCGCCTACTTCACGCGCGGCTCCGGACACGACGCCTGGGCGCGGTACTCCGAGAAGCCCGAGGACTACAAGGCGACGATGGACCGCCTGGCGAAGAAATACGAGACGGCGAAGCAGTACGTGCCACGGCCGGTGATCGACCGGAAGCCGGGAGCGGCGATCGGATTCATCGCCTTCGGGACGACCGATTTCCCCCTTCAGGAGTCGCGTCACCAGCTCGCTGGCGAGCAGGGGATCGAGACGAGTTACCTGCGACTGCGCGCCCTGCCGATGACCGCGGAGGTGCGCGAGTTCGTCGCCGCGCACGATCGCGTCTACGTGGTGGAACAGAACCGCGACGGCCAGATGGCCGACCTGGTGCGTCTCGAGGTGGGCGACGATCAGCGGAAGATCCGGAAGGTGCTGCACTACACCGGTCTGCCGTGCGACGCGCGCTTCATCACGAACGCCGTGCTGGCGATGGAACGCGATCACGACCTGCGGCGCGTCGCCTGCGAGGCCGAACGGCGGCCCGTCGCGGCGCGGAACGAAGACTGATCGGACCGTAGAGGAGAATGCGATGCCCGAAAGCGTTCTGAAGATCGGAACCGGCGAGGTCGCCAAAGAGAACCGCCTCGGACTGAAGGCGACCGACTACCACGGCGGCAAGTCGACGCTCTGCGCCGGCTGCGGCCACGACGCCATCAGCAACCAGATCATCCGCGCCTTCTACGAGATGAGCGTCAGGCCCGAGCGCGTGGCGAAGTTCTCCGGCATCGGCTGTTCGTCGAAGACGCCGGCGTATTTCCTCTCTCGCGCGCACGGCTTCAACGCCGTGCACGGACGGATGCCCGCCATCGCCACCGGGGCCATGCTGGCGAACCACACCCTGCTCGGCATCGGCGTGTCGGGGGACGGCGATACGGCCTCCATCGGGCTCGGCCAGTTCCTGCACATGGTCCGGCGCAATGTGCCGCTGATCTACATCATCGAGAACAACGGCGTCTACGGGCTGACCAAGGGGCAGTTCTCCGCCACCGCCGACGAGGGGTCGAAGCTCAAGACCGGGGTCCTCAACGATCTGCCGCCGATGGACCTCTGCGCGCTCGCCGTCGAACTGGGATGCGGGTTCGTGGCCCGGGGATTCGCCGGCGATCCGAAGCAGATGGTCAGTATCCTGAAGGCCGCCATCGCGCACAACGGCCTCGCCGTCATCGACGTCATCTCTCCCTGCGTCACCTTCAACAACCACGAGGGATCGACCAAGAGCTACCAGTACGCGAAGGAACACGACGAGCTGCTGCATCAGATCGGCTTCGTGCCGTCGTACGAGCAGATCGAGATCGACTATGCGCCGGGAGAGGTGCGGGAAGTGACGCTGCACGACGGTTCCCGGATTCTTCTCAGGAAGCTCGACGAGGACTACGACCCGTCGAGCGCGATCGACGCGCTCCAGCGGCTCCAGCGGGCGAAGGAGTCGGGACAGATGCTCACCGGGCTGATCTATCTTCAGCCGCGGAAGAAGAGCTTCATCGACCTCCTGAATCTGACCGACGAGCCGCTCTGCGGCCTTCCCCTCGAGCGTGTCCGCCCGCCGCGCGAAGCGCTGGAGACGATCATGAAGGAGCTGATGTAGCCTCCGGCCGCCCGGGCCGGACTACTTCTTCTTCAGCGCCGCGAGCCGCGACTTCGCCTGCGGGTTTTCCGGTTCGATCTTCAGAGCGTCCTCGAAGCACGTCTGTGCGCGCGAGGTGAGCCCTTCGGCCTTGTAGAGATCGCCGAGGGAGATGAGGACGTCGACGAAGTTGGGATCGACCGAGAGCGCTTTCTGATAGCTCTCCACCGCGTCGCGGCGCCATCGCGGATTCCGCTCCTGGCAGGCCCCGAGCAGATACCACGCGTCCGCCCTCTCGGGCGCGAACTCCACCGCCTGCTGCAGCAGCACGATGGCACCGTAGTAGTCGCCGGCGACGCTCAGTTCCTTCGCCTTCTGGTAGTTCTGCTCGGCGATCATCTTCTGCGTCATCTTCTGCTGGATGGTGGCATCACGGCCGCGGGCGCCCGGCTGGGCCAGCAGCCTGTCGTACGCGGCGCGGCTGGTCGCTTCCTTCAGCACGTTCACGGCCTCGTCGATGCGCTGGTTGATGGCCTGGATCGAGTCGCGGACGACGGGAGGATAGGTGTTGATGTCGTAGAGCTTCTTCATCTGGTCGGCGGTCGCGATGACCTCCGCCCGCGAGGCCGCGCGGGCGATGCCGAGGAACTGGTAGTGGTCCATGGCATCCATCTGGCGGGAGAGCGCCACGGCGCGAAGGGACCGCGGATCGCTCGATCCGATCGCGGCGAGCAGTTCGAGGTCGCGCTGCATCTGCGCCATGTCCTCCGGCGGCTCGTGCTGGCTCTTCTCGTCGGCGACCACGTAGATGCCGAGCGCCATCATGCCGATGACCACGCGCGCGGCCGTCAGCGAGTCGCTGGTGAACTGCCGGAGGAACGATTCGATGGTCGTCGGTTGCGTGAGCGACTCGGCGATCTCGCGCTCGGCGGCCGTCAGCGGCACGGTCTCGAAATCGAAGCGTCCGTCGCGCGAGACGCGGATCATCCTCTTGAGGTCGCCGAGCGAGCGGCGAAGCACCAGGCCGTTGGTGATCGAGCGGATCCCGCCGAGGAGGAAGGCGGCGGTGGACTGCAGAAACACGCGCTTCTCCGGAGGCAGCGGCTCGCTCTCGGTGAAGACCGCCGTCCCTTCGTCGAGGGAGAAGAGCGGAAGGAACTGCGCCGCCATCCATTCGCGCAGCACAGTCTGCCGGGAGGAGAGGTCGCCGACGCCGCTTTCGTGAAACTTCGCCACGACGTCGGTCGGTTCGGAAAACATCGCGAGAACCTTCTCGCGCGGAAGGACGCCCTTGCGCACGAGAAAATCGCCGAGAGACTGCTCGGGCGCGTCGGGAGCAATCAGCACCAGATCGCCCTGCGACCAGTAGAGCACCGTCCTCTGCGGCTGCCTGACGATGGTCAGATGCCCCGTCCTCCGCTCGCGGAGCAGCTCGCCGCAGATGACGGCGAAGGGGGTGATTTCCAGTCGTTCGAGATTCAAACCGGATCTACAGCTTACCAGTGTCGGCGCGATGTCGGCGGCGCGATGGCATGAAACGGGCTGCATCTCCGTTTCAGGCATCTGGAACGCGCGGTCATCGCCGGCGGCGGAGAGTTCCGGAAAAACCACACGGCGATGCGATGCGGGTGCCGGTGCAGGGGTTCGAGATCTCCATGAACCACTACACTAGGATGCAACCATGACGAATCTTCTCTTCGCGCTCCTTCTTGCCGCCGCGCCGGCCGCCGGTGGAGCGCAGGATCTCTCCCACGATTCCTACGAGTTTCTTCTGGCCAAGCTGGCGGCTTCCGAAGGGCGTTTCGAAGAGGCGCTGGCGAGGATGGAGAAGGTCGTTGCGAGGCATCCCGGCGATCCGGTCCTCCTCTACGAGCGCGCGCTGCTGTACGTCGACGGAGGAATGGTCGACCGCGGCGAGGCGGAGCTGGCGAGAGTGGTCGCCGCGAACCCCGAGTTTCATGACGCGCAACGCGTACTCGGGCGGCTGCTGCTCGACCGCGCCGGCGCCGATCGCGCCCGCC
>DATLYG010000261.1:0-3629 GCA_035574985.1 Thermoanaerobaculia bacterium | reverse complement strand
GTTCGAGACTCCAGCCGTTCGCCTCGAGCGTGGGGGTGAAGATCCGGATCTTCACGCTGCCGGGCTGCCGCCGGGCGCCGAATTCCCAGAGCGAGAGCACGCCGCCGAGAAGCGTGTCGGTCGACGTGTAGATCACATCGTCGGGAGAGACCAGGGCGAAATAGCGCCGCACGAACTGCTCGACGCTGTCGGCGGCACCGCCTCCGACGCGCGCGCGCGCTTCGCTCACCAGCCGGTCGACGAGCTCGACCTTGCGTTGTTCTGCCGTCAATGCCATGAAATCTCCAATGAGGGTGATCCGAGACTGCGGACGGTAATCATAGTCGGAAGTGACGCTCCGGCACGTTCACCGGTCAGCCGGAGGGGTGACCACCGTCACGCCCTCGGGGACGAGCGAGATGACGATGCTGCACGACCGGCCGCCGGGCGGAACGGGCCCGTGCGCCGCGCGGCCCCTGAACTCAATTCGCGTAGAACTTCGCGTCGCGCTCGGCGAGCCTCCGCAGCGGCTCCGAAGCGGTGAATCGCGCACCGAAGCGGCCGGCGAACTCCTCGAGCCGGGCCACGATGTACGGCAGCCCCAGCGAATCGGCGTAGCGCAGAAGCCCTCCCCGGAAGGGCGGGAATCCCGTCCCCATGATCATGGCCAGATCGAGCTCGCCCGGCGTGGCGACGATCTTCTCGTCGAGAACCCGGGCCGCCTCGTTGACCATCGCCAGCACCATCCGTTCCACCGCCAGCTTCGCCTCGACCGGATGCGGCGATCGAATCCCGAGCAGGCGATAGACGCTCGCGTCCGGCCCCTTCCTCCTGCCTTCGTCGTAGAGGTAGAGGCCTTTCCCGTTCTTCCTGCCGTGGCGACCGTCGGCGTAGAGGCGCTCCACGACGTTCGATTTCTGGATGCGGTCGCCGAACGCCTCCGCGAGAATCCC
Source organism: Thermoanaerobaculia bacterium (assembly GCA_035574985.1). Taxonomy (GTDB): domain Bacteria; phylum Acidobacteriota; class Thermoanaerobaculia; order Gp7-AA8; family Gp7-AA8; genus DATLYG01. Next base: position 2,697 of record DATLYG010000261.1, on the reverse strand, counting down.
GGCCACTTTCGCCGCGACGTCGATCCCCACCTCGTCGAGGAGGGCCATCGGGCCCATCGGCATCCCGAAGTCGAGCATCGCTTCGTCGATCGATTCGATGGTATTTCCCTCCTCGAGGAGGAACCCCGATTCGTTCATGTAGGGACCGAGGATGCGGTTGACGACGAAGCCAGGGCCGTCGTTGCAATAGACGACCGTCTTGCCGAGCTGCCGCGCGAAATTCGCGACGGTGACCATGGCGACGTCGGACGTCCTCGCACCGCGGATCACCTCGACGAGCGGCATCCGGTCGACCGGATTGAAGAAGTGCATCCCGACGACATTCGCCGGATGCTTCGCCTCCGCCGCGATGAGGGTGATCGGGATGGTGGAGGTGTTCGTGGCGAAGATGGCTCCCTCTTTTGCGACCGACTCGAATTCGGCCAGGACCTGCCTCTTGACGGCAAGGTTCTCGACGACGGCCTCGATGACGATGTCCGCCCGCCCGAAACCGCTCCAGTCGGTGGTGGTCGTGATGCGCGCGAGCTTCCGTTCCATCTCTCCGCGCGTCATCCGCTTCCGCTCCACCTTCTTCTGCCAGACCTTCGCCGCGGCACGCATGCCGCCGGCGAGGGCCTGCCAGTTGATGTCGCGCATCCGGACCGAGGCCGCGGTCTTGTCGGCGATGATCTGCGCGATGCCACCGCCCATCACCCCCGCGCCCAGCACCCCGGCGTCCCTGACCTCGCGCGGCTTCGCCGCCACCGGGTCCTTCTTCGAGTCCTCCATGAGGAAGAAGAGCGCGACGAGATTGCGCGCGACATCGGTCATGATCAGACCCGACGCCGCTTCCGCCTCCGCCTCCAGCCCTTCGGCGATTCCTCCGGCGAACCCGCGCTCCATCACGTCGATGGCCTGCAGCGGCGCCGGATAGTGTCCTCTCGTCTGCTGCAGCACCGCCTTGCGAGCCTTCGAGAAGATCACTTTTCTCGCGAGGGGGTTGCCTTCGACGTAGAACTTCGTGCGGTCCGGCCCGCGGCGCTTCGGCTTCGATGCGAACGATTTGGCGACTTCGAGCAGAATCGGCGCCGGGGCGATCTCGTCGACCAGGCCGGCGCGTTTCGCCCGCTTCGGATCGAGCGTCTTCCCGTTGAGGACCACGTCGAGGGCGGCCGGCAGTCCGATCAGCCGCGGCAGCCGCGTCGTTCCTCCCCATGCCGGAATGATTCCCAGCTTCACTTCCGGAAGTCCGATGCTCGCCTTCGGCGAGTCGGAGATGACGCGATAGTCGCAGTGGATGGCCAGCTCGCAGCCGCCACCCATGCAGGCTCCATTGATCGCCGCCACGACGACCTGCGGGAGACGGGAGAGCTTCTCGAACGTCCGCTGGCCGAAGCGGATGAACTCCTTCGCCTGCTCGGCCGAGGTCACCCGCGTGAACTCGGTGACGTCCGCGCCGGCGATGAAGATCGACGGCTTGGCGGAGGCGATCACGATCCGTTTCAGGTCCGTGGCGGTGCTCAGCTCGTCGACGAGTCGCGCGAACTCGAGCATCACCGCGGAGGAAAACTTGTTGACCTTCTCCCCCGGCAGGTCGAACCAGACGATGCCGAGGTCACCGAGGCGCTCGAGACGAAAAGCGCTGGTTTGCGTCGCAGTTGCCGGCGGGTCGGCCAGTGTGGTCATGCGCTCCTGGCCTCCTCGGCCGTTTCGTCGGCGTAAAGCTGGTCGATGATGTCCTTGTATTTCTGGTCGATGTTTTTTCGCTTCACCTTGAGCGAAGGGGTGATCTCGTCATTCTCGATGGTGAAGTCGCGCGGCAGGAGTGCGAAGCGGCGGATCTGCTCGTAACTCGGGAGATTCTGATTGAGGCGGTCGATCTCGCTCTGGAAGATCTCGCGAACCTTCGGATGAGCGACCAGCTCTTCGCGCGAGGAGACCCGGATTCCCATCGCGGCCAGATCGCGCTCGAGCTTCTCGAAATTCGGAACGATCAGCGCGACGAGGTACTTGCGGCGGTCGCCGATGATGACCGGCGTGCCGACGTAAGGGGAACTCTTGAGAAGGGCCTCGAGCGGCTGCGGGGCAATGTTCTTTCCGTACGCGCTGATGATGATGTCCTTCTTGCGGTCGGTGATCCTGAGGAACCCGTCCGCGTCGATCTCGCCGATGTCGCCGGTGTGGAACCACCCTTCGCTGTCGATCGCCTGCGCGGTCGCCTCCGGATTGTTCCAGTAGCCCTTCATGATGTTCGGGCCGCGGGCGAGGATCTCTCCGTCCGGCGCGATCTTCACTTCGACGTTCGGGATCACCTTCCCGACCGTCCCGATCCGTCGTTGATCGGGGAGATTCACCGTGATGACCGGAGACGTCTCGGTCAGACCGTACCCCTCCAGAATCTCGAGTCCGGCGCCGATGAAGAACGCCGCCAGTTCCGCGGAAAGCGGCGCCGCGCCCGAGACGACGTACTTCACGTTCCCTCCCAGCCGGTCGAGGATCTTGCGGAAAACCAGCTTGTCGGCGATGGCCGACCGGATGGCAAGGCCCGGCGGCATCGGCTTTCGTTCGACCAGATAGGGCAGCCGCTCCGCCCCCACCTTCACCGCCCAGCGGAAGATCTTCTGACGGGCCGGGGGAGCGGCGGCGACGTTGTCGAGGATGCGTGCCCGCATCTTCTCGAACAGGCGGGGGACGGCGGCGAAGACCTGCGGCCTGATT
>DATLYG010000260.1:0-2943 GCA_035574985.1 Thermoanaerobaculia bacterium | reverse complement strand
TTCGCGGATCACGCTCGGCGAGGAACTCGATCTGGTGTCGCGATACCTGGCGATCGAGAAGGTCCGCTTCGGCGACCGCCTGTCCGTGCGGGTCGAAACGGACGAAGCGGCGACGGCATGTCTCGTCCCGCCGCTGCTGCTGCAGCCGCTCGTCGAGAATGCGGTCCGTCACGGAATCGCCTCGATGGTCGACGGCGGATCGGTCGAACTGACGGCGACCGGCCGCGACGGCCTGCTCCGCATCCGGATCGAGAACCCGGCCGATCCCGATCGCGAGCGGACGAGCGGCGAAGGGATCGGACTGCGGAACGCGCGGGAAAGACTGCGCGCGGTCTCCGACGGCCGGGCGACGTTGGCGGCGGCGGAGGCGGACGGCCGGTTCCGCGTGGAGATCGAACTGCCGTCATGATCCGCACGATCGTGGTCGACGACGAGCCGCTGGCGCGCGAGGTCGTGCGCGAGTATCTCTCCGCTCACGACGACTTCGAGATCGTCGCCGAGTGCGCGAACGGCTTCGAGGCGGTGAAGGCGGTCACCGAGCGCGATCCCGACGTCGTCTTCCTCGACATCCAGATGCCGAAGCTCGACGGATTCGAGGTGCTCTCGCTGCTCGACCGCTCGCCGGTCGTCGTCTTCGTCACGGCGCACGACGAGTACGCGCTCCGTGCGTTCGAAGTTCGCGCGCTCGACTACCTGCTCAAGCCGTTCACGGAGGAACGATTCGCCAGCGTGCTGCAGCGAGTGCGGGAGCAGATGGTCGTCCGGGAGAGAGCGCCGGTGGCGTCGCTCGCGGCGTCGCTCCGTCCGAAGCCGCTGCAGAGGATCGTCGTGCGCGGAGAGGAAGGCTCGATTCAGGTGATTCCGGTGTCGCGCGTCGACTACGTCGAGGCGGACGACGACGCGATCGTCATCGCCACCGGAGGGACGAAAGTGCGCAAGCAGCAGGCAATCGGCGATCTCGCGGCCGAACTCGACCCGGCGCGCTTCGTCCGCATCCACCGCTCGTATCTGCTCAACATCGAGCGGCTCGAGAAGATCGAGCCGTACGCAAAGGACAGCCGCGTGGCGATCCTCCGCGACGGCACCCGCCTCCCGGTCAGCCGGAGCGGCTACGCCGTGCTGCGGGGAATGCTGGGGTAGGCATATGACAGGGATCGGAGAGTCAAAGACCGGGTTCGGGCGCGGGGTCGGGCACGGGAGGGCGGTCGACTCGATGTGGGGTCTATGGCTTTCGACCACGAGAAACTCGATGTCGATCGGTTGGCGATCGAGTTCGTCGCCAAGGCGAACGACATCATGGAGCGGTTGCCGCGAGGGCGGGGCTATCTGGGCGATCAGCTTCAGCGGGCGGCGCTGAGCATCGTGCTGAACATTGCCGAGGGCGCCGGAAAGTTTCTCCCGCCGACAAGGCCGTCTTCTACACGAGAGCACGTGCTTCGGCGACAGAAAGCGCGGCTGTGCTGGACGCGTGTCGAACGTTGAATCTGATCACGCCAGCCGTTGCAGCCGACAACAAAGAACATCTACAACGCATCGCGCAGATGCTGACGAAACTCATCAAATCCCGCCGCCCCGCCGACTAACCCATCCGAGCCGACCTTCCGTTCCCAGCCCGAGCCCGGCTTTCCGTCCGAGCCGACCTCCCGTCCCCAGCCCGAGCCCGGCTTTTCCGTTCGAGCCGACCTCCCGCGCCCCAGCCCGAGCCCGGCTTTTCCATCTGCCCTCGGAAACATCGAGTGCCTTTCAGTCATCGAGCCGGGCGCGGAGGCGCTTCGTCTCGCCGCGGCGTTTCTTCTCCTCGATCCGCTGTCGCTTTGCTCTCGCGGGGACGCGCGTCTTCCGGCGTCGCTTCGGAGGAGTGATCGCTGCGCGCAGCAGCTCCTCCATCCGCTCGAGGGCGCGGTCGCGGTTGGCGAGCTGGCTTCGTTCGGACTGGGAAGTCACGCGCAGGATGCCGTCGCGATTGATCCGCGTGGCGAGGCGCCTGCGGACAAGGGACCTCTGTTCGTCGTCGAGGGGCAGCGCGTCGACGAACACTTCGATCGTCACGCGTGTCTCGACCTTGTTGACGTTTTGACCTCCCGGGCCGCCGCTGCGGGAGGCGGATGCGCGCAGAAGACCCGCCGAGACCACGACACCGCCGCCTAACTCGAGGTCCCTCATCCGATCTGCACCGTCAGCATCGACACCGAGCCTCCGTCGATTCCTTCGACCGGGAACGTCACCGGTTCGCCGGGGCGTGCTGCGCCCAACACGTAAAGAAGCGGCAGATAGTGGTCTGGTGTCGGCGCTGCGAGCATCGCGTCGCGGCCCAGCGACTCCCAGGCGACGAGCGGCGCGAAGTCGTGCGCGAGCATCAGCTCGCGCGCCTTCGTTTCGAAGCGCACGGCCCAGTCGAACGGTTCGACCGGATGGCGCCCCCAGGCGTAGGTGTGAAGGTTGTGCACCAGATTGCCGCTGCCGGCGATGAGGATCCCCTCGTCGCGCAGCGGCGCGAGGCGCCGTCCCAGTTCGAAGTGGAATGACGCCGGCTGCGTCTCGTCGATGCTGAGCTGCACGACCGGAATGTCCGCCTGCGGATAGACGTGGCAGAGCACCGCCCACGTTCCGTGATCGAGGCCCCACCGCTGATCGAGCCCCACTTCGAGCGGCGCGAGAACCTGCTGCAGCCGCCGCGCGAGCGCCGGATCGCCCGGCGCCGGGTACTGCATCTCGTAGAGCGGCTTCGGAAAGCCGCCGAAGTCGTGAATCGTGCGCGGCTTCTCCATCGCCGTGACGAGCGTCGCCGGCAGGTACCAGTGCGCGGAGACGCAGACGATCGCCTTCGGACGCGGAATCGTCGCGCCGATCCACTCCCACGCCCCGGCGTACGCGTTGCGGTCGAGCGCGTTGAGCGGGTTGCCGTGACCGAAAAAAATCGTCGGAATCGTCACATGAAGTTCG
>DATLYG010000259.1:0-8595 GCA_035574985.1 Thermoanaerobaculia bacterium | reverse complement strand
CGTGCCGAGAACCTCTGCCGATTGCTCGAGCACCCGCGCATCGACACAACCTCCGATCGTCACCGAGCCGAAGAACCCGCCGTCGCCGACGAACATCTTCGCGCCCTCTTTTCGCGGGGTCGTCCCCCTGGTCCGCACGAGGGTGGCCATCGCCGCCCGGTTGCATTCACGGCGAAGACGATCGAGCAGCGCGAAGGTCTCATGCGACATGGGCGTCGGCGTCCGTCTCGCGGCCGGGCGCGAGGTGCCACGGCGAGCGATGCGTCTCGATGATCATGCCGGGCACGACGTCACTGTAGCACCGCGGTGCGCTCATCGCGGACGACCGCCACCCGATGCAGCAGCTCTTGCGAGATCCTCTTCCGTGTCGATGTCGGTGATGACCCCCCGATCGTCCACCGCCACTTCCACGATCGACTCCGCATGCTCGCCGAAGATCGCCCGGCAGCCGGTGTCGCCGCGGATTTCCATCATCTCGGCGAACAGCGCCCGGTCGACGAGCACCGGGTTGCCGCGAACGCCGTTGCAGGTCGGGATGACCACAAGGGCGCGCGAGCGGCGGTACTCGTCGATCAGCCGGTCGATCGTCCGCGGCGATACGAACGGCTGATCCGCCAGGACGATGAGAGCGGCTTCCGCGTCGATCGCACCAAGCCCCGCATGAAGCGACGTGCTCATGCCGGCCGCGTACCGGGGATTCAGAACGACGCGCTCCCGATCGAAATGGACACGACTCCGGATCTCGGCGGCGTGCGCGCCGAGAACGACGACGACGTCGTCGACCATCGAGGCGCGAAGCGCGTCGAGCGCATGGCCGAGGAGTTCTTTCCCTCCGATGCGCGCGAGCTGCTTGCACACTCCGAGGCGGCGGGACTCCCCGGCGGCGAGAACGATGGCGGAGATCATGACAACGCCGCGACGATCATCGGATCACCGCGGTTCACGATAGCCGATCGCCGAGGAGTCCCGCCACGGGAAGGGGCCGGAAGAGCGGGAGGCGCCTTCCCGGAGGGCCGCAAGAGGCTGTCGGAGCCGGATCTTTCCATTCCTGCCGTGAAACGTGATCGACATCACCCGTTGGTGTACCCGTCCCCTACCCATAGGGGTGGCGTCCGTCACGCGCGATCGTGGCATCCTGTTCGTGGAATAAGGAGGCTGCCATGCCCTCACCGTACAACCTGAAAATCGAAGAACACTGTACCGAGTGCACGCTCCGTGGCATCCGCCCGTTCTGCAACATGGCCCCCGAGGTTCTCGCAGAGATGGAAAGGGTCAAATTCACCGGCATTTACCCGAAAGGATCGGTCCTGTTCGTCGAAGGCGAGCAGCCGCGCGGCATCTTCATTCTCTGCAATGGCCGGGTGAAACTGACGACCACCTCGAGCGAGGGCCGCACGCTCATCGTCAGGATCGCGGGACCGGGAGAAGTGATCGGTCTGAGCGGAACCATCCTCGGCAATCCCTATGAGGTCTCTGCCGAGACGATCGAGCCGTCGCAGGTGAACTTCATCCGCCGGGACGACTTTCTCCGGCTCCTGTCGGCCCACACCGAGGCGTGCCTCCACACCGCGCAGCAGCTCAGCGAGAAGTACGAGGCGGCACAGCGGGAGATCCGTTCGCTCGGCCTCGCCCAGACGACCTCGGAGAAGCTGGCGAAGCTGATCCTCGACTGGTGCGACCACGGCGAAGTCACGGCGAACGGGACGCGCATCCAGGTGCTTCTGACGCACGAAGAAATCGCGCAGATGATCGGCACCACGCGCGAGACCGTCACCCGACTGCTCAGCGAATTCAAGCGCAAGAAGCTGATCCAGGTGAAGGGGTCGAACCTGTTCGTCACCGGTCGCGAGGAGATGCGCGGCATGGTGAGCATCTGAGACAAATCTCACCGTCGCTTGTGGCGGCCGTCACCGTTTCTGCCCGAAGGCACATCCTAATGTGACGGCGTGAGTGGACCGCTGACCGAATCGCCTCTGGTGCGAGCCGAGATCCCGATGCGGTTCAAACCGGGGGAGACCCTCTTCAAGGAAGGGGACGAGCCGGAGGGCATCTACATTCTCGAGGCAGGCCAGGCCGACCTGCTCTTCTCCGCGCGAAACGGGCACGTCAAGCCGCTGCGCGTGGTGCAGTCGGGCCAGATCCTCGGGTTGAGCGCGGTCGTCGGCAACAAGCCGCACGACTGCACGGCCATTGCCCGCACCGGCTGCCGCGTCGGATTCATCGACCGCCAATCGTTGCGCCGCCTCCTCGACGAAAACCCATCGACGTGGTTCGACGTCCTCCGGCTCCTGAGCAACGACGTCAACGCCGCCTACGACGACATGCGATCGCTGGTCAACCGGTGACAGGTGTCACCTGTCCGGTTGACGCCGGTCATGCCGCGATGGTTGCGCGGCGCGTAGGTTTCGATCATGACCGTAACCGCCGAGGTTCCGCAACTCACCCGACAGACTGAAGAGGCCGCGTCCCAGGTCGAACTCATCGACGGAAACGAGGCCGTCGCCCGCGTCGCCTACGCGCTCAACGAAGTGATCGCCATCTATCCGATCACTCCGTCGTCGACCATGGGAGAGCTGGCCGACGCATGGGCCGCCCGGAAGCAGCCGAACCTCTGGGGAACGGTCCCGCTGGTCATCGAGATGCAGAGCGAGGGAGGGGCGGCGGGAGCGGTTCACGGCGCGCTGCAGACCGGTGCCCTCGCCACGACGTTCACGTCGTCGCAGGGACTGCTGCTGATGATCCCGAACATGTACAAGATTGCCGGCGAGCTGACGCCGGCGGTCTTTCACGTGGCGGCGCGTTCGCTGGCGACGCACGCGCTGTCGATCTTCGGCGATCACAGCGACGTGATGTCGGTGCGGGCCACCGGCTGGGGAATGGTGGCCTCGGCGAGCGTGCAGGAAGCGCACGACTTCGCGCTCATCTGTCAGGCCGCCTCGCTCGAGTCGCGCATCCCCTTCGTCCACTTCTTCGACGGCTTTCGCACGTCGCACGAAATCGCGAAGGTGACGGTCCTCTCCGGGGAGCAGCTCCGGTCGATGATCGATCTCGAACTCGTGTTCGATCATCGTGCACGGGCCCTCACTCCCGAGAGGCCGGTCATTCGCGGCACGGCGCAGAATCCCGATGTCTTCTTCCAGGCGCGGGAGCGGATCAATCCGTTCTATCGCGACTGCGCCACCATCTTCGCCGACACCATGGAGCGCTTCGCGCGCAAGATCGGCCGCCGCTACGCGCCATACGAGTACGCCGGCGCGCCGGACGCGGAACGCGTGATCGTCGCCATGGGATCCGCCTGCGAGACTCTCGACGAGACCTCCCGCGCGCTGAACGCGGCCGGCGAGCGGACGGGCGTGGTGAAGGTGCGGCTGTACCGCCCGTTCGATGCGGCGCGTTTCGCGGCCGCGATCCCCGGCACGGTGCGCGCCATCGCCGTCCTCGACCGGACGAAGGAGCCGGGCGCCCTCGGCGAACCGCTCTACCAGGACGTGGTCACGGCGCTGCGCGAGGTCTCTCGCGACATCCCGGTCGTCATCGGAGGGCGCTACGGTCTCTCCTCGAAGGAGTTCACGCCCGCGATGGCGAAGGCCGTCTTCGACGAGACCGGTCGCGCCACGCCGCGCAACCACTTCACGATCGGCATCCGCGACGACGTCACCCACACCAGTCTCGACTACGACCCGTCGTTTTCGATCGAGTCCCCCGACGTCATCCGCGCGCTCTTCTACGGCGTCGGCGCCGACGGCACCGTCGGCGCGAACAAGAACAGTTGCAAGATCATCGGAGAGGCCGGGCACTTCGCGCAGGCATACTTCGTCTACGACTCGAAGAAGTCGGGGGCGATCACGGTTTCGCACCTCCGCTTCGGGCCGCGCCCGATTCGCGCTCCCTATCTCATCCAGCAGGCCGGGTTCATCGCCTGCCATCATCCGTCGCTCCTGCAGAGGATCGACGTCCTCGGGCCGCTGGCCGAGGGAGGAACGTTCCTGCTCAACTCCCCGATCACCTCGATCGACGAACTGCCGGAGACGGTCCGGCGCACGCTGGCGGCGAAGAGGGCCCGCGTTTACGTCATCGATGCCTCACGTGTGGCGCGCGAATGCGGAATGCCGGGGCGCATCAACACGATCATGCAGGTCTGCTTCTTCGCCTGCGCGAACGTGATGCCGCTCGAAGAGGCGCTCGACGCCATCCGGGAAGCGGTGCGCAAGACGTACGCGCGCAAAGGCGAGGCGATCGTGGCGAAGAACCTCCGCGCGATCGACGCCGCCCTCGGGGGACTTCGCGAGCTTTCGCTGGAAGGGGCGACCGACCCCGCCTCCACGGAGCAACGGCAGGAGCACCCGATCCGGACGATCGACGACGTCCTCCACGAAATCCTGGCCGGCCGCGGCGACGAGGTCCCCGTCAGCGCGCTTCCGTGCGACGGCACCTTCCCGACCGCCACGGCCAGAATCGAGAAGCGCAACCTCGCCGAGGAACTGCCGGTCTGGGAGCCGCTCTCCTGCATCCAGTGCGGCAAGTGCGCGATGGTCTGCCCGCACGCGGCGATCCGCATCAAGGCCTACGACGAATCGCTCGTGCGGAACGCCCCGCCGACCTTCAAGTGGCTCCGCCCGGTGCACAAGGACTGGGCAGGCCTCGCCTACACGATCCAGGTCGCGCCGGAGGACTGCACCGGCTGCACCATCTGCGTCGACGTCTGCCCCGCGCGAAGCAAGACCTCGCCCGGCAAGAAGGCCCTCGACATGCAACCGCAGGCGCCGCTGCGAGAGAACGAGAAGGTGAACTGGGAGTTCTTCCTCTCGCTTCCCGAGCGCGACCGCTCGCTGATCAACCCCGGCCTGATCCGTCACCAGCAGCTCATGCAGCCGCTCTTCGAGTTCTCCGGAGCGTGTGCGGGGTGCGGCGAGACACCGTATCTGAAACTCGCCACCCAGCTCTTCGGCGACCGGATGGTGGTGGCCAACGCCACCGGATGCTCGTCCATCTACGGCGGCAACCTGCCGACGACACCGTGGTCGAAGAACGCCGACGGCCACGGACCGGCGTGGTCCAACTCCCTCTTCGAGGACAACGCCGAGTTCGGGCTCGGCTTCCGGCTCTCGATCGACAAGCAGCGCCAGTTCGCCACCGAGCTGCTGCAGCGACTCGCCCCCTCCGTCGGGGAAAACCTGGTGAACGCGATCCTCTCGTGCGAGCAGAAGAACGAGATGGAGATCTTCGAGCAGCGGAAGCGCGTCGAGACCCTCAAACTCCGGTTGCGCCGTCTCGAACTGGCCACACGGATGCACAAGCTCGACGCCACCGACGAGCAGCAGCTCCTCGCCATCGCCGACGCCTTCGTGAAGAAGAGCGTCTGGATCGTCGGCGGCGACGGCTGGGCCTACGACATCGGGTTCGGCGGCCTCGATCACGTCCTTGCGAGCGGACGCAACGTCAACATCCTCGTGCTCGACAGCGAGGTCTACTCGAACACCGGCGGACAGATGTCGAAGGCCACCCCTCGCGCGGCCGTCGCGAAGTTCGCCACCGCCGGCAAACCGACGCCGAAGAAGGACCTCGGCCTGATCGCGATGTCGTACGGCAACGTCTACGTGGCCAGTGTTGCGCTGGGTGCAAAAGACGAACAGACGCTGAAGGCCTTCCTCGAGGCGGAGTCGTTCGACGGACCTTCCCTGATCATCGCCTACAGTCACTGTATCGCCCACGGTTACGACATGGGAGAAGCACTGCAACACCAGAAAGCCCTCGTTGGTTCGGGCCAGTGGCTTCTCTACCGGCACGACCCGCGGCGCAGAGCAAAGGGAGAAAACCCGCTGGTGATCGACTCGAAGCCGCCCACCATGCCGCTCGCCGATTTCTACAAGTCCGAGACCCGGTTCGGCACGATCACGCCGGAGGTGCTCGAGGCCGCGCAGCGCGACGTCGTCACACGCCGGAAGCTCTACGAGCATCTCACCGCGATGAAGCCGTGAAGGGGGCGGTGTTCGTCGCTCATCTCTCGTTGCGCCGGACGCAACGACGATCGGCCCGCGTCTTCCCCTCGGCTTCCTGACGGCCGGAACCGTCAGACGTGCCGCCCGATGCGCGCGGCAACCGGCTCGATCGCGAAGCGGCCGAGGTCGTGGAGAAACGTCATCGTGGCGACGATGCCGGCGACGAAGCCGATGGGGACCGCACCGACACGAAAGAGAAACGACCCGGTCATGGAACCACTCTCGCGAACGGACGGCCGCCCGGCTGCGTCGGGCGGCACGACCTCGCGTGCGGGAGCGCACCGGGCCGCGCGGCCGTGCGCCCGTGTCTCTCCGCCCTAACCTTTGGCCAGGACCGCCTCGACATTGCGCCGCGGCGTTCGCTTCGGCTGCGGGGCGCCGATGCCGATGGCGACGATAAGCTGAGGCGGGAACGTCGAGCCGGAGAGGGTCCGCACCTTCTCGCGCAGTTCCTCCACCTCGATGGCCTGATTGAGGAAGCCGTACTGGAGCCCCGACTGTGTGACGGTGAGCAGAACGCGTTCGAGGAGTTCCCCCGCCTGAAGGAGCGGGACCCGGTCGTCCTCGGCGCACACGAGCAGGAGGGCGCCGGCGCTCTCGACGACCTCGCGGTCGCGGCGGGCACGCCAGCGGCTGATGTCGAGGTTGCGCAGGAGCCAGGGGCCGAGCGGCGCGATCACGCGCGGGAGAATCCCGGCGGCGGGGATGCCGTCGCGCGCGCGGCGCGTCCGGATCCAGTCCGCGATCTCGGCGCGAACCGCGGCGCGTCGCATCTGCTGGCGGTCCGCCTGTTCGACGAAGTCGGCGATCGTCCGGCGGTCGCGCGGAAGGATCAGCCGGAGCATCCCCGACGACGCATCGACGAGCTCGCAGAGCTTCTGCATCGCGTCGGGGTCGATCGGCTCGGGTTTGAACGCCTTGCGGCTGGTACGACGCCGGCGGATCGCCGGAAAGAGCCGCTGGAGCGACGCGTCGGGAAGGCACGTCATGCGCACCGTCACCAGTGCCACAGGACCCGTTTCGGCGGGGGCGGAACGGTAGAGCACCATCGTGTCGTAGCCGAAGTGGGCGGCCGCGACCCGGAAGTTCGTCACCGCCGCTCCCACGCTGAGCATCAACTCGCGGTCTCCCGGATCGAGCGTCATGAGGCGGCGGCTGAAGTCGGCGAAGACTTCGATCCCGTCGGGAGTGATGCGAAACGACCACGGCTGCGTGTTGTGGGTCGACGGGGCGAGAACCGCGTAGCGGAGCAGGAACTTCATCCGCCCTTCATGCGATTCGATTTCGTGGAAATCGGCCTCGTCGATGTACCACGAAGAACTCACGCCATTGCCTCCCGATTGCCTCGCGTGCGGCCCGAAACCCCCGGGTCGGTTCCGGGTTCGTAGGAACAGAGCGGATCGGAGCCGAGGATGTCGCCGGTCATGGCCCAGGCACGCGCACGCGACCCCCCGCAGATGTAGCGGTACTCGCAGTCCCCGCACTTTCCCTTCAGATTGTCAGGATCGCGAAGAGCGACGAAGAGATCGCTGCCGCGGAAAATCGCGCCCAGCGAACGGTAGCGGAGGTTGCCGGCGCTGAGCGGCACGAACTCGCTCGGCATGACGTTGCCCGCGTGCGAGACGAAGAGGAAGTCACGGGCGCCGTCGCGTACCGAATCGAGAACGGAACGGAGCGGCTCGCCCTCCGCGGCGTCGTAGGTGAGAAAGTCCGACCACTCCGCAGCCGGCGCGGCGAGCTGCGACTCGAGGCTGCGCGCGAGGTGGAACCGGAGGAAGTGCGGCGCCTCGACGATGCGGATCCGGAACGCCTCCGCGGCGCGCAGGGCGGCGATGACCGCAAAGGCCGCTTCGGTCTCCTCTCCCGTCAGGATCTCGATCTCTTTCGACCCGCCGACCGGCACCAGGAAGTGGATGTTCCAGCGATCGACGGGGAAGGGGCGGATCAGGGCGGCGATCGCCTCCAGATCGCTCGCGTTGGAACGGCAGAGGAGGGTGTTGATCTCGATGTTCAATCCGCTGCACTCGGCCCAGCGGAGTGTCTGGAGCGTGGCTCCGAACGTCCCGCGCACGCTGTGAATCGATTCGTGAATCGAGGACGTCGACCCATCGACGCCGAGGACCACGCGCGTCAGCCCGTTCGCCTGCAGCCGCCGGATCACCTGCGCGGTCAACTCCCCCGTCGGGGTCAGAACCAGCGCTGGATCGAGACCGCGGCGTCTCGCGTAGTCGATGATCTGGTAGACGTCGTCGCGCTCGAGCGGATCGCCCCCGGTGATGACGAATTCGCGCGGCTCGAGCGCGGCGATCTGGTCGACGGTCTTGTACGACTCGTACGTCGTCAGCTCGTTGAAGCCCGGCCGCGGGACGGCACCCGAAGGACAACCGCGGCAGTGAAGATCGCAGGCACGTGTCAGTTCCCAGACGACGATCGGATGGGGGTCCCAGTTCATGCGGAGCCCTTCAGACACCTGCCAGATCGTCGGCATTCTCGAGTTCGATGACCACGTCGCACGCGATCGGGTCTTCCCCTGCCTCGGTGAGAATGACTTCGTAGAGTCCGAGCGTGTCGGCGACGTCGGCGGGCGGAATGCGCC
>DATLYG010000258.1:0-8237 GCA_035574985.1 Thermoanaerobaculia bacterium | reverse complement strand
GACGAGCTGCGGCGGCGGCTCACGCCGATGCAGTACCAGGTCACGCAGCACGAGGGAACCGAGCCGCCGTTCCGGAACGAATACTGGGACAACAAGAAGGACGGCATCTATGTCGATGTCGTCTCGGGCGAGCCGCTCTTCAGCTCGCGCGACAAGTACGACTCCGGCACCGGCTGGCCGAGCTTCACCCGCCCGCTCGAGCCGGGGAACATCGTCACCAGGAGCGACCGGAAATTCTTCATCGTCCGCACCGAAGTGCGCTCGAAGCATGGCGACTCGCACCTGGGCCACGTTTTCGACGACGGGCCGCCGCCGACGGGGCTGCGCTACTGCATGAACTCCGCGGCGATGCGCTTCATCCCCCTGGAGAAGCTCGAGGAGGAGGGGTACGGCGAGTACAGGAAGCTGTTCGAGGGAGAGAAGAAGTGACGGCGGGGACCGAGACCGCGACGCTGGCCGGCGGCTGTTTCTGGGGAGTGGAGGAGCTGATCCGGAAGCTGGAGGGAGTGATCGACACGACCGTCGGTTACTGCGGCGGCACCATGGAGAACCCGACGTACGAGCATGTCAAGACGGGGCGCACGGGCCACGCCGAGTCGGTGGAGATCGTCTTCGATCCGGAGAGGATCTCCTTCGAGGAAATCCTCCGCTTCTTCTTCCGGATGCACGATCCGACCACGCCGAACCGGCAGGGAAACGACGTCGGAACGCAGTACCGGTCGGCGATCTTCTACCGCGACGAGCGGCAGCGCGAGATCGCAGAGAACGTGAAGAGGGAGGTCGACGCGTCGGGGAAGTGGCCGCGTCCGGTCGTGACCGAGATCGTTCCGTTCACGAAGTTCTGGCCCGCCGAAACGTGGCACCAGGACTACCTGCAGCGCTATCCGTGGGGATACAACTGCCATTACGTGAGGGACTGACGACCCGGTTCAGAGCGAGTCGATCGCGTTGTCGATGGCTTCCTGTCGCTGCACGACGTCGCCGGGAAGAGGTGAGCCGTTGCGCACGGCCGTGTCGAGATCGCTCATGAGCGAGCGGAGTTCGCGCATGGCGTGCATCCCTTTCGCGCACGATTCACTCCCGCAGCCGCAGTCCTTCTCCGCCTGCTCGATCTGATCGTCGACGAGCGAGCGGAAGGTGTCCCACGCGGCGAGGTCGTAAGGCGGACGGACGAATCGTCCGAGGCCGCTCCCCCACGCCTCGGCGGCACGGCGCGCCGACGCGCCGCATGCGCTTCCCGGCTCGGCCGACGCTGCCGGTGATCTTCGCGACTCCAGCAACGGGGCCCCGTACTTCCACGCCGCGACGATGGCTCCAACGATCACGGCCCACTTGATCATCTCCCGCATGGGCCGCCATTCTCCCACTGGTAGACGGTGTCAGGTCTCCCGTCGTCCGGAGGGACGACGGGAGACCTGACACCATCTACGGGATGTAGATGAGGCGCGGCAAGTGCGAGGTGCGCGCGCCTCCCGGGTCAGGTCGTCAGGCGGAAGCGGGCCACCTCGGCCTCGAACTCCTGTCCGCTCCGCAGCAGGTTCTGCATGGTGGCGGTGAACTCGCGCGCGATGGCGTCGTTCTCCTGCGCGATGTCGAGCATCGTGCGGGAGGCATCGGCGATGCGGTCGGTCTCGCGGAGTTGTTTTTCGAGCATGTCGCGAATCGTTCGCGTATCCTCGGCGATCTTCTCGAGGGCCGTGGTGATGCCGCGGCCGGCGACCGACTGCTCGTCGGTGGCTCCCTTCACCTGCGCGGCGATGTCGCGGACGCGTTCGGCCTCCTGCGCGAGGAGTTGCGTGCCGCGCGACTGTTCGCGGGTGGCGCGGTTGATTTCGGCGATGTGGTCGGACATGCGCGAGGTCACCTCGTGGAGGTGGCGGCTCGCCTTCGCCTGGTCCTCGAGCGAGCGGGAGATCTTCGTGGCCATCTCGTACGAGCGGCTGGCGCTTTCCATGATTTTCGTCAGCGACGCGGCCGCATCCTTCGCCAGGCGGACGTTCTCGCTCACGCGCTCGACGCCCTCCTGGATGCGGGCCACGGCGTTGCGCGAGCCGCCCTGCACGGCCTTGACGATGGCGTTGATCTCCTTGGTCGAGCCGCGCGTCCGTTCGGCCAGGAGGCGGATCTCGTCGGCGACGACCGTGAATCCGGCGCCATGCTCTCCCGCCTGCGCGGCGATGATGGCCGCGTTCAGGGCGAGGAGGTTCGTCTGGTTCGTGACGTCCTCGATGACGGTGAGGATCTGCCCGATCTGGGTGACGCTCTTCTGCAGATCCTCGAGCACCTCCGCCGTGCGCGTGGTCAGCTCGCGCTGCGCTTCGATGCCCTGAACGGTGCGGTTGACGGCATTCTCGCCGGCGGTGGCGGCCTCGCGGACCTCGCGCGAGATCTCCGCCGTCGCCTGCGCGCCGCCGCGCAGCTCGCCGACCGTCGAGTCCATCTGGGCGACGAACGAGAGGACCTCGTCACCGATCCCCGCCAGCACATCGGTCCGCTGCGACATCTCCCGCATCGACGCATCCATCTCCGTGGTCGATGAGGAGGTCTTCTCGACCGACTGGAAAAGGTAGTCCATGCTCCGGGCCACCTCTTCGGCCGAAGCCTGCAGCTCGAGGGCGCGGCTGGACGCGTCCTGCGTCAGTTCCGCGACCGTGTCGGCGGCGCTCAACACGCTGCTGATGCCGGCGCGCACGTTCTCGACGGCCAGCGACGAGCTTTCGGTCAGCGCGGCCTGATCGCGCGCGTGCGTCAGGAGCGACTCGGTGCCGCCCGTCATCACCCGCACCCCTTCGGTGATGGTCGTGCCGCTCCCGCCGATACGGGCGAAGAGCCGCCGGAGGTTGGAACGCGTGTCGGCAAACGATTCCGCCAGCTCCCCCACCTCGTCGTCGGAGAAGATCGCGGTCGTCGTGTCGAAGTTTCCGGAGGCCATCTCCCTGGCCGCCGCGCGAAGCTCGCGCACCGGGCGGGCGACGTCGCGCGAGAGAAAATACGCCGCTCCCATGAACATGACCATCGTCAGGAGGGCGATGACCGTCGTGTACGTGGTGATCTGCAGCGGAATGTTCTTGTACGGCGCCCACGGAACGGTCAGCACGAGGATCGACCCGTCGCGCAGCTTCTGGAACTGCGCCACATGCGGTGAGATGAATTCCGTGCTGTCGCCGTTGCCGATCCGCTGGATCTCCGCAACTTCGTCGGCGGTGAGAGGATCGTCGGGCCGGGTGGTCGTCACGCGTCCGGCGGGATCGATCAGATGAAGCGCATAGTCGTTCGGGATGTAGGAGCGGAGTGTGTCGAGTTCGACGCGCGCGGAGATGTTCGCGCTGTCATGGATCCGCGCAAAGCGGTCGCTGGCCGACGAGATGGCCAGCCGCTCGAGAGTGGTCGACACCCGCGACGAGATCAGTTCGACGAGCGCCGCGGCGGAGATGAGGAACGTCCCGATGAAGACGACGGCGATCTTCGTGCCGAGGGACATCTCGCGCCCGGTGTAGCGGAGATTCGGCGATTCGGAGGCGATGTCGAGAAGCTGGTTCTTTCCCGCCGCATAGGCCCAGACGACGGAGGGAAATCCGGCGCCCAGGGCGGCAATGAGGAAGTAGCTGAAGCCGAGAAACGAGCGCATCACGAGCAGCGTGCCGAGGAGCGCAAACAGGATGCTGCCCGTTCCCCACAGCAGCGCCGAGGCGCCGACGGTCTTCCGCAGGCACGCCGAGGTGACGTCGGAGGCGTCGGCGCGGCGGCGGACGGCATCCTCGACTGCGCGCGTCGCCGGGCCGAGCACGACATGAAGCGCCGTCGCCGCGGCGGTGAAGAAGACGGCGAAGAGCGCGAGGATGCGCATCGCCGTCCCCATCGAGAGCTGGACCACCTGCGACAGGAAAATGAACGACAGCGGTCCGGTCACGACCGCTGGCGGGCCGAGGAGCCGAAGGAGATATCTGCGGGTGAAGCTCACGCTGGCGCGAATTATACGGGCCCCGAGTGGAGCGACGACACGTCCGCGCCTTCAGGAGGACGCGACCCGGGCCGCGATCTCGCCGATCGAGACGGGCCGGCGCAGAAGCGCGGCCCAGGGATACTCGCCGAGGAGAGGGTCGTTGATCTCCGGAACACCTGCAATCGCGATCACCGGCACTCCGATCGCGAAGAGAGCGTCTAGACTCCGGCGGTCGAGCGTCTGATCGCGAACGTCGATGACGACCAGGTCCGGCGGCCGCTCCGCGAGCGTGGCGAGCGCGTGGGCGATGCTGACGTAGCCGACGGCATCGAATCCCCGCTCGATCAGCTCCGCGCGCAGGAGCGCGCGGGGCCACTGTTGCGCGTCGATGATCCAGACCACTTTGGCGGTCACACTGCGTCCAAACGGGGCGAGGGCGTCTGGAATTCGTCAGTTCGCCGGCCGGCTGCTGCGGCGAGCGGTCACCTCGCTGCCGTTCCTCGACGATCTCGCGCATCGCCTGCATCGCGGCGCCCTGCGCCGCAAGCGAAGGCAGGAGATGGACGACCCGCGAGCGGCCGGAGGCGGCGATCCTCCGAAGATGCGCGTCGCGCGCGAACGCGCTTCGCCGCCCGCGCCGTGCTAGGCTTGTCCCACCGGCGCATGTCCTGGTGGATCTGGGTTCTCATCGGGCTGTTTCTGCTGGCCGTCGAGGCCGCGTCGACGACGCTCCACATCGGCATCTTCGCGATGGGGGCGTTCCTCGTGTCGCTTCTCGTCGCGGTGGGTGCGGGAGGGCCGCTCTGGATGCAGCTCCTGATCTTCACCGTCTCGTCGGTCGTCGCGCTTCTGTTCGTCCGTCCGTACCTGGTGCGGAAGCTGAAGATGAACCAGCCGAGCCGGGTGGACACGATGGTGGGCGAAGAGGCCGTCGTGGCCGAGGACATTGCCGTCGCCGGCATCGGCAAGGCCGAAATGCGCGGCACGACCTGGAGCGCACGCAATGTCGGCAACACCCCTCTCGCGCGCGGACAGCGCTGCGTCGTCGAGCGCGTGGAGGGGCTGGTCCTTCACATCAGGGCGTCCTGACCGAAAGGAGCGTCACCATGGGCAACATCATCGTCGCGGTCGTACTGGCCATCTTCGCGATGATCCTCGTCTCGAAGATCGCGAAGGTGGTTCCGCAGCAGCAGGCCTGGATCGTCGAGAGGCTCGGCAAGTACCACAAGACGCTCGATGCCGGCTTTCACATTCTGATCCCCTTTCTCGACACGGTGCGCTACCGGCACAACCTGAAGGAGGTGGCGCTCGACGTCCCGGAACAGGTCTGCATCACCAAGGACAACGTGCAGGTCGCCGTCGACGGTGTTCTCTACTTCAAGGTCATGAATCCGGAGCGGGCCTCGTACGGAATCACCGACTACACCTACGCGATCTCGCAGCTCGCGCAGACGAACCTCCGCAGCGAGATCGGCAAGATCGATCTCGACAAGACGTTCGAGGAGCGCACCAACATCAACCTGGCCGTGGTGACGGAGGTCGACAAGGCGTCGGAAGCGTGGGGCGTGAAAGTTCTCCGCTACGAGATCAAGAACATCACCCCGCCTCAGGACGTGCTGAGCGCGATGGAGAAGCAGATGCGCGCCGAGCGGGAGAAGCGCGCCCTCATTCTGCAGTCCGAGGGACAGCGCGACGCCGCGATCAACAACGCGGAAGGCGAGAAGCAGCAGGTCATCAAGGCCTCGGAAGCGAAGAAGCAACAGCAGATCAACGAGGCGGAAGGGCAGGCGCAGGCGATTCTCTCGATTGCCCGGGCGACCGCGGAAGGAATCCAGCGCGTGGCCGAGGTGATCAACAAGCCGGGAGGCCACGAGGCGATGCAGCTCCGGATCGCGGAGCACTACATCGAACAGTTCGGAAAGCTGGCCAAGAGCGGCAACTCGATGATCGTGCCGGCGAACCTGGCGGACGTGGCGTCGATGATCTCGCTGGCGACGAGCGCGATCAAGTCACCGCCGGCCGAGCCGCGACTGTCGCCGCGGGTCACGACCTGAGAAGGGGGCGCAGGTCGAGACGCGCGATCGCCCCCGGCCGGACGCCATTCCGGAGGCGGAGCGGTTGCGCGCGACGCCGACCGGCGGGGCAGGTCCCGGTCGCGTTGCGATCGCGATGAATCGCGCAGGGGACGTCCGGCCGGCGGCGCGAGTCGGCCGGAGGCGATGCTTCCCGTTGCAGCCGGGCGACGGTTTCTTCACGCACGGTCGGCGAGGACGTCGTAGACCTGACGGGCGAGCGTCACCGGCTCGACCGGCTTTTTGAGGTAGGCGTCGAATCCGGCGCCGAGGATGCGCTCCCGGTCGGCTGCATGGCCGAACGCGGTCATGGCAATCACCGGGATGGTGAGGCCGCGTGCCTGACGGACGTGGCGGATCAACTCGAATCCGTCGGCATCCGGCATGGCGATGTCGCTCACGATGACGTCCGCCGGATCGCACTCCAGCCGAGCGACGGCCTCGGCGACCGACGCGGCGGTGCTCACCTCGGCGCCGCAGCGGCCGAGAACCGTCTTCACGAGGATGCGCGCATCCTCCTGATCGTCGATGAAGAGGACCCGCACGCCGTCGAGCGGGGGGTACGGCGTGTCGACGGACAGACTGCCTCGGATGGCGAACCGCTGGAGTGACGGGACGCGTTCGGCGTGGACCGACCGCACCGGCAGCTCCACGACGAACGAGGCACCTTTTCCCTCGCCGTCGCTGGAAGCCGAGATGTTGCCGCCGTGCAGCTCGACGAGTTCCTTGACGATCGTCAGGCCGAGTCCGAGACCGCCGTGTGTCCGCGTCGTGACGTTCTCGCCCTGGCGGAAGGGTTCGAAGACGTGCGGGAGGAACTCGCGCGCGATTCCCTTGCCCGTGTCGCGCACCGTGATCCGGACGAACGAACCCGACTGCTCGGCGCGCACGACGACTTCGCCGCCGCGCGGTGTGAATTTGATCGCGTTCGACAGAAGGTTCCAGATGACCTGTTGGAGGCGGCCCGGTTCGCCGGTCACGAGCGTGACGCCGGGCCGCCGCTGGATCTCGAGAGAGACGCCTTTCGCGTCGGCGGCCGGTTGCACCGTGCGGAGTGCCGCTTCGATCACCTCGCACATGTCCACCGGCTCGGGGGCCAGTTGCATCTTGCCGGCGATGATGCGCGAAACGTCGAGGACGTCGTCGATGAGGCGGGCCTGCGCCTGCGCGCTTCGGAGGATCGCTTCGACGGCGCTGGTGACCGTATCGTCATCGGGCGGCCCGTCCTGAAGCACGCGTGCCCATCCGAGGATCGCCGTCATCGGTGTCCGCAGTTCGTGGGAAAGCGTGGCGAGGAAGTCGTCTTTCGCGCGGTTCGCCTCCTGAGCCGCGCGATAGAGCATTGCGTTTTCGATCGCCGTCGCCGCCCGGCGCGCGAACTCCTCGGCGTGGAACAGATCGACGTCGGTGAAAAGGCGCTTCGAGTCCGACGAGACGAACGTGATGGCACCGAGCGGTCCACGTCGGCCGGGAAGGGGAACGATCATCCAGGAGACGAGACCGAGTTCCCTGGCGATGCGATAGTGCTCCTCGTCGTATGTGACGCGGCGGAGCAGTTCGTCGGAGATGTTCCGGACGAGCTGCGGCTTCCCCGACCGGATCGCCTGCATGATCGCGTTGGTTTCGGTGTTGTGCGGATACTGTTTGTGCAGCTTCCACGCGAGATCGATCTTTTCCGGATCGGCATGCGCGATGGCGAGCCGCTCGTAGGGATCTTCCGGATTCCCCGTCGCCATGTCGACGGTGCACCAGTCGGCAAGCGCCGGCACGGCGGCCTGCGTCAGGTTGCGCAGCGTCGCTTCGTAGTCGAGCGACGAGGCGAACAGCTCGCTCGCCCGCGCCAGGAAGCGGAGATGTTCCTCGCTCGAGCGCCGCTGATCGACATCGGTACAGGTGCCGATCCACTCGCGCAGCGTTCCGTCCTCGTCATGGACCGGCACTCCTTTCGCGGCGAACCACCGGTACATGCCGTCGGCCAGGCGGAGAGGAAACTCCATCTGATAGATCCGCCGCTCCGCGATCGCCTCGTCGACCGCTCTTGCGACGGCACTGCGATGGTCGGGATGGACGGCGTCGAGCCAGCCCCGTCCCCGCATTTCTTCGAACGTCTGGCCGGTGAGCGTGCGCCACGAGGGCGAATCCTCGACGACGTATCCCTCCGGATCGCTCGTTCCGACCGCCTGTGCGGTGGGGCTGGCCTCCACGAGCGTGCGATAGCGCTC
>DATLYG010000257.1:0-14701 GCA_035574985.1 Thermoanaerobaculia bacterium | reverse complement strand
CGTCGACCGCCACGGGATTCCACGCCTCACAGGGCGGCACGGTCAACGTGACCGGCACCAACAACGTGATCAACACCACCGCCGGCAACGCCTTCGAGGCCATCGGAACCTCCGGCGAGCACATGGGCGGCGGGTACGCGTTCCGGTCGATCTCTTCGGCAAACGGCACCCGTGGCATCAGCGTCCAGTATCACGATGGGGCGTTCAGTGTCTCCGGCGACGGTCCCGATGCCGGCACGAGTCCCGACAGCGCCATCGCGGGCGGCACCATCAGCGGATCCGATGTCCGTGGCGCGGAGTTCATCGACGTCGACGGACCGATCTCCCTCGGCGGCATGACGTTCACGAATCCGGCGGATACCGCCGGCCCCGACACGACGCTGGCCACCGGCACCTGCGGCTCGGTCGTCTCGGGCAACAACAGCGGCTGCTACGCCGGCATCCACATCGACACGGCGGCAAACGTCACGATCGACACCGTCAACGTGAGCGGCTCGGGGCAGATGGGCATCAACGGACGGGCCATCAACAACCTCACCCTGTCGACGGTGAACGTTTCCAACAGCGGCACGTCGGCGCAGGAGGACGGCATCCGCCTCTTCAATACCACCGGCAGCGGCAGCATGACGAACGTCTCGGTCACCAACAGCTACAGCATCGGCCTGCACATGGCAAACGCCAGCGGAACGCTCGCCTCCTCCGCCTCGCCGTTCACGATCACGAACGGTACGTTCCAGGGATCGACCGACGCCCAGGGAGCGCTCGTCAATGCCGCCTCCTCCGGGACGATGTATGTGAAGTTCCTGAACGGTACGGTGAGCAACAACTTCAGCAACGGCATCCACTCGGTGATCAACACCGGATCGACCGGCACGCTGGAAGTCACCATCGACGGCGTGTCGCTCAGCAACAACGCGGCGGCCGTGGTCATGCACGGACAGGCCGGCGCGCTGAACTTCGACGTCCGCAACACCATCCACACGGCGCGATCGACGAACTCCGGTCACTCGTACGTGATCAAGGGCGACAACACCGGGACCTTGAACGGGTCTCTCACCGGCAACACCATCGGCAACGGCACGGCCGGTTCCGGTGCGAGCTGCGGCGGAGCGTGCAACGGCATCAACGTCGACGCACGGAACACGAGCACGATCACCGTCGCCATCCGCGGCAATACGATTCAGAACGTCGACTTCAACGGCATCGACGTCTTCGCCGGTCAGGGATCCGCGCGGACCCACGCGACGATCACCGGAAATCTGATCCGCAACCCGGATGGCGCGTTCAGCTTCGCCGGGGTCTTCGCCGAGTCGGGAATCTCCACGAGCGACAGCAGCTGCGTGACGGCGCAGATCGGCGGCCTGACGGCGTGGCCGGGTGCTCCCTCCACGACCGCTGCGGAGATTCAGAACCGCATCGAGGGCGCCTGGGGCACCTCGGGGATTCGCGTGAGAAAGGTCGGCGACGCCACCGCTCCGGATCCCGTGTTCAATCTCCCTCTGTATGACGGGTCGGGCGTGAACACGTGGATCCAGAATCGCAACTCCTTCTCCGGCGTCGCGTCCCCGGTGACGAACAGCGTCGGTGGTCCGGCAATTGGTGGTGGTACAAGCTGTCCGTGATGAGCGGCAATCGATCATCGATCAGGAGGTAGTGAAGTGGCTGAACCTTTTCTGTCAGAGATCCGGATCTTCAGCTTCAATTTCCCGCCGAAAGGGTGGGCGTTCTGCAACGGCCAGATCCTTCCGATCAACCAGAACCAGGCCCTCTTCTCACTTCTCGGCACGACGTACGGAGGGAACGGGCAAACGACCTTCGCACTGCCGAACCTGCAGGGAAGGGCCCAGTTGCACTTCGGGAACGGGCACCTCCTCGGCGAGAGTGCCGGCGCATCGGCGGTCACGATCACGCAGCAGACCATGCCGCAGCACACACACCTTCTCAACGGAACGACGAACGCCGGCAATCAGCCGACCGTCGCGAATGCCGTTCCCGCCGCCCTCGGGCTTCCGATGTACAGCAACGCCGTCAGCAATCTGGCCGCGTTCAGCGCCAGCAGCGTCACGAGTGTCGGCGGCGGCCAGCCCCACACGAACATGCAGCCCTACCTCGTGCTGAACTTCTGTATCGCACTCCAGGGGATCTTCCCCTCGCGCAGCTAGGGAGAGACACATGGCACAGCCCTACATTGGTGAGATCCGTATCTTCGCCGGTAACTTCGCTCCCGCCGGATGGATGTTCTGCGACGGCCAGTCGCTCTCGATTTCGCAGAACGACGCCCTCTTCACGCTGATCGGCACGACGTACGGCGGCGACGGGATAAACACGTTCAACCTTCCCAATCTGCAGAGCCGGATCCCCCTGCACATGGGGACCGGTCCCGACGGGGCGAACTACGTGATCGGAGCGATGGGAGGCGTGGAATACGTCACCCTGACCACGCAGCAGATCCCGCCCCACACCCATCCGTTGCTCGGCACGACCAACGCGGCGATTCAAACCGGTCCCGGAGGAAATCTCTTCGGCGTTTCCGCCCAGGTCGAGTACGCCACGGCCGGAGTGAACGCCGATACGGCCATGAATCCCAACGCCATCACCGCGGCGGGGGGAAGCCAGCCCCACGAGAACCTGATGCCGTACATCTGCATCAACTACATCATTTCGCTGTTCGGCATCTTCCCGCAGCCGAACTGATCCGAGGAGACTGCCATGGCCGATCCTTTCGTCGCCGAAATTCGCATCTTCCCCTTCAATTTCGCTCCCGCCGGCTGGGCGTTCTGCAACGGGCAGATCCTGCCGATCTCGCAGAATACGGCGCTCTTCTCGCTCCTCGGCACCACGTATGGCGGTGACGGCAAGTCCAACTTCGCGCTGCCGAACATTCAGGGGGCCTGCGTGATGCACCCGGGACAGGGCCAGGGACTGTCGCTGTACGACCTCGGCCAGACCGGCGGGGAGGAGAACGTTACCCTGCTCGGGACGGAGATTCCGGCCCACACGCACACGCTGCAGGGAGGGCTCGACCCCGGCAACATGTACGGCCCCGATTCCGTCGAGCAGGTGATTCTCACGCGCTCCGTCGGAGGGACGGCCTACACCACGACCACCGCACCCGCGGCGACGATGGCTCCCCAGACGCTCGGTCCGGCCGGAGCCTCGCTCCCTCACAACAACATGCAGCCCTATCTGGTGCTGAACTTCTGCATCGCCCTGCAGGGAGTCTTCCCGGCACGACCGTAGAAGGCCGCTTCGCATCGGGAGGATCGGACGGCCGCTCCTCCCGATGCGCGTTTCACGATCCGATGCGCGAACGAATCTCCTTCCGCCCCGAGACCAGTGACGATGAGGAATTTCTCTACCGCCTCTACGCGAGCACGCGCGAGCCGGAAATGCGGATCGTTCCCTGGACCGCGGAGCAGAAGGAGGAGTTTCTCCGGATGCAATTCCGCGCGCAGACGTTCCACTACAGAAACCATTACAGCGGTGCCACCTTCGCGATCCTCCTTCTCGACGGCGACCCCGTCGGCCGCCTCTACCTCCACCAGCAGCCGGGCGATCTACGAATCATGGACATCGCGCTCGTCCCCGAGCATCGCGGGGAAGGCATCGGCACGATGCTCCTGCGCGAGATCATGGAGCGCGCCGCCTCCGCGGGCGATTCCGTCAGCATCCACGTCGAGCAGCAGAATCCCGCCCGCCGCCTCTACGAGCGGCTCGGATTCCGCGCCGTTGCGGAGAACGGCGTCTACCTTCTGATGAAGTGGCACCCCGCGGCTAGGTGAAGACCGCCTCGAACTCGATCGTACCGTCCTCCTTCTTGCCGAGCGGCACGAAACAGATCGGCCATGGCCCGCCGAGCTGTTCGTGCCGGGCCGGGTAGATCCCCTGCCGAAGGTAGCGCGGCCCGGTGAAGAAAAGGCTGAAGGAGTCCCGTTTCAGCCGCGGAGAATGACGTTTTTCGACGCGCACCACGACTTCGGTCAGCTTCAGATCGACCACCTCACCATCCGGAAGCACGAGCCGGAAGGTGCTCCCGACATGCGGCCTCATGGCCTCCGCGGTGAACTCGCTCAACTCCATCGGATTCGGACATTATCATCGGGCCGTGCTCCACACGATCGCGTCGTTCCTCGACGACGAGGCGCTGGCCCAGGCGTTCGCCGCGGCGGCCGCCGCCACGGGCACGCCCGCAGCCGTGTTCGACCACGTTCCGGGCGGCCGGATCGACCCCCGGACGCGGAGCGCGGAGAAGCTCGCCGTCGACACCGCCATCGTCGCGCGGCTCGCCGAGCGCCTCGCATCGCGCGCAAAGGAACTCCAGGCGAGATTCGGTACCGCTCCTCTCGTCGCCGAAACACCGCAGTTTCTCCGCTACCGCACCGGTGATTTCTTTGTCGCGCACCAGGATGGCAACACGCCCCTGATTCACGACGACTCCCGCTTCCGGCGCGTCTCGGTCGTCGTTCCGCTGAGCGCGCCGGGAACGTACGGCGGCGGTGCTCTGCTGATCCATGGCACCTATCCCGATTGCAACCTCCGGCAGGAGGTCCGCGTGCCGCCCGGCACCCTCGTCGCCTTCCCCTCGGAAACGACGCACGAGGTCACGCCCGTCACGCACGGCGAGCGGCTGACCGTCGTCTCCTGGTACCGCGTGGCGAGATAGTGTCGTGCCTTTTGCCGTGGGAGCTGCGGGCGAGATCGAGGAACGAGGAGGAGGCGATGGGTGGCATCGCCGACGACCAGTGACGCAGCGATCGCCCGCAGATCTCATGGCCCTTCGGGTTGCCGCCGCCCGACGCCGCGGCAAAAGGGAGGAGATCGAGGAAGCACGACACTCAGTCGCCCGCCCGCCGGGGCCGGAACGCATCGCGAAGAGCGCCGCGATGCAGCAGGTCCGCCGTCTCGTCTTCGGACAGATACCGCTCCACCGCGAGCGGCCGGCCGAACACCACGGTCGTGTAGTCGGCGAGCGACAGTGCACTCCCGGCGAGCGGGTCCCACGCCTCCTCCCCGGCACAACAGACATAGTGTTTCGTCCACGTCACGCCACGGAAGCTCCGCGGAATGAGGGCGCCATGGAAGTCGCCCTGTCGGTCGCGGACCATTCCGACCCAGGGTGACTTCCCTTCTTCGTCGAGAAGCGCCGCGATGCGGCAGACGTGATCGGCGCAGTCGACGCGATGCGGATCGTTCGCGCCTGCTTCGCGAAGATAGGCGGCCGCCGTGCGTGGCGCGGACCGCGATTCTTCACGTGAAGACGGCTTCGTATTCGAAGGCATCCCCGCTCCTTCCGACCGGAACGATGAAGATCGTCAGCACGTCGCCGAACGCGGAGTGCCGCATCTGGTACGTCGCCTGGGGCAGAAACGGAGAGGACGGACCGCGGAAGAAGAGCGAGAAGGGCTGCCGGGACAGCCTCCCGCGCTGGCTTTCCATCACGGCGACCGCCCGGTCGAGCACGATCTCGACTGCCGGGTCGAGCACCCGGAATGTCGAACCGCAGAGCGGCCGGAAATCATCGATCGTCAAACGCTCGAGCATGCGCGCGTTGTATCATGGTCGCACTTCACGAGATCCGAAAAGCAGACATGAATACGCATTCGAAGCACACCGATGCCGGGGGAGTCGACCGCCGGGCGTTTCTCGCATACTCCTCCGCGGCACTCGCCACCGCTGCGTTCGCACCCCGATTGATCGCTGAAGACTCGCCCACCGGCGTCGCCGTCGGCTTCGCCGAAATCGAGGCGGTGGAAAATGGACGCTCGGAGGCAGGGCCGCGACTCGTCCCGGCGAGATCGATCCTGCTCGGCGCAGGAGCCTTTCTGTCCTACGGAGCGCGCGTGCGCATCGCCGGAGTCGGGCGTGCGGCCGGAACGCCGCGCATCGCCGGCCTCCAGGCCCACTACGTCAGCGACGACGGGACGGACGTTCCGGTCTTCGCCTGGGGCGCCTCGGGGCGGGCGGGCAGCTCGGGACTCGTCACCTTCCACATGCCCGTCGACGGAACGCAGAGGCTCCGCTTCTCCCTTCCCGAGGCGCAGTCACGCCAGCGCGCTGCAGGATCGCGAGCGGCGGCATCCCCGGCACGCGAGGTCACACTGAGCCTTCTCAGCGGCGACGGCGCGATCAAGCTCACGCGCGGCTACTACGTGATCGTTCCGCTCTTTCCCGGAGACGGTACCCCGTCGTGGAGCTCGCTGACGCTCGCCCGCCGCTCCGGACACCTGGTCCTGCACGAACTTCGCGGCGAGGAACTCCGTCCCATCGAGCGTGAACACATCGTGCTTCGCATCGAATACGGAGACCGCATCTGATGTAGTGGTCTGCGGGCAATCTCTGTCGCTCGCCGACAAACGATGCCACCGCATCGCTTCCTCTTCGATCCCTGACCTCGCCCGCATGAAACCCGACACCAGATCCCCGTTCCCCCGGCGGGCAATCGTCGTTTTCTTCCTCTTCATTCTCGCCTCCGGCGCACAGGCCGTGCAGTGGCACCGCTGGTCGCCCGCAACTCCTTCCCTCGCCGCGCGCGCCGGAAAGCCGGTCGTGCTCCTCATCCGCCACGGCGTGTGTCATCCCTGCCGCCAGATCGAGAATGCCGTGTCGAGCGATGCATTCGATGCATTCACGCCGGTTCTGCTCGATGCCGACGAATCCCCTCGCACCGCCGCTTCCTACCTCGCCTGGCTCGAACTGAGCGGATGCGGAAAGGGGGAATTGCCCGCGCTCCTCGTCGCCACACCCCATCTCGAGCCGCTTGCCGCTGCGGCCGGCGCGTCGCCCGGCATCGCGGCGCGGTTCCTCGAAGAAACCGCCCGCCGCTGGGCCGCCGACAGGGACTCGCTCGTCGCCTCCGCAGGCCTCTCCATGCGCCGGATCCGCTCGAGCGGACGGATTTGCATCCCTCCTGATACACCGGCGACGCGGGCCGTGGCCGCGATGCGCGCATTCCGCGGAGAAGACGAGCAGGCGCGCACCATCGCGCTGACGCGCCTCCGCGATTCGGCCGCGAGTGCCGTCTACGACCATCTCGGCGGCGGCTTCTTCGAACGGCCGCGCG
Source organism: Thermoanaerobaculia bacterium (assembly GCA_035574985.1). Classification (GTDB taxonomy): domain Bacteria; phylum Acidobacteriota; class Thermoanaerobaculia; order Gp7-AA8; family Gp7-AA8; genus DATLYG01. The sequence continues at coordinate 7,641 of DATLYG010000257.1, read as the reverse complement.
ACGAAGCCTGGCGCGTCCCCCGTTTCGACAAGCTCCTCCGCGATCAGGCCCTCGCCGTCCTCGCCTACACCGAGGCGTGGCAGATCACCCGCGACCCTCTCTTCCGTGACGTCGCGCGGGCCACCGCAACGCTGCTGATCCGCGACTTCCGCGACAACAGGACCGGTCTCTTTTTCAACGCCCTCGGATCGCACAGCCTCTTCGCCCGGCGCGGACCGGAGATGCTCGAAGGGGCCCATTACGTCTGGTCCGCCTCCGAGATTCGCAATCTCCTCGGCGACCGCTCCGCCGATCTCTTCATGGAGCACTACGGCGTCACCGCCGGCGGAAACGTCAGCGAGGTGTTCGATCCGGCCGGCGACATGCTCGGAAAAAACGTTCTCTTTCGCCCGGGCCCTCCCGGCGGAGTCGAAACCGAGAAGACACTCGAAGCGGCGCGGGCGATCCTCCTCCAGGTCCGTTCCAGGCGCCCGCCCCCCGCCCGGGACGAGCGTCTTCTCGCCGAAACCAACGCTCTCGCCATCTCGGCGCTCGCGCGCGCCGGAAGTGCCTTCGACGTGCCCGCGTGGCGCGACGCGGCCGCGCGTGCCATGCGGAGCCTCGCCGCACGCCGCGATTTCACGAAGACTCCCGCAGCCGACCGCGCGCTGATCGACGTCTGGGAGGCGACGTTCGATCCGCACTTCCTCGACGTCCGGCAGAACGTTCCTCCGGGCCGCGCGATCGAGCAGGTCCCGGACGTGGTCGCAGGTCTGGCGGCAGAGGATGACCTGCCCGCGACTCCGGTCTCGCGCGAGATTCTCATCGCCGGCAGCCCCGGCGCGGGGGAGACGGAGGCGTTCCTGCGCGTAGTGCGGGAACGGTTCCTTCCCGATGCCCGCGTTCACCTCGTGGCGAGCGATGCCGCGCGGAAACGACTCGCGACGTCCCTGCCCGACGTGCAGTGTCCGCGGCCGGAAACGCCGTGCGCGACGGTCTGCATCGCGGGAGGCGGCTGCCGCACGCCGACCGATCGTTCCGGCGTTCTCGCCGCCTGGCTGGGCGGAGCGCCGGCATCGCAACCGGCGCCCCGCTGACACGCGCGTCAGAGCACCGCCGCGAGCGCTCCCAGCTTCTCGCTCCAGAACTCCTTCATCCGCTCCGCATCCTCTTTCGAGCTCAGGTTGAGATGCTGGACCGCGACCTGGCTTTTCGTCCCCTTGTCGGTGAACCAGAGACTGACGGTCGTTCCGTCCTCCCAGCCGATGCGCATCGACTTCGGCCGCGTCGAGGTTCGCACCTTCAGCTTCACCCCGTCGAGCCAGCGTTTCCTCTTCGCAGCGTTCGCGAAGGCGTCGAACAGCGTCGCGACCGGGACCGCAAAGGTCCTGCTTTTCGATGCCTCCCAGGCACCGCTCCGCCGCTGACCCTTCGCGCGCAGGCCGCGGATCCGTTCGTAGCCGACCGTGACCATCTGCGCCCACCACCCGTCGATCCCGAACCTCGCCAAGATGTGTTCGACGATTTCACGGTGCGACATCTCGTTCGCGCCGGCGTGGTCGAGGTGGCCGACCCACCGCTTCCATGTGCAGCCGGTCTTCGCCTTCACCGCCTCGTCGCTCATCCCGGCGAGAGCGGCGAAGGAGCCGGGGGCCTCCTGAGCCGGTGCAGTGCGCCGACGAACGGGGACGGTTCCGGATGATGCTCGCGCTCCTTCGCCCTCTTTGCGGCTCAGGATGACGCGGCGGGCGGCAGTGTACGACTCGCCGGTCTTTGCCATGCGGGATCGGATGATCCGCTTGAGGTCTTTCTGCTTCGTCATCACATGCTCCTTCGTCCAGGCCTCGGGCGCGCCCCCCAGCGGCCCGGCCCCAGGCGGTCGAAGCCGATGACGAAACCGATCCGGGAGTCCACCCCCCTTTGCCTCGCGGGGGCCCTCGCTGGGGGAGGGCCGATGAGGTTAGGCGCGGATCATCGCCGCATCCAATGTAGGCCCGGTCGGGAGGGAAGGCAAGCTGCTGCCATCCGGCCCCGTCCGTGTTAGGCTTTTCTTCCTCTCGCGGGGGCAGGAGGTCAGCAGGTCATGGGCGTCAGGCAGATGAGGGCCGCCTCTCCGAAACTTCGCGCGGTCCCGGAAAACCTCAACCCCTACGACATCGCCCAGCAGCAGTTCGACACGGCCACCCGGTACGTGGAGATGCCGGAAGGTCTGCGCAACTGGCTTCGGGGCACGACACGGCTCATCAAAGTGGAGTTCCCGGTCGAGTGCGACGACGGCGTCGTCCGGATGTTCTCGGGATACCGGGCACTCCATTCGCGGGTGCGTGGTCCCGGCAAGGGGGGCATCCGCTATCACCCGGACGTCAACGCCGACGAAGTGCGGGCCCTCGCCTCGTGGATGACGTGGAAGTGCGCCGTCGCCGACATTCCCTTCGGCGGCGCGAAGGGCGGCGTGGTCTGCGATCCGAAGAAGCTGTCGAAGAACGATCTCCGTCGCATCACGCGGCGGTACATCGTCGAGCTGGGAGATCTCATCGGGCCGCACACCGACATCCCGGCGCCCGACGTCAATACCAGCGCCGAAACGATGGCCTGGATCTACGACACCTACGACATGATGCATCCCGGCAAGAACAACCTTCCCGCCGTCACCGGAAAACCGGTTTCGATGGGAGGTTCGCTGGGCCGGAACGAAGCAACCGCGCGGGGCTGCCTCTTCGTCACGGCCCGCGCGATCGACCAGGGAGCGGTCGCCGGCCTCAGCTCGATCCGCGACGCGACGGTGGCCATTCAGGGGTTCGGAAACGCCGGATCCATCGCGGCGCGTCTCTTCAAGGAAGCGGGAGCGAAGATTCTCGCCGTCAGCGATTCTCGAGGAGGCGTCTACTCTCCCGACGGGATCGATGTCGCCGCCACCATCGCCCACAAGCGGACCACCGGCTCGGTGGTCGGCATGAAGGGAACGCGCAACATCACCAACGAGGAACTCCTGCACACGAAGTGCGACATCCTCATCCCCGCTGCATTCGAGAACCAGATCCGCTCCGACAACGTCAAGGGCATTCGCGCGAAGGTCGTCGCCGAGGCGGCCAACGGCCCCACCACACCGGCTGCCGATGCCGTCCTCTTTCACCGCGGCATTCCGGTGATTCCCGACATCCTCGCCAATGCCGGAGGTGTCACCGTCAGCTACTTCGAGTGGGTGCAGAACATCGAGAACGAGCAGTGGACCGAGGCCCACGTGAACGAGCAGTTGCGCATCAAGATGGAGGCCGCCACCGACGCCGTTCTCGGCATGCAGAACAGCATCAGGAGCAACTTCGGCACGAACGTCGATCTGCGCACGAGCGCCTACGCACTGGCCATCAAACGGGTCGCCGAAGTGGCCATGGCTCGCGGCATCTGGCCTTAGCGGGTTGCTCCATCACGATCCTGCCTTCGCTGCGGCGCCGAGCGGCCGGATGCGAGGCGCCGCGACGGAGGCGATCCGGGACATCGTCGAGAAACGCCAACGAGGCGGCCGCTTGCATTGCCCGGCCGCTACTTTGCCGCTCGGTCACTCCGCCACTTCCGCTCGATCTGCTCCAGACGGGCCTCGATCTCGCTCTTCGGCAGCCAGCGCCCGCGCACCATCACGCCGGCGATCCGGGCGACGTTGGCGATGTCTTCGAGAGGGTTCGCGTCGAGCAGCAGCAGGTCGGCGCGTTTCCCCGGCTCGATCGTCCCGAACGCGTCCTGCCGCGCAAAATAGTCGCCGACGTTTTTCGTTCCTGACCGCAGGATCGCATACGGCGACATCCCCGCCTCGCGCATCTTTCGCAGCTCGCGCCGGAGCGAGAAGCCGGGAACGCTGAACTGCTGCGGCGCGTCGGTTCCCATCAGCACGCGAACGCCGCCTTCGTGGAGCGCTTTCAGGATCGGCCCGCGCGCGGCGATGACGTTCGCGGCCGTTTCCGCCGGCATCTGGGCCCGCCGCTGCTGGTAGGCCTTCGACCAGTTGTCGACGGTCTGTTGCGGGACGTACCTCAGCTCCGGATACGACTGCAGCGTCTCGAGCGGTATGGCGTTGAACAGCACTTCCCACAGCGCCAGCGTCGGAACCACCCACGCTCCGGCCTCGCGCGTCCGCTTCACGGCCTCCGCCAGTTTCACGGCGTCGATCGCTCCCCTGTCGGCTCCCGTGGACTCGACGTAGCCGTCGAGGTGATCGAACGTCTCCTGCCCCATCTCGATCGCGTGCATCAGACCGACGTCGGCCGGGACGTGACCGCCGAACCGCATCCCTTCCTCCCGCGCCGTTCTCGCCATGGCGTCGTACTCCTCGCGCGTCAGGCCGGGATGGACCTTCAGCAGATCCCATCCTTCCTTCTTCTGCTGCCGCACCTTCGCCACCGCCTCTTCCGGCGAGCCGATCGAGTTGCCGTTGAAGGAGGGACCGGCGAGGTAGAGATTCGGAGCGAGGATGTCTCCCCGATTCGCCTTCTCCCGCAGCGCGAGCTGCCCGTCGTGTCCGAGCATCCCCCGCACCGTGGTGATTCCGCCGGCGAGGTAGAGAAAAAGCGTGTCGTCGACCGTCCCGGGCGGCGCGTCGGGCGGCGGGATGTGCCCGTGCATTTCCGCCAGGCCGGGAAGCAGCCACTTCCCTCTGCCGTCGATCACCTTCGCCCCTGCCGGCAGCGCCTTCCCGACCGACTCGATCCGTCCGTCGCGAACGACGACGTTCCGGTTCCGCAGAACGCGCTCCGACGTCATCGGGAGGACATGGACGTTCCGGAAGACGATCGTCTCCGCCTGCAGCGGGAGCGCAAAGGCGAAAAGAAGGAGGGGGATCGTTCGACGCATCTGTCGAGAGTATTGCGGCAGAGGAGCCATGAGCAACCGGGTGAGGCGGCCTGCCGCCCATTGCCCGTCGCTCGATGCTGGTTACAATGCCCCCATGACGACAGTCGAAGCTTCGGCGCCGCTGGCCGCGGCACGCCCCGATTTCATCGAGCTGACCGACGACCTTTCGCACAGTCCCCTCTGGAACCGCGATCTCGCGCCGACGCCTCTGTCGCGCCGGACCTGGTCGACCTACAACATCGCCGCCCTCTGGATCGGCATGTCGGTCGTCATCACCACCTACACGCTCGCCTCCGGGCTGATGACCGCCGGGATGAACTGGTGGCAGGCGCTCCTGACCATTCTCCTCGGCAACTCGATCGTCCTGATCCCGATGATCCTCAACGCGCACGCCGGCACGAGGTACGGCGTCTCGTTTCCCGTGCTCTGCCGGGCCAGCTTCGGCGTGAAGGGGGCGAACGTCCCCGCGGTCCTCCGCGCGATCGTCGCCTGCGGATGGTTCGGCATCCAGACCTGGATCGGGGGGCTCGCGCTCGACGCGCTCCTCGCCGCCGCGTGGAGCGCGTGGTCGTCGATTCCAGGGGCCAGATGGATCGCCTTCGGCGTCTTCTGGCTGGTCCAGGCGTTGATCATCCTGAAAGGCACCGAGGGGATCAAAGTGCTGGAGAGCTGGTCGGCACCGCTGCTCTTGTTAGGCGGAGTGGCGCTGCTGGCATGGTCGATCCGGAACGGGGGCGGCCTGGGGCACATCCTCGCGGAATCGACGCGGCTCCAGAGCGGCCGGACGCCGTTCTGGACGCTCTTTCCGGCCGCGCTGACGGCCAATGTCGGCTACTGGGCGACGCTCTCTCTGAACATCCCCGACTTCACCCGCTACGCGAAGAGCCAGCGCTCACAGGCACTCGGCCAGGCTCTCGGCCTGCCGACGACGATGACCGCGTTCGCCTTCATCGGCGTCGCCGTCACCAGCGCCACCATCGTCGTCTTCGGCAAGGCGATCTGGGACCCGATCGAGCTCGTCGCACGCATCGGCAGTCCGGCCGTGATCATCTTCGCCGCGCTCGTCGTCCTCATGGCACAGATCACCACGAACATGGCCGCGAATGTGGTCTCCCCAGCCAACGACTTCTCGAATCTCAGCCCGCGGCGGATCTCGTATGTCACCGGAGGCCTGATCACCGCCGTCATCGGCGTCGCGATGATGCCGTGGAAGCTCTATGCCGATGCCGCGGCGTACATCTTCACCTGGCTCATCGGATACTCCAGCCTCATGGGCGCACTGGGCGGCATCCTCATCGCCGACTACTGGATCATCCGCCGCCAGCAGCTCGACGTGCGCGACCTCTTCGAACTGCAGGGGGCATACACCTACTCGGGCGGAACCAACTGGCGAGCCATTGCGGCCCTCGTGGCCGCCGTGGCGCCGGTCGTTCCCGGCTTCCTTCGCGCGGCCCTCACCCCGGGAGGGCAGGTCGCGAATCCCGGCCTGCTCGACCACCTCTATACCTATGCATGGTTCGTCACGTTCGCGCTCAGCTTCACGATCTACCTCATGCTGATGCGGCGGCGTTCCTGACCCGTCCATTATTCGGACGGTTCCGCGCTTTCGAACAGATTCCACAATCGCGTGGTCTTACGTAACCCATTGTCCTGACTCGCGATTCACGCTCGCGCGAGAGTGGCGCCGCGAATGCTCGACCTCCCGAAACCGGAGGTAAAAAACGCCATGACATCCGCGAAAAGGAGAATCGAGTTCGCCCTCGCGCTCGCATTCGTGATCGCCGTGTCGACGGTGATGACCATCTCGTTCGATGCGACGCTGCGCGCGTACGACGAAGAGAGCCGCCTGTGGGAACGCCGCGCCGTCGCGTACGGGCGGCTGATGGCAGCCGAAGGCAACGACCTCGCGATCCGGCTGCGCGCGGCACGGAGGGAAGCAGGACTTCACCCCGTCGCCGGCATCATCGAGGAAGCCGAGGCCGCGCATCGCGAAGGCAGGACCGCCGATCTCCGCGCGTCGCTGATCGCCATGGAACAGAGCGCCCGCTCGATGCAGACGGCGATCGCAGAGGCTTCGCACGAGGCGGTCGTCCGCTTCGCGACCCATACCGCCGGCGCGCTCGCCGCGCTGCTCCTTCTCGGCGCGGCGGCCGTCGCGTCGTACTTCCTCCGCCCGTGGGTCTGCAGCGACCACGCCAGCCACCCCGACGCACGGACGCTCGAAATCGAAATCTGGGAACCAAGACCCGTCGGCGTCAAGTACGTTCACGCCAGCGAATCGTGACCCTCCCGTTCCTTCCTTCCTCTCCCGCCTGATCGGGGCGCCTCGCTGCGCCCCGATCGCTTTTCTGACACTGTCCAACATTTGGACAGGCTCCCGCCGGGGTGAATGAAGAGAAGTTTTGTCTTTTCAATACAATAGCGCAATACAGACGCTGTCACTTCTCTTGGATGAGCTGCCGCCCGGAGGCATTCCATGCGGTCGATAGTCATTCTCGCCTGACCCTAGCTACGGGGACCCTCTTCGCTACCGACATCATCCCGCCGCTCCTCGATGACGCCTCCACTCGGAGTGCCTCCGCCGACTCATTTCGTCCGTCATCGACCGCTCCGGCGCGCGTTCCGATCAGCCGGGTCGCGCAGCTTCTCCACGGGGCATAATCGTCCGCATGCAACGCCTGATCCTTCTCGCCGCCCTCGCCGCCTTCCTCCTCGCCAGCGTCGTCGTCAACATCGCCATCCGGCTCTCCGGGGGACGGCTCGCCCCCTCCCAGCTGCTCGAGATCCTCGCCCTCGGGACGGTGTCGGTCGTCCTCAACA
>DATLYG010000256.1:0-14826 GCA_035574985.1 Thermoanaerobaculia bacterium | reverse complement strand
GAAGCGGTCGAGAAAGACCCCCAGGAGGACGCAGATCCCCGCCAGCGCCGCTGCCACACCCGCCGTCGCCCGCTGCCGTTCGTCCATTCCCGCCGACTGTAGCGCAACCCGCGGCGCGCGTCTGCGTATGATCCTGCTGGAGGGACCGGGCCATGTGCACGATGCTGATGGCTCTGATCGGATGCGCCATCGCGGCGGCGGTGGCATTGGCCGTGTTCGGCGCCGTGATGATGGCGGTCAAGCTCGCCGTTCAACTCGTCATCCTGCCGTTCAAGCTGATCCTGCTGCCGGTTCTGGCAATCCTCTTCATCGTGAAGATGGCCATCCTGCTCACGGTCGGGACCGTGCTCGTCGCGATGCTGATCCCGATCGCGGTCATCGTCGCCCTGATCGCCGCGCCGTTCGTGATCCTCGGCAGCCTCGGTTGATCACCGCTTCTCGAACGTCAGCGACGCCCAGAGGCTCTCCCAGTCGGCGCCCGAGGCGGCAGGCGCGCGAATCATGTGGACCGACTTCACGAGCCAGACCCCCGATCGCGTCAGCGGCAGCCGCACCCGTCCCTCGCGATCGGTCCGCGCGGAGAGACGGGCCGACGGATCGTCCCGATGGATGGCCACGACCAGCGATCCGGCCAGCGGCGACCCGCCGTACTCGAGGCGGAACTGCGCCCCGCTGGCGAGAGGCTCCGCGATCAGCTCCAAATCCAGACCGGCGCGGTTCGGCCGGACCGGGCCGAGGAGCGCCTTCGCGCACCGCGAGTAGATCTCCCGTCCGGGAAGGTGGGACTCGCCGCGCCGGCGCCGCTCGAGCACGATGGCCTCGAGCCCCTCTTCGCGCAGATAGGCCTCGAACCTCTCCGCGTCGAGTTTGATGAAGCGCGGCCGGCCCCGGTAGACGACGACGGTCGCGGCGCTGCGAATGACCAGCGACCCCGCCGGATCGGCCCCGTCGGTCCCGGTCACCGGGCGCGTTCCGGCGTCGTCGATCGCGACGAAGGAAGCGACGAACGCCTCGTCGCGCACGACCGGCTCTCCGCGAAAGGACTCTCCTGCGCGCAGCGCAAACGCGACGCTGCTTCCTTTCACCGGATGAAAGTCCGACGGCTCGATCCAGAAATCGTGGGCCAGCGCCGGAGCGGCCGCGAAGAGGAACGGGATGAGGAATCTTCGCACGTTCCGACCTACGTCCGGCGGAGCGAAACGGATTTCGGTAGGATTCTTGCTGCTGAGCCGCGGCCATGGGGCAGAAACCGCGCGTCCTCATCGTGGAGGACGACGAGCCGATCCGCATGATGCTCACCAAGGTCGTCGAGCGGCTCGATTTCGGCGTCGACCAGGCAGCCGACGGAGGAGAAGCCATCGATCTGATCGAACACAACGGCTACGCGGCGATCATCCTCGACCTGATGATGCCTCGGGTCGACGGCTTCACCGTTCTCGACCACCTTCGCCGGGAACAGCCGGAGACACTCGACACGACCATCGTGGCCACGGCGATTCCTCTGGCCGAAGTCGCGCGGCGGTTCCCGCACCGCGTCTACAGGCTGCACTCCAAGCCGTTCGAGATGGCAAGCCTGATCGACGACATTCGATCCTGCGTACAGCAGCACCGTTGACGCCATGCCGCAGTCGCAGCACGTCGAGCGCCACTTTACCGCCAGCGAGATCGTCCGCGACGTCGTCCTCGGCATGGCCGACGGCCTGACCGTCCCCTTTGCGCTCGCCGCCGGTCTGACCGGGGTGACGCAGGCGTCGCGGATCATCGTCACCGCCGGCCTGGCCGAGATCGCGGCGGGAGCGATCGCCATGGGACTGGGCGGCTATCTCGCAGCGAAGAGCGAGGCCGAGCACTACGCCGCCGAGCTGCGGCGCGAGCACCAGGAGGTGCTCGAGAAGCCCGCCGTCGAGATGCAGGAGGTGGCCGAGATCTTCCGCAGCTACGGAATCGCCGAGGAACACATTGCGCCGGTGGTCGAAGCGATGCGCGAGCGGCCCGGGCAGTGGGTCGACTTCATGATGCGGTTCGAACTGGGACTGGAAAGACCGGACCCCGGGCGCGCGCGGATCAGCGCGAGCGTCATCGCCGCCGCCTACGTCGCCGGCGGACTGATTCCGCTCGCGCCCTACATGGTCCTCGCTTCGCCGGTGACTGCGCTCACGCTCTCCGCCTCGGTGACGCTGGTCGCGCTCGCGCTCTTCGGCTACGTCAAGGGGCGCTACACCGGTGCGCGGCCGCTGAAGAGCGCGATCCAGACCACGCTGACGGGAGGTCTCGCGGCGACGGCGGCTTTCGTCATCGCCAGGCTGATCGGCTGAGCGCGAGGAATTGCGCCTAACGGGACCCGTACTGTTTCGCGTAATACTCCCGATACTCGGCGCTCCGCTCCTTGATGGCGCGCCACCACGGCTCGTTTTCGACGTACCAGCGGACGGTACGCTCGAGGGCCTCTTCGAAATCGGTCGCGGCACGGAAGCCGAGTGTCTGGAGCTTCGTCGCGTCGAGCGAGTAACGGCGGTCGTGGCCCTGGCGGTCCGCCACCGGCTTGATCAGCGACTCCGGCTTGCCGAGGATCCGGAGGATGCGGCGGGTGATCTCGCGGTTCTCCAGCTCGTTGCCTCCGCCGATGTTGTAGACCTCGCCGCTGGTCCCGTGATGGACGAGAAAATCGACGGCGGCGCAGTGGTCGTCGACGAACAGCCAGTCCCGCACGTTCTTCCCGTCCCCGTAGAGCGGGAGCGGGAGATCGTCGATCGCGTTCGTCACGAAGAGAGGAATCAATTTTTCCGGATATTGGTAAGGACCGAAGTTGTTCGATGCGCGCGTAATGATGACCGGCATTCCATATGTCTGTGAGTACGCATAAGCCATCCGGTCTCCGCCCGCCTTCGATGCCGCATAGGGATTGCGCGGATTGAGAGGGTCGGACTCGGTGAACGAGCCCTTCTCGATCGAACCGTACACCTCGTCGGTCGAGATCTGAATGAATCGGTGCAGGTTCGGCGCGTGGCGGCGCGCCTCTTCCAGGAGCACGAGCACGCCGTGAACGTCGGTTTCGATGAACGTTCCGGCCTCCATCAGAGAGCGGTCGACGTGAGTTTCGGCAGCAAAGTTGACCACCACGTCGATCCCGCTGCCGTCGACGCCCTTGTAGGCCTCGGCGACGTCTTCCGGCCTGGCGATGTCGCCCTGCACGAACCGATAGTTCTTCTGCCCTTCGTACTCGGCGAGGTTCTCGCGGATCCCGGCGTACGTCAGCTTGTCGAGATTCACGACCTGGACATCGTCGCCGTATGTCCTGAAGAGAAACCGGATGAAGTTCGATCCGATGAAACCGGCGCCGCCGGTAACGAGATAACGCATGCCTGCCCTCGAAAAACGCAGCCTTTTACCACGATCATCCCCCCCGCACAATCTCCCTCCTGTAGAGGGTGTCAGGTCTCCCCTTTACCCTCGCCCACATCTGCTACACTGGCGGTCCCCACACGCGCCTGCCGGCTGCGCGTCCTTCTGCTGTCCCCGCAACACCTATGGCCCGACCCTTACGTCTCGAGTTTCCGGGCGCGCTCTGGCATGTGACCAGCCGGGGCAACAACCGGAAAGACATCTGCTTCGACCGTATCGATCGCACCCGTTTCGTCGAAATCCTCGGCGAGACCGTCACCCGCTACCGCTGGACGCTCTACGCATGGGCGTTGATGACCAATCACTACCATCTGTTCCTGCAGACTCCGGAACCGAATCTCTCGCGTGGCATGCGGGACCTCAACGGAGAGTACGCGCGGAGGTTCAACCTGCGGCATCGGCGATGCGGGCACGTGTTCCAGCACCGCTTCCACGCGGTGTTGATCGAGAGAGAATCGCACTTCCTCGAGGTCAGCCGCTACGTCGTTCTCAATCCCGTTCGCGCGGGTATCGTCAATCACCCTTCGGAATGGAGGTGGAGCAGCTACCGTGCGACCGCGGGTCTCATTCCGACGCCGTCATGGCTCGATGCGGAGGGACTCCTCCGCTCATTTCATGGCGAGGACGCGATCGAGGCCCTACGCCACTACCGCCGGTTTGTCGACGAGGGGATCGGCAACGACGCGTCGATCTGGAAGAACGCGGTCGGGAATCTCTTCCTCGGCTCGAGACAGTTCCTGAACCGAATGCAGGAGCTGGTCAACCACCGTGCGACGAGCGAGGAGCATCCGCGGGCGCAACGGTCGCCGGCGGGCGTCGAAGTCGACGACATCGTGGGGGCGGTCGCGTCTCTCGATGTCAAAACGCAGGCCGCTCGCGCGCTCATTGCCTGCTGTGCGAGGGCGTACGCCCTTCCGCTGACGGGCATCGCTCGCGTGCTCGGCGTCAGCCGGACACATGCAGGACGGCTGGCCGGCGAGGGAGCGGCGATCCTGAAGGAAGATCCGGCGCTGGCCGAACGGATCGCAAGCCGCCTGGGTCAACGGGAGACCTGACACCGTCTACGGTCAGACACCGTCTACGGTCAGTAGATGGCCCAGAGGCGGGTGAGGTAGTCGCTGAAGGTGAGGAGGAAGAGGATGCCGAGCCAGATGAACGAGGCGACGACGACCACCCAGGTGAGGCGGTTCGAGTAGATCAGGTGCATGAAGAAGAGGATGACCAGCACCGCCTTGGCCGTGGCGATGGCCATCGCCACCGGCGTGTTCATCGCGCCGAGGTCCACCTGCGCTGCCATCACCGTCAGGGCCGTCCCGGCCAGCAGCGCGCCGAAGACGCTCAGGTAGATCCAGAGCGGCGTGACGTGCGTCTCGGGGGCGTGCTCGCCGTGCTTTTCACGAATGTGCATGCGCGAACCTCAGTGCGGTGTCTCCTGATGAATGAGATACAGCAGCGGGAAGAGAAAGATCCAGACGATGTCGACGAAGTGCCAGTAGAGGCCCATCACTTCGACCGGACCGTAGTACTCGGGGCCGAAGTGGTTCTTCCATGCCCGCCAGATGAACCAGACCAGCAGCCCGGCACCGATGATCATGTGCAGGGCGTGCAGGCCCGTCATGCCGAAGTAAAACGTCATGAACAGCTCGATCTGTCGGGTCAGCGACGGATCTGCGGCGTGGACGTAGGTGAAATGCCGGCCGGGAAAGAGCCCCTCGTGGATGTGGACGGAGTACTCGTACGCCTTCACGCCGATGAACGCCAGCCCCAGCACCAGCGTCAGGACGAGCGCCCAGACGGTGGCCATCCGTCTGGCGAGCTGCGCGAAGCGGACCGCGAGCGCCATCGTCAGGGAGCTGGTCAGAAGAACCGCCGTGTTGATCGTGCCGACGATCGTGTTGTTATGGTGCGCTCCAGCCGCCCACGCTTCGGGGTAGGCGACCCGATAGACGGCATACGCGCAGAGGATTCCGCCAAAGAAGAGAATCTCCGTGGCGAGGAACACCCACATGCCGAGGGTCGACGCGTCGTGCTGCTGCCCCAGGTCCTCGAAGTGATGCTGGAGGAACGGATGGTGCCCGTGGGTGTTTTCGACGTGCGCGGTGGTGTCAGACATTCTGCGTCTCCCCCATCGCCTTCATCATGGCCGGGTAATCGTAGGCGTCCCACGACACGACCGGCGTCTCGTGGAAGTTCTCCTTCGGCGGCGGCGAACTCGTCGTCCACTCGAGGCCGACGGCCCCCCACGGATTCGGACCTGCCTTCCGGCCGAAACGGAGCGACCAGAGAAGGTAGATCAGCGGGAGCATGTAGCCGACGGCCAGCACCGATGCGCCGGCGGTGGAGAGAACGTTCAACACCTGGAACTCCGGAGCGTACGCGTGATAGCGCCGCGGCATGCCGAGGTAGCCGAGGACGAACTGCGGGAAGAACGTCAGATTGAATCCGACGAACACCAGCAGTGCCGCCAGCCGCGCCCACCACTCCGGATACATCCTCCCCGTCATCTTCGGCCACCAGTAGTGCAGCCCGGCGAGGTACGCCATGACGGTGCCGCCGACCATGACGTAGTGGAAGTGAGCGACGACGAAGTAGGTGTCGGTCACGTGGATGTCGAGACCCAGCGCGCCGAGGAAGAGTCCCGTGACTCCGCCGATGGTGAAGAGGCCGATGAAACCGAGGATGTAGAGCATCGGCGTCTGCCAGGAGACCGACGCGCGGTAGAGCGTCGCCGTCCAGTTGAACACCTTGATCGCCGACGGCACGGCGACGAGGAAGGTCAGGAACGAGAAGATCATCGCCGAATAGACCGAGATGCCGGCGACGAACATGTGGTGCGCCCAGACGAGGAAGCCGAGGAACGCGATGGCGAGGCTCGAGTAGGCGACGAAGTGATAGCCGAAGATCTTCTTCCGCGTGAACGCGGCAACGACCTCGCTGGCCACGCCCATGGCCGGCAGAATCATGATGTAGACCGCCGGATGGGAGTAGAACCAGAAGAGGTGCTGGTAGAGGAGCGGGTCGCCGCCGAGAGCGGGATCGAAGATGCCGACGCCGAGTGTGCGCTCGATCATCAGCAGAACCAGCGTGATGGCCAGCACCGGGGTCGCGAGCAGCATCACGATGCTCGTCGCGTAGTTGGCCCAGATGAACAGGGGCAGCCGGTACCACGTCAGCCCCGGCGCGCGCATCCGGTGGGTGGTGACGATGAAGTTCAGGCCCGTCAGGATCGAGGCGAAGCCGGCCAGGAAGCCGGCGAACGTCGTTCCGAAGACGTGCGTGTTCGAGTACTGCGTCGAGAAGGGGGTGTAGAACGTCCAGCCGGTGTCGACGCCCCCTGTGATGATCACCACCAGCCCGACGAAGGCGGCGGCCATGTAGACGTACCAGCTCAGGAGGTTGAGCTTCGGGAAGGCGAGGTCCTTCGCCCCCAGCTGGATGGGAAGGATGAAGTTCCCGAGCGTCGCCGGCACGGCGGGGATCAGGAAGAAAAAGATCATGACCACGCCGTGCAGGGTGAAGAACTTGTTGTAGGTATCGCTGGTGAAGAGATCGCCCTCGGGCGTGAGAAGCTCCAGCCGCATCAAGGTGGCGAAGAACCCACCGAGGAGGAACATGATGGTGATCGAGACGAGATAAAGGATCCCGATCCGCTTGTGGTCCTTCGTCAGGAGCCAGGAGAAGGCGCCGTAGTCGACGTTCAGATAGTTCCGGGTTCTCTCGGGCTCGATGAAGCGGACGTCGTAGAGAGTCTGACTCATTGCTGGTTGACCTTTTGCGGCGTGGCCGCCGGCGGCATCGTCTGCATCGCTCCGGTGCTCGCCTCCTTCGACTGCGGCGACTCGACCGGCGTGACGGGTGTGTTCGTCCCCGCGCTCAGCGCCTTGAGATACGCGAGCAGTTTCAGAAGATCGTCTTCGTTCACCTGCCCCTGGAAGGTCGGCATGACCGGAGCGAAGCCGCGGACGAGTTTCGCCTGCGGATTGAGAATCGATTCACGAATGTAGTTGTCGTCCGCAGTAACGCTGCGGCCGTCGGCAAGGGCAACCGTCGTTCCGTAGAGTCCCTTCAGCACCGGCCCGCGCGCGGTCGCGTCGTCGGTGTGGCAGGTATTGCACGCGTATTTCTGAAAGAGTTTCTCACCCTGCGCGGCGAGCGACAGCTCGCTGCCGCCCGCGAGCCAGCGCTGGTACTCGGTCGGCTCCATGACGATGACCGTTCCGACCATCCCCGAATGGTCCGTGCCGCAGTACTCGGCGCAGAAGATGTGCGATCGTCCGGTCTTCGTCGCCTCGAACCACATCGTGCGGAAGCGGTTCGGGAGGACGTCCGCCTTGGCGCGGAAGGCGGGGAAGAAGAGGCTGTGGATCACGTCCTCCGACGCCATGGTGATGCGGATCGGACGATTGACCGGAACGTGAAGCGTGTTGATCTCGCTCTGGCCCGTCGGGTGCTGGAACTTCCACATCCACTGCTTGCCGGTGGCATAGATGTCGAGCGCGTCGTCGGGAACGCGCGACAGGTGGAAGTAGAGCCACGCGCCCCAGAGGAAGACGAACAGGAAGACGATCGTCGGGCCGATGATCCACGCCGCTTCGAGAGCTTTCGGCGGCTCGTACTCCTGCGCCAGTTCGTTTTCGGGCGTGCGTCGGTACCGGATCGCGAAATAGAAGATGACCAGAAAGATGAGAAGCGAGATCGCGCCGGTGACGACCGTCAGGAAGATGAACAGAGCATCCACGTCTTTCGCGACGGTCGAGGCCTGCTCGGGAAACAACGGAAAATCGGTAACCATCATCGTTTTTCTTCGACCGGCCGCGGACCGCGCCGCGCCGTCATCCGGTCACGCCGGATCATCACCGCGATGAAACTGACGAGGCTCACCACCGTCGCCACCCCGCCGGCGCGCACCAGGTTCATCGCGCTCCGGCTGTACTTCCCCGTCCTCGGGTCGTAGTGGTAGCAGAGGAGGAGAAGCTGGTCGGAGGCCGTCCCGATCTTCCCCGCCGAAGCCTCCACGAGCGCCAGCCGCACGTCGCGCGGCTTGTACTCGAACCCGTAGAGGTAACGCGAGACGCGTCCCTGCGGCGTGAGCACGGCGATCATCGCGCCGTGCGCGAACTGATCGCTCTCGATGTCGTATGCGTAATCGAAGCCGACCGCGTTGGAAACCTTGCGGATCGACATCTCCGGCCCGGTGAGGAAGTGCCATCCCGATGCCGCGCCCGTGCGCCCGTAGCGCTTGATCGCCTTCTCCTTCTTCGCGGCCGCACCCCTGGCATCATCGCGCGGATCGATGCTGATGGTGACGATCTCGAAGTCCTTCGCGGCGTCGAACTTCAGCTCGGTCAGCGTGCTGGTCAGCCCTTCGGTGACCATGCTGCAGAGCATCGGACAGCGGAAGTAGACGAAGTTGAGGATGACCGGCTTCCCCCGGAAATAGTCGCCGAGGCGGACGACCTTCCCCTGCTCGTCGCGGAACATCGCGTCGAGCGGGACCTGCGCGTCGTGTTTCTGCGTGATCCCGACCTTGCCGGGAAGCCGGGGGGGAGTCGCGGACGTCTGCGCCGTCGCAATTCCGGCGATCAGCGTCAGGGCGACGGCGACGACACGCGCGCCCCTCATGGATGTCCTCCGGTCGTCGCCGGCTGCGGTGTGTCTGCCGCCGGTGCCGCGGGTGTCTGCGGCCGCACCGGCGGGAAGATCCCTCGCTGCAACGCGAGCTTTTTCGCTTCTTCGATCGGGATGTGGACGACGCCCTTCTGGCGGTCGACCCATCCGTAGTTGCCGAGAATGCGCGCTTCGGCGGCGCGCATGGCTTCCATGTCGGTCACCGGGGTGTTCATGGTCGGCAGAATGACGTCGCCCGATGCGCGCTTCTTCGGGAAGGGCTGCAGGAGCGGCTCCGGCGGGATGTTCGCATCGGCCGGCCGCCGGATCGCGGTGAGCGGCTCGACGACGTTCCCGCGCTCGAGCTGCACGAAGAATTTGAACAGCAGCCAGAGCCCGAGGTGCGTCAGGGCGCCGAACGCCACGAAGATGCCGAAGAACCAGAGGAGAGCGCGGACATTGACGTCCGAGTGCTCGTGGTGCGTCTCCGGATTCAGGATCGCGTCGTCAGCGAATTGCGGATGCTCAGGCATGGGCTTTCAGCGTTCCCTCTCGCAGGGCCTCGTCGACCCACGACTCGTGGATCGGGATGATCGTCTGTCCCTTCAATTGTCCGATGAAGAAGTAGAGCCAGAGGCCGCCGATGCCGACGAATGATGCCACTCCGATCCAGGAGAGGTGGAAATGCTCTCCGTAGAGCGACGGCGCGGCGAGCCAGTAGATGTGCACGTACCGCATCACCAGTACGATGATGGCGACGACGCCGATCGTCGCCGGCCGGTCCTTGATGGCCCGCATCAGCAGCATGAAGAACGGCAGGAAGAAGTGGAAAACGATCAGCAGCGCGGCCATCACGCCCCAGATCCCGTGCTGACGCACGAGAAAATGCGGCGTCTCCTCCTTGATGTTGCCGTACCAGATGAGCATGAACTCGGAAAAGGCCGTGTACGCCCACAGCATGACGAAGGCGAGCATCAGGTTGCCGAGGTCGCGCAGATGCGACGACTTGAGCACACCGGCCATCGCCGGCGTGCCGGCGATCCGCGTCAGGAAGAAGGTCACGAACGCGAACGCCGCCAGTCCGGCGCCGACCAGGAAGTTGATGCCGTACATCGACGACATCCAGGTCGGCTCGAGGGTCATGAGCCAGTCGATGCCGGTGAAGGTCAGCGTCATGACGATCATCAGCAGTCCCGATGCCGCCCACTTGCGGCGCGAGAGCTCCGTGTACGGCGAGCGGTCTTCGTAGAAGCGGAGCGAAAGGACGCGAACGCGCCAGGCCCAGAGAATCCAGAGAGCGAAGTACATCGCGGTGCGGATCAGAAACGCCCTCGTGTTGAGATACGGCTCCTTCAGCCTGAGGACCGGATCGTGCTCGACGGCGTGGTGATCGGCCCACGGATAGATGTGTGGAAGACCGATCGCGATCGGCACGAAGAGGAACGCCATCCAGATCATCGTGCGCGCCGCCGCGCCGAGCGGCCGGCGGATCAGCAGCCCCCACTCCCCTCCCGTCACGTACTGCAGCAGGAGAATCGCGAGCGCCCCCACGGCGATCTGGAACCAGAAGACGTAACTCGGGAGCCACGCCTTGTAGAACGCCGCGGGCGAGAGTAACCAGCCGACGGCGGAGGCGGCGAGGCCGAGAACGCCCAGCACGAGCGCCGGCTTCTGCACGCCGGCGATCCCGGTCGAGGCGGGTGTCGTCGTCGGTGCTTCCGTCATCGGGCCTCCGTGGGGGCGGGAGCTTCGAGCGCCGCCCTCCTGCCGGCGGGAACGTCGTTGACGTTCGCGCTCTGGCTGAGCTGCAGCGCGCGAATGTAGGCCGCGATCGCCCAGCGGTCGCGGACTGCCACCTGATTCGCGTAAGGGGGCATCGAACCGAATCCGTTGGTCATCACGTCGAAGTAGTGCCCCGCCGGTGCCTTGCGCAGCGTCTCGGTGTGGAACGATGGCGGGCGGCGGTAGCCGCGCGCCGGAATCATGCCGTTCCCGTCGCCGACCCGCCCGTGGCAGGGCGTGCAGTAGATGTCGTATCGCTCCTGGCCGCGGTCGAGGACCTCGGCCGTGACAGGGAACGGAAAGCCGTCGGCGATCACGCCGCCGATCTTTCCGGTCTCCAGAAACGCGTCGCCGCCGAGTTCTCCCCGCGCCACGGTGCCCGCGAGGCGGGGACGCGCGGCCATGCCGTCCTGGAAGAAATCGCTCGCCTCGAGCGGATCGTACCGCGGCTGACGGGCCATCTTCTGAAAGGTGGGACCGGTGCGCTCGCACGCCGCAGCGAACACGATCAGGAGTGCGGCAACCGCCGCCCTACCACGGAACATCGAAGACCTCCCGTGGCCCGAGCGACTCGAGGAAATCCCATGCCTTGTCGAAATCGAATTTCGGATCGCGGGCCTGAATGACGAGGAAG
Source organism: Thermoanaerobaculia bacterium (assembly GCA_035574985.1). Taxonomy (GTDB): domain Bacteria; phylum Acidobacteriota; class Thermoanaerobaculia; order Gp7-AA8; family Gp7-AA8; genus DATLYG01. Next base: position 3,401 of record DATLYG010000256.1, on the reverse strand, counting down.
AAGCGGTCGCGCGAGGCCTGCTCGAAGCGCTTGATGTTGAAGACGGGGTGATACGGCATCGGCAGCCCGTTGAGGGCGAGCATCCCGAAGACGGCCCCGAACGCGGCGAGAAGGATCGCGCACTCGAAGGCGATCGGAATCCACGCCGGCCACGAGTTGAGCGGCTTGCCGCCGATGTTCAGCGGGTAGCTGATCACGTTCGCGTACCAGCACATGAAGAAGCCGCCCAGCCCTCCCAGCACACCCATGGTCAGAACGACGGCCGACAGGCGCGAGTGGCGGAAGCCGACCGCTTCCGACAGTCCGTGGATCGGAAAGGGAGAGAAGGCGTCGACGCTGGTGTAGCCCGCCTCGCGCGCCGCGTTCGCCGCGTCGAGGAGTTCCTGCGCGTCGTGGAACTCCGCCATCACGCCGTATGTGCCCGATTTCGTGTCGGCAGCCATGTTCAATGCTCCTCCGCGTGTGCGCGCGCTTCAGGCAGGAGCGTGCGCATCTCGAAGATGGAGATCATCGGCAGGAACCTCATGAAGAGGAACAGCAGGAAGAAGAAGAGACCGATCGATCCGACGTACATCGCCCAGTCCCACTCGGTGCCGTGGTACATCCCCCACGACGACGGCAGGAAGTCGCGGTGGAGCGACGTCGGGATGATGACGAAGCGCTCCAGCCACATGCCGACGTTGACGAACATCGCCACGATGAAGAGCATCCCCGTGCTCCGGCGGAAGCGCTTGACCCACATGAGCTGCGGCGCGAGGCCGTTGCAGACGATCAGCGCCCAGTACATGTGCCCGTACGGGCCGAAGACGCGGTTCCACATCATGAAGCGCTCGAAGGTGTTGCCGCTGTACCACGCGTAGAACACCTCCATCACGTAGGCGTAGAAGACGATCAGGCCGGTGGCCAGCATCACCTTCCCCATGTTCTCGAGATGGCGGAGGGTGATGAAGTCCTCGAGCTTGAAGAACTTCCTCGCCGGGATGGCCAGCGTCAGCACCATCGCGAATCCGGCGAAGACGGCGCCGGCGACGAAGTAGGGGGGAAAGAACGTCGAGTGCCACCCGGGAAGGTTGGACACGGCGAAGTCGAAGCTGACGATCGTGTGGACCGAGAGCACGAGCGGCGTCGAAAGCCCCGCGAGCAGCAGGTACGCGTGCTCGTAGCGGTGCCAGTGCCGGGCCGATCCGCGCCACCCCAGCGCGAGCATCCCGTAGATCATCCGCCCCCCCAGCGAACGGGCGCGGTCGCGAAGCGTGGCCAGGTCGGGGATCAGCCCCACGTACCAGAACAGCAGCGACACCGTCGCGTACGTGGAGACGGCGAAGACGTCCCACATCAGCGGGCTGCGGAACTGCGGCCACAGACCCATCGTGTTCGGGTAGGGGAAGAGCCAGAAGTCGTACCAGGGACGTCCCGTGTGGAGCGCCGGGTAGAGTCCCGCCGAGGCGACGGCGAAGAGCGTCATCGCCTCGGCGAAGCGGTTGATCGAGGTGCGCCACTCCTGCCGCAGCAGAAGGAGGATCGCGGAAATCAGCGTCCCGGCGTGGCCGATGCCGATCCACCAGACGAAGTTGATGATGTCGAAGCCCCAGCCGACGGGGTGATTGATGCCCCAGATGCCGACGCCGGCCAGGATCAGCTTTCCGATCGCCGCGGTCAGCACGCCGACGAGCATCAGCGCGATGCCGAAGCCGATGACCCATCCGATCGGCGTCCTCTTCGTCAGGACGATCGAGCTGATGTGATCGGTGATCGAGGCGTAGGTGTGACCCGGCTCCAGCGTCGGCGACGGAATGAAGCGCGACGGGATCTTCTCCCGCTGTGTGGTCGGGCGTACCTCGTGGACCGGTGTCGTCTCTGGTTCTTGTGCCATCGTCGGAAATCAGAAGGCGGAAGTTCGACAGCCGGAATGAGCCGGTACGTCCGGACAGGCCCGCAACATCATTTCTGCTTTCGGCTTTCTGCCTTGCGCCTTCATGCAAGCTCCGGGTTCGGGTTCCGAATGGTCGCGAGGTACGTCGTGCGCGGGCGGGTCTGGAGTTCCTCCAGCAGCCCGTAGTGCGTCGGCTCGTGCTTCAGATGCGCGACGCGGCTTCCGGCGTCGTTCATGTCGCCGAAGACGATCGCCTCGGTCGGGCAGGCCTGCGCGCAAGCGGTGGTGATCTCGCCGTCGCGCACGCGGCGGCCTTCCTTCTTCGCCTCGATGCGCGCGGCGTTGATGCGCTGCACGCAGTAAGTGCACTTCTCCATCACCCCCCGCGTCCGGACCGTGACGTCGGGGTTGCGCATCGGCTTGAGCGCCGGCGTCTCGTAGTCCGCGTAGTGAAAGAAGTTGAAACGACGGACCTTGTAGGGGCAGTTGTTCGAACAGTAGCGCGTGCCGACGCAGCGGTTGTAGGTCATGTCGTTCAGACCCTCGTCGCTGTGCGACGTCGCCTCGACCGGGCAGACCGGCTCGCAGGGGGCGTTCTCGCACTGCATGCACGGCACCGGCTGATGGAAGACCTCCGGATTCTCCGGCGAACCCTTGTAGTAGCGGTCGATGCGCAGCCAGTGCATCTCGCGCTCGCGCCACACCTCGTTCTTGCCGACGATGGGGATGTTGTTCTCGGCCTGACAGGCGATCACGCATCCGTTGCACCCGGTGCAAACGGACGTGTCGATCACCATCGCCCACGCCTGCTTGCCGGAGTAGTCGAAGCCGGGATACATCGACGTGTTTCCGTGCTCGCCCTCCGCTCCGTGATGCCCCTCGGCGGCGAAGCCGGGATTCTGCAGGAACGTGGCGAACGTCGCATCGCGGATGATCCCGCGCTCGCCGACGACCTTCGGATCGATCGACTGGTGCTCCTGCGTACAGGCGACCTTGTAGCCCGGCCTGTTGGCATTGGAGATGCGAACACCGGCGCCGCCGTGCAGCGCGTCGGAGAAGCGGTAGCGGTAGGTGGGGAAGCCCGTCCCGTTGGCGATCTTTCCGCACTGCTCGCGCCCGTATCCGAGGAAGATCGTGGCGACATCATCGGCATGGCCGGGAACGATCCATACCGGAAGATTCATCGCCACGCTGCGATACTCGACGCGGGCGAGCACGGTGGTCTTGTCGTTGATCTCCGCATCGGTCGGCCGGACGCCGAGACGCTCGGCGGTGCGGGGCGAGAGGAGAAGGACGTTCTCCCACGTGATCTTGGTCTGCGGCTTCGGCAGCTCCTGCAGCCAGCCATTGTTCGCGAAGCGCCCGTCGTAGACCGTCGGATCGGCCTTGATCTCCAGCTCCAGGTCCCCCTGCGGGCGGGGGACGGGCGGCGGAAGAGTCGCCACGGCGGCCGGCGCTCTCGCCGGCAGCGCGCTGTTCGGAACGATTCCGTCGTGGAGCCACTGTTTCCAGTTCTTCTCGAAATCGC
>DATLYG010000255.1:0-16762 GCA_035574985.1 Thermoanaerobaculia bacterium | reverse complement strand
TCTTCCGGAGCGTGCCGGCGATCTCACCGACCGTGCAGTCGTTGCGCACGGCGTCGATGATCGGAGGCATGAGGTTCCCGTCCCCGCGCGCGGCGGCGTCGAGTGCCTCGAGCGCGCGCTGCCAGTCGCCTCGGCGTTTCGACCGGAACGCCTGCAGACGCGCGACCTGCTCGCGCTCGACGCTCTCGTCGATGACGAGGATCGGCAGCCGGGACGGCTCCTCGTCGACGAATTCGTTGAGGCCGACCACGATCGTTTCCTTCGACTCGAGCGCGCGCTGCGCGGCGTAGGCCGACTCGCCGATCTCGTGCTGGACGAATCCCGACTCGATGGCCGCGAGGGCCCCTCCCATGGCATCGATCCTGGAGACCAGTTCCCGCGCGGCGCGTTCGATGTCGAGAGTGAGCGACTCGACCGCGTACGAGCCGGCCAGCGGATCGGCGCTGCCGGTGATGCCCGTCTCGTGCGCGAGGATCTGCTGGGTGCGCAGAGCGATCCTGGCCGATTCCTCGGTCGGCAGGGCGAGAGCCTCGTCGCGGCCGTTGGTGTGAAGCGACTGGCACCCGCCGAACACCGCGGCCATCGCCTGGTAGGCCACGCGGACGATGTTGTTCTCCGGCTGCTGTGCGGTGAGGGTCGAGCCGGCCGTCTGGGCGTGAAAACGAAGGACGAGCGAGCGCGGGTCCTTCGGCGCGTAGCGCTCGCGCATGAGGGTGGCCCACAGCTTGCGGGCGGCGCGGAACTTCGCCACCTCCTCGATGAAATCGTTGTGGGCGTTGAAGAAAAACGACATGCGCGGCGCGAAGGAGTCGACGTCGAGGCCGCGTTCGACCGCCGCCTGTACGTACTGCAGGCCGTTGGCGAGCGTGAAGGCCACCTCCTGCACGGCCGTCGCTCCCGCCTCACGGATGTGATAGCCGGAGACCGAGATCGTGTTCCACTTCGGAACGTGCTTCGCGCAGAACTCGAAGATGTCGGTGACGATGCGGAGGGATGGGGCGGGGGGGAAGATGTAGGTCCCGCGCGCGGAGTACTCCTTGAGGATGTCGTTCTGGATGGTGCCGTTCAGGTTCGACCAGTCGACGCCCCGCCGCTCCGCCACCACGAGCAGGAGCGCGAGAAGGATCGAGGCCGGCGCGTTGATCGTCATCGAAATCGACACCCGGTCGAGCGGGATCGCCTCGAGCAGCGTCTCCATGTCTTCGATCGAGTCGATGGCCACGCCCACCTTGCCGACTTCGCCGCGCGCGAGAGGGTCGTCGGAGTCCATTCCGATCTGCGTGGGGAGGTCGAATGCGACCGACAGCCCGGTCGTTCCCCGTTCGAGGAGGTAGCGGTAGCGGCGGTTCGACTCGGCGGCGGTCGAGAAGCCGGCGTACTGCCGCATCGTCCAGAGCCTGCCGCGATACATCGAGCGCTGCGGGCCGCGCGTGTAGGGAAAGCGTCCCGGCTCGCCGAGATCGCGCGAAGGATCGAAGCCGCGGTCGCGCAGCGACGACTCGTCGAAGTAAAGCGGAAGTTCGAACCCCGAGCTGGTGTGAACGGCCGCAGGTTCCTTGCTCTCTTTCATCATCACTATCCTATCGCCGGCCCTCTCACCTTCGCCCCTGCGCGCCCCGTATAATCACGGCCCCTTCGCATGGGTATCGCCGGAAACCTCAAAACGATGCTCCCCGGAGACCTTCTCCAGTGGCTGAGCCTCGCCCAGAAGACCGGAACGCTCGTGGTCAGCAACGGGCGGGTCGAGAAGAAGATCTTTTTCAAGAACGGCCGCGTGATCTCGTCCGCGTCAGACGATCCGCGCGAATACCTCGGGCAGTTCCTCATGAGCCACGGGTTCATCACCGAGCCGGAGCTGAAGAAGGCGATGGAGGTCCAGCAGCAGTCGGGAATCCTCCTCGGCAAGATTCTGGTGATGATCGGAGCGATCTCCGAGCGCGATCTGCTGCGCCTGATGCGGCTGAAGGCGGAGGAGGAGATCTACGACGTCTTCCTCTGGGCCGACGGCGAGTTCCGTTTCCTCGACGGCGAGCTGCCGCAGTGGGAGATGGTGCCGCTTCAGGTCGACGTCACCGGGATCATCGTCGAAGGGATGCGCCGCCTCGACGAATGGAAGCGCATTCGCGAGGTCGTTCCGGACGAGTCGGTCGTGCCGCTGATGGTCGGGGCGGCCGGAGAGAATGCGGATCTGAGCGAGGCGGAGCGGACGATCGTCGGAGCGATCGACGGAAAACGGACGATCGCCGATCTGGTGCTCGAGAGCCGTTCGTCGGAGTTCGTCGTCTCGCAGGCCGTGTTCCGCCTGGTGCGGAGCGGCGCGGCGCGGATCGTCAGGGCGGGGGCGGAGAAGGTGGAGGAGAGGGCGCCGCAGAAGTACGAGCCGACCGACGAGGAGGAGATCGACTCGCTGCTCGGGCGCGCGCAGAGTTCGCTGCGGGCGAAGGATTTCGAGAAGGCGCAGCGGCTGCTGAAGGCGGCGCAGAACCTCGATCCGAACCATCCGCGCATCCGCGCTGCGATCAAGGGAGCCGAAGCGGTGATCGTCGCCGAGCTGCGGCGGGAAGGGCTCGATGACTCCCGGATCCCGCGGATCATCAAGCCGATGGCGCAGTTGACGGCGATGAACTTCACCCCGCACGAGGGATTCCTCCTCTCGCGCATCAACGGGAACTGGGACATCGGCTCGCTCATGAAGATCAGTCCGATCCGCGAGTCGGACGCGCTGCTGATCTTCTACAAACTCTGGCGCGACGGCGTGATCGCGCTGGAGTGACACCCCCGTGCGTGCGGGCCACCGGTAGATCCGGCGCTTTCCGTCTCCCCGTGCCGCTCGCTGGACAAGGGTGCCGAGAAACTCGACGCGTCGCCTCGCTCGATCCATCGAGATCCGGCCCCTCTCGAGAAAACGCCTGATCGACGCGGAGCGCGGCGGAGGATCTGGTCAAGTGCGTCGCCCCACCCAGTTTCTGGAAATTCGCTGGAAGACATGATTCGGCCGGACGCGTGAAGCAGCACGTGATGAAGTGGAACGCACGGTGGGAGAGCGATCAATGGATCGAATGGGACGCGGGGCTTTCGCGTGTGTGCGTCAAGTGGCGGGGAAGGAAACGGGTTCCGTTCGGCGCGGGGTTACTCGAGGCCGACGTTCTCCCGTACCTGCAGTTCCAGGGCATCCATCTCGCCGTCGTCGGTTTCGTGGTCGTGGCCGAGGGCGTGCAGGATGCCGTGGACGAGCAGATAGCGGACTTCCGTCGCGAGCGAGTGGCCCTCCTCTCGCGCCTGGCGTCTCGCCCGGTCGAGGGAGATGACGATCTCGCCCGGCAGATCGCGACCGTCCGGCTCGAAGGTCAGGACGTCGGTCGTGCCGCGCCTTCCCCGGTAGCGGCGATTGAGCGCGGTCATCGTCGCGTCGCCGACGAATGCGATCGACAGCCCGGGCGCCGCAGCCCTCCCGGTCAGCGCCAGGCTCGCCCGCAGCGCCCGCTCGACGAAGCGCTCGATCTCGCGGCGCGGGAATCGCGGTACGGCGCCGCTGATCTCGACCTTCACGGCTGCGGCTCCCTCCCGCCGTTCTGCTCCGCCGCCTCGCGCTCGCGGTCCGCGCGGTCGTAGGCGGAGACGATCTTCGAGACGAGCGGGTGGCGCACCACGTCCCTCTCGTTGAACTCGAAGAAGCGGATTCCTTCCGTTCCTCCGAGGATCGCTTTCGCCTCCCGCAGCCCCGACTTCTTGCCGGTCGGCAGGTCGACCTGCGTGATGTCCCCCGTGATCACCGCCTTCGATCCGAAGCCGAGCCGGGTGAGGAACATCTTCATCTGCTCGGGCGTCGTGTTCTGTGCCTCGTCGAGAATGATGAAGGCGTCGTTGAGCGTGCGGCCGCGCATGAAGGCGAGCGGCGCGATCTCGATCATGCTCCGTTCGATCAGCTTCTCCACTTTCTCGAATCCGATGATGTCGTAGAGCGAGTCGTAGAGCGGGCGGAGGTAAGGGTTCACTTTCTCGGCGATGTCGCCGGGAAGAAAGCCGAGGCGTTCGCCCGCCTCCACCGCCGGTCGGCAGAGAATGATCCGCTTGATCGACTTCTCCGCGAAGGCCGCCGCGGCGGCAGCGACCGCGAGAAAGGTCTTGCCCGTCCCCGCGGGGCCGATGGCGAAGACGATGTCGTACTCCTGGATGGCCTGCAGGTAGAGCTTCTGCGCCATGTTGCGCGGCGTGACCACGCGGCGGAGCGAGGGCTGGATGGCCTCGTCGGTGAAAAAATCGACCAGACTCGCGTCCGGCCGGTCGCGGAGTACGCGCACCCCCGTCGACACGTCCGACTTCTTGAGCGGGTAACCCTGTTCGATGAGCTGCTGCAGTTCGCCGAGGAGTTTCTCGACCGGCGCAACGTTCTCCGCCGCCCCCTGCACGAAGATCTCTCCGCCGCGCGAGGAGATCTTCACTCCGAACTCGTCCTCGAGCATGCGGAGGTTCTCATCGTGGTTGCCGAAGAGGGTGTGTGCGCCGGCTTCGTCGAGTGTCAGTTCCATGCAGTTCGTTCGTCCCTCCAGCCGTGTGCGCTGAACATCGAGTGCCCGGTCATGCCGCCGCGCCAAAAAAAGAGATCCATACCTCGCCGTATTCCGCCCTTCTCGAGAACCGCAGTCCGCCGGCGGTCTCCGGCAGGGGGGCGCTCCGCCGCCGGTGCTCGACGGCCACCACGGCGCCCGCCGCGAGGGGGACCGAGGCGGCGATCGCCTCGAGGAGCGCAGGATAGCTCCCGGAGTCGTACGGCGGGTCGGCGTAGACGATGTCGAACGGCCCCCCCGGCAGGCGCCGGAGCGTGGAGAGAACATCGCCGGCGATGGGGGTGACGTTGACGTTCCACTCTCTGGCCAGCCGCTCGATCGCCGCGGCGTTCCTGCGCGACTGCTCCACCGCGACCGCTGCGGCGGCGCCTCGCGAGAGTGCCTCGAACGAAAAGGCGCCGCTTCCCGCGAAGAGGTCGAGAAAACGCGCTCCCTCGATCCGCCCGCCGATGATGTTGAAGAACGCCTGCCGCGCGCGCTCCGAGGTGGGGCGCGTACCGGGGGGGACGGGGATACGGCGGCCGCGAAGGGTCCCGGCGGTGATGCGGATCATCGTCTGGGGTTCTCGATGCTCACCGTCTGCCGATGAAATAGTTGTACAGCTCGCTCCTGGCGACGTAGATGACGGTCGGCTGGCCGAGGCACTCCAGCTCGATGACATCGCCGGCGATGCGCTTCACGCGCCACGTCCGGCTGTCGTCTCCCACCAGCTCGTCGCCGACGGCGGGCTCGTAGTTCGCGACGGTGTTCGTCACGGTGCGGTCCTCGGAAATCGCACGCAGCAAATCCTCGAGCGGAAAGACGCCGTCGTGCAGCCGCTTGTCCATCACCACGGCCGGATCGAACGCCACCTCGGCGTACTCGCTGCCGCGATAAACGCGAACGAACGCGCGCCGCTCCTCGGGAGGGCGTCGGGCGTTTCTCGCCATGTCCGCGAGCGCGTCGAACGAAAGTGCGCCGAGGTAGGTTCCGACGGCGTCGGCCGGAAGAATCACGCGCTTGCGGATGGTGGCGCCCGCGCCGTTCATCGTCACGACGACCAGCCCCCCCTCGAAGATCGAGAGACGCTGCTCGATTCCGCCGTTCGCGGCGTAGTAATCGACCAGGGGGCGGGGGAGGCGGCCGTCGATGAGCTGCGACCCGAGGGCCTGACGCGCTCCCACCAGCTCGGGGATTTCGTACTTCTTCAGCCGCCGCTGTTGCGTGTGGGTGAGGGGAGTGGCGATCGCCCCCCCGAGAGGAGCCGGGTCGACCTTCGTGATGTCGTGAGGCGGCTCCTGCTGGGCAGTGGAGAGCGGAGAACCAAGGGCCGAGACGAAGCAAAAGGCCGCGATCAGCCTGCGACTCTTCACGGACCTATTCTGCGCCCCCCTTTCTCAATTCTCAATCTTTCCGTCCAGATACTGCTGCGCCAGGCGCCGGGCGTGGGCGAGGGCCTCGTCGGGGCGGATCTCGCCGGCGAAGACCGCTTCGCGCGTCCGCTCCAGAGCGCGGGAAACGTGAGGACCGGCGGGGACCTCGAGCTCGTTGCCGCGGATCGGGAGCTGGAAGCGTTCGAAGTCGCGGAAGCGGTCGATCATCTCGCGGTCCGGGGGGGAGGTCGCGGCGATGAGGCTGAGCATTTCCGGCGAGGCGCTGCGGAGAATCCGGAGCTTCTGCCGGTCGCTCCGCGCCTCGGCGAGGCTGTCGAGAAACCGGGGAAGTTCGTTGGCGAGCTGCATGACGTTTCGGGCGCGCTTCTGCGAGAAGCCCGAGCCTTCGAGGTCGACCGGCGAGGCGTCCCCATGCAGGAGCATGGCGGTGAAGAGCGCGTAGCGGTCGAGATCGGGATTCCCCTCGACGAGCGACCGCGCCATCTGGAGGCGACGGAGCAGGTCACCGTCGGCGCGCGCTCTGAAGAGCGCGTCGAGCACGCCCGCCTCGCGTGCCGCCGCGAGAATCTCCGGCGCCTGGCGTTCGTCCATCGCCAGGAAGAGTTCGCGCCAGATGCGTTCCTTCGAGACGGTGCGGAACGCGCCGTCGGCGATCGCCCGGCAGAGGAGCTGCCAGGTGTGAGGTTCGAGCGTGAATCCGAGCCGTCCGGCAAAGCGGAGCGCGCGGAGAATCCGCGTCGGGTCGTCGATGAAGCTCCTGTCGTGAAGGACGCGAATCTGCCGTTTCCCGAGGTCGGCCGCGCCGCCGGCGGGATCGTGCAGGCGGCCGTCGGCCAGGTCGCAGGCCATCGCGTTGATCGAGAAATCGCGGCGGAGAAGATCGTCGTTCAGCTTCCCCGCGCTGACGGTCGGCAGGGCGCCGGGCGTCCGGTAGCGCTCTTTGCGCGCCGTGGCGATGTCGATCTCCGGCAGGTCGGCGGCGGTGACCTTGTAGGTCATGAACTGAGGGAACGACTTGACCCTCCCGTCGATCCGCCGGGCGACGGCGCGCGCGAGGTCGGAAGCCTCCTCTTCGATGGTCAGGTCGATGTCGATCGCCTGGCGGCCGAGCAGGAGATCGCGGACCGGACCGCCGACGAGGAACGGACGGAGGCGTTTCTCGGCGGCGACCTCCCGGACGATGTCGATCGCGCGTTTCTGCGGGTTGGGAAGTTGTGAGAGGTCGACCATGGTCACGAATGGCAGAGCGGAAGAATGTCACAGAACGGCGCCCTTCTGTCACCTTGACTCCGCGGCCGGGCCGTGGCACGGGGGGCGCCCGGCGCGCGGCGGCAATCGGTTCCCTTCAAGTGGACTTCGAGTTCCCTTCAAGTGAGGCCTGGCGTGTCGCGCGCCGTTTCCAGGAGATTGGCGTACATCTGAACGAGTACGCGGAGGCGGTGATACGGGCGGAACTTCGACGCCGTCTGCCGCGCCGCGTCGAGCCGCTGCTGGCGCACTTCGCTCTTGAAGAGGGCGGCGAGGACGGCATGGGCGAGCTCGTTCGGATCGCCCGGAGGGACGAGCAGCCCGGTGCGTCCCTGTTCGAGGCGCTGCCGGTTGACGGCCGTCCGCGAGGCGATCGTCACGATGCCGCAGACGACAGCCTCGGCGACGAATCCGTCGTAATCGCGTTCGTCCACGGCCGGGTCGACCCACGCGTCGAGCCGCGCCAGATCCTCCGGGCCGGGGGGAGTGTCGAAGAGGTGCCAGTCGACGTCGTCGCGAAAGCGGGCGATCCGCGCGGCCGTCTGTTCGACCATCGCACGCACGCCGTGCCGTCCTCCGGCGAAGGTGCCGATCAGGCGCCTCGGGCCGGCCTCGCGAACGGGCGGGGTCGCGAAGTACCGCTCGTCGACCGCCTCGGGAAGGAGGTCGGCCTCTTCGCTGGAGACGGGAGCGACGACATACCCCGGCTGGCGCGCGCTCCTGAGTGCGAACCGTCGTTTTGCCGGCCGGCCGCTGGCGACGTACGGAAGCGGAAATCGGGCGAACAGACGGAACGGCAGTTCGAAGGGGCCGTAAACGTGCGCGACGCCGGCACCGGCGGGATCGAACGGCTCCGCCGGCCGCAGCGCGATCTCGTGTGACGGGGCGAGCGCCGCGGCGTCGATCGCCTGCGATTTCCGCTCGTATGCGCTCGCCCCTTCGAGGACGATCTGTACGATGCGCATCGCGGCGCATTGTAGAATCGCGGAGTTCTCTCATGGTCGAACCAGCTGTTGGCGTGTTCACCGGACGGAGCGACCTGATGCCTGCGCTCCGCGAGAAGTGCCCTTCGCGGCGCTTCGCAGGCGAGCCGCCGGCGCGCGATCTCTGCCGGGTGATCGTCATCGACAGCGACTCGCACGCGATTCTCGAGACCCCGCCGCCGAAAAGCCTGGTGCGCATCATCCTGCGCGAGGAGGGCGACCGCCCGGCGGAGCGGCGCATCGGCGAGATGCGCTGTGCGCGGGAGCGTTTTCTCGCGGATCCGGCCGATGTGATCGAGTTCGCCATCGACCTGGCCGATGCTGCGGCCCACGCCTCGCAGCTCGAGCAGGAAGTCGGATACCTGACACAGATCCACGAGTTGATGTCGATGTCCGATGCCGAGGCGGTGTCGGAGCGGGTGACGCGGAGCGTGCTCAACCTGCTGGGCCTCGGACGCGGAACGCTCTTTCTGCACGACCCGCGGCGCGAGCGTTACGTGGCCAGCTTCAGCAACGATCCGGCGCTTCGGGAGACGGGGGAGTTCCTGCCGGGCGTTCCTCCCGATCTGTTGCAGCGTGCACTCGCCTCGGGGCGTTTCTTCGCCATGGACCGCAGGAGCGACGGCTCCGGCCTCGCCGTCATGCCGCTGCAGGCGGGCGATGATCTGATCGGCGTCATCCGCGTTCCCTTCGGCAGGGGCGATTCGATCGACGAGGACGCCATCGCCAACGTCAGCCGCTACCTCGTGGCCGTGGTGCAGGTTCTCGGCAAGATCTACCAGCTCACCCGCAGCCGCGAGCTGGCCATGCGGGACGATCTGACCAAGGCGTTCAACCGCCGTTTCTTCGAGGAGTACCTCGACGAGGAGATGGAGCGGTCGCGGCGCTACGGCTCGCTCTTCAGCATCATCTTTCTCGATCTCGACGACCTGAAGACCGTCAACAAGTTTCATGGCCATCTGACCGGATCGCGCGTGCTGCAGGAAGTGGCCAAGCGGATCCTCAATGCCGTCCGCGGCATCGACAAGGTCGTCCGTTTCGGCGGCGACGAGTTCTGCATCATCCTTCCCCAGACCGATCAGGAGCAGGCGGTGGCGGTGGCGGACCGCATCCGGAAGTCGCTGACCGCTTCGACGTTCCGGCTCGAGCCGTCGATCGAAGTCTCGATCACGGCCAGCTTCGGCATCGCCACCTATCCGGCGCATGGCATCACGAAGGAAGACCTGATCCGCCAGGCCGACGCCGCCATGTACCGGGTCAAGTCGACGACCAAGAACGCGGTGGGAATTGCGACCGTCGAGGACGCAACCCGTCCCGTGACCAGTGGATAGCCGCGTCGTGGCACGGTTGCGGCTCGTCACCTCATGACCGACCTTTCGATCCGCGGCTCGCTCGATGAGACCACCGTTCCCGATCTCTTCCGCTCTCTGATCCGGAGCGGAGAAACGGCCATCGCCTCGTTCGACGGCGTCGGCCGGAGCGACGTCGTCTACTTTCGCGAGGGACGGATCATCTCCGCTTCGAGCAGCGATCCCGATACCGGACTGGGGGAGATCCTCCTCCGGAGCGGCGAGCTGACGGTTCAGCAGTACCAGCACGCGATGGAGAAAACGGCCGTCGCAAGACGGACCGGCGCGGTGCTCGTCGAACTCGGATACCTGCAGCCGGAGGAGCTGATGCGAGCCTCCGAACGGCAGGTGAGCGCGATCGTCTCCGCCGTTCTCGCCTATCGCAGCGGCACGTACACGGTCGAATTCGTCGCCGATCTTCCCCCCGAAATCATCGCCCTCCCGATTCCCACCGAACGGCTCCTGCTCGACGCGCTCCGCGGCATCGAGTACTGGTCGCTGGTCTGGCGGGGAATCGGCCGCCTCGACCGCCTCCTCGAAGTCGTTCCCGGGGCCGACATGAGGGCGTACCAGCTCGAGATGACCGATGAGGAGAACCACATCCTCTCGCTTCTCAACGAGCCGCGCACGGTGGAGGCTCTCTGCGCCCGCAGCTATCTTCCGAACTTCGTGACCTGCCGTACGGTCTGGGGTCTGCTGACCGTCAACTTCATCCGGGACGCCGAGGAGAGCGGCCCGGAGCAGCAGCGCACGACGGTGGAAAGCGAGTACGAGCTCGAGGCGCTGGTGGAGGGCTACAACGGGGTCTTTCAGTCGATCTTCGGCCTCGTCTTCCAGCGGATCGGCGATCACATCTACGACTTCATGGACCGCGTCGTTCTGAAGGTCTCGCCCGCGACGATGCCGTATCTGTCGGGAATGACACTCGTCAACGAGGGGCGAATCGACTTCGATCAGCTCTACAACAATGTGTTCGCCTCCGGGTCGAACGATCCTTTCGCCGTCATCGAGAACATCCTGGGCGAACTCCTCGCGGGATGGATCCTCGAGGTCCGCCGCGAATTTGGTCCGGAGATGGAGAAGGAAGTGATCAGGCTCGCACAGCGGTTGAAGAAATCGCCGCGGGTAGAATGAATCCGTCCACGATGCGGAAGTTCCCGTTTCTCCTGGTCTTCGTGCTCCTCTCCTGCGTCTCGGCTGGTCCTCCGACGGTCCCCAACGATCGCGAGTGGAACCTGATCACCGCCGACTACACGTGGCTCGAGACGCTCCGCAAGGGGCGGCCGGTGCCTCCTCCCGACGCGCCGCGCAAGCAGCAGGTGGAGATCCTTCTCGACAACTACCGGAAGATCGAGCCGGTGTACGTCGCCTTCATCGACAAGCTCCGCGAGTATTACGAGCGGACGGCCGATCCTCGCGCCGCCGCTCTTCTGGCGAAGGAGAAGATCGCGATCGGCGACCAGTACATGAACGTGCTGTCGCGCTACGATCGGGCCATCGAGCTGTATCGCGCCGCGCTCGAATTCGAGCCGCAGAACGAGGAGGCGAAGAAGCGCATCGCCCTCGCCGAGCAGCGCCGGTTCGTCTCGATGACCGCCTTCGCCTCCGTGAAAAAGGGGATGAAGGAGGAGGAGGTCCGGCGACTCGTCGGCCTGCCGCGCGAAGACTGGATCAAGCAGGTCGTTCAGAACGGCCGTGTCTATTCGGTCTGGATCTACCCGAAGGCGGACGGAGGGGCCTCCGCGATCTACTTTGACAACGGAGTCGTCTATCACACAAACTGGAACGCGGCCGCCCCGGCCAGACAGGAATCGAGGTGACGGGAGGGTGTGATGTCCGAAGAACCGCTCAACGACGAACAGTCCCACTACGAGATTTCGCTCACCGCGGGGCAGGCATTCGTCGCCTTCGTCTTTCTCCTTCTCTCGCTCGCTGCCGCGTTCGCCTTCGGCCTGATGATCGGCCGGGGCCAGGCGGACGAGCGGCTCGTCGTCCGCAAAGAACCGGCCGTCATCACCGAGGCTTCGGCCGTTCCGAAGAAGGACTCGGGGAAGATCGTCGAGCTGGGCGTTCCCGACGAGGGGTTCAAGCCTCAGGAGGGGGAGGAGACGAACGCGCAGACCTCCACCGCCCCGCCGCCGACGATCACCGAAGAGAACCCTCCGCCCGCGACGCAGACCGCTGCGACGAGCGCCACGCCCGCGGCAGCGGCGCCGGTCGCCGGGCCGGTGTACGCGCAGATCCTCTCGACGGGAGACCAGAAGACGGCCGAGACGCTGGCCGCGAAGCTGATCGACAGCGGATTTCCCTCCGCCTATGTCGAGCGCGGCAGCGGGGAGAAAGGCCCGGTCTTCCGCGTTCGCGTGAAATTCAGTTCCGAAGCCGACGCCCGCGCCGCCGTCCCGAAACTCAACGAGTTCTCGAAAGACGTTTGGATTACGAAGCAGTAGGGGAGGAGGCGAGGAGGCGAGAGGGCGAGAGCGAAGGGCGAGGAGGCGACCGCATCGCCCAGTCGTCAGGCTCCCTTCGCGCCTGATCGTTCGTTCGCTCGCCATCTCGCGCCTGCAGCGTCTCTTCCATCTCGCACTCGAGTATCTGCTGCAAGCGTCTCCTGGACGATCGCCCGCACCGGATCGGGCGACTCCAGGAGAAGGGATTTCACGTCCGTCGTTTCGGCGTTACGATTGTTTCGGGTCATCGAGCTCTCTCCTGTTCGTTTTTGTTTGCCGACTTGAACTGTACAGGAGACTCCTTGACCCATTCCTTTTTGCAGAACTATTCGGACACTACCCCTCTCGCCCACTCGCCTCCTCGCCTCGGTTTCCGTGTAACATGGCCGTCCCTTTTCGTGCAGAGAGGGGCTGAATGCATGGCCGATGAGCGCACGACGACACCGCAACTCGAGAGCCTGAGGGAAGAGCAGCAGAAGAAGCGCTCGCCCGTCGACCCGAGCGCGATCCTCGACAAGGCGATCTATCAGCTCTGGGAGACGATCAACGACCTCGACCAGATCCAGCCGGAACGGGTCGAGCACTATCGCGTGTCGATCTTCGGAAGTTCCCGCATCCGGCGCGGCGATCCGATCTACGAGGAAGTGAAGAAGCTCAGCTTCGATCTCTCGCGGATGGGGATCGACATCGTCACGGGAGGCGGTCCCGGGCTGATGGAGGCCGCCAACGCCGGCGCGATCGAGGGGCAGATCGAGAGCCATTCCCGCTCGTTCGGCCTCGCCATCCACCTCCCCACCGAGGAGGCGGCCAATCCGTTCGTCAACAAAGTCTTCCGCCACCGCACGTTCTTTTCGCGGCTTCACCACTTCATCCGCCTCTCCTCGGCGTTCATCGTCATGCCGGGAGGGATCGGGACGGCGCTGGAGCTGTTCATGGTCTGGCAGCTCCTGCAGGTCAAGCACGTCAAGCAGCATCCGCTGATCCTCGTCGGGAAGATGTGGCCGGGACTGGTCGACTGGATCCGCGGGTCGATGGTCGAGCGGGGGCTGTGCAGTCCGGGCGACCTCGACATCGTGCACATCGTCGGGTCGTCCGCCGAGGCCATTCCGTTGATCCAGGAGTCATTCGAACGTTTCAAACAGGAACGAGGTCAATAGCAGCCGATGCCGACGAATGAGGAAGTCCTCGACGCACTGAAGAAGGTCAGGTTCCCCGGGCTCTCGAGGGACATCGTTTCGTTCGGCTTCGTGCACGACGTGCGCGTGGATGGCGGCGATGTCTCGTTCACGATCCACTTTCAGACCGAGCATCCGCAGGTCGGCGAGCAGATCGCCCGCGAGGCGGAGGCGGCCGTGAAGGCCCTGCCGGGCGTCAGCGGTGTGAGAATCCACCTCGACGTCGCGCCGCGGCAGGCCGGTCCGGCGCCGATGGGCATGCCGCCGTCGCTCCTTCCCGGTGTTCGCTACAAAATCGCGGTCGCGTCGGGGAAGGGAGGCGTCGGCAAGTCGACGGTCTCGACCAACCTCTCGCTCGCCCTCCGCTCCCTCGGCCACACCGTCGGCCTTCTCGACGCCGACATCTACGGGCCGTCGCAACAGATGATGCTCGGCATCGAAGGACGTCCCCAGATCGACGAGCTCGACGAAAAGATCATGCCGATGGAACGGCACGGCGTGAAGACGATGTCGCTGGGGCTCATCACCGATCCCGACACGCCGGTGATCTGGCGCGGGCCGATGGTGATGAAGGCGCTCGACCAGTTCCTCACCGACGTCAAGTGGGGCGAGCTCGATTTCATGATCATCGATCTCCCGCCGGGAACGGGCGATGCGCAGCTCACGCTGACGCAGAAAGTGCCGCTCACCGGCGCGGTGATCGTCACCACGCCGCAGGACGTCGCTCTCATCGATGCCCGCAAGGGGCTGGCGATGTTCCGCAAGGTCAGCGTGCCGGTCCTCGGTCTGGTCGAGAACATGAGCTACTTCATCTGCCGGCACTGCGGAGAGCGGGAGGAGATCTTCGGACACGGCGGCGGCAGGAAGACCGCAGAGATGCTGGGCGTCCCGTTCCTCGGGGAGGTGCCGATCGATCCGAAGGTCGTCGTCGGCGGCGACTCGGGTGAGCCGATCGTGGTGATGGATCCCGCATCGCCCGCGGCCGCCGCGTTCCGCGATCTCGCGCAGGCGATCGTCAAACAGATCAAAAGCGGCATGGCGGGCCACACCCACGACCACCCGCACGACCACGAACACGATCACGTGCACACGCATTGACGAAGCTCCGCCAGTATCAGGTCGACGCCTTCGCCTCGCGCCCCTTCGAAGGGAACCCCGCCGCCGTCTGCCCGCTCGATCGCTGGCTCGACGACCGCCTGATGCAGTCGATCGCCGCGGAGAACAACCTCTCCGAGACCGCGTTCTTCGTTCCGACGGCGAAGGGATTTCATCTGCGCTGGTTCACTCCCGTCGCGGAAGTCGACCTCTGCGGCCACGCCACGCTCGCCGCGGCGCACGTCGTGTTCGGCACTCTCGGCTGGCCGAAGGACGCCGTCACGTTCGCGACACGGAGCGGCGACCTGACGGTCACCCGGGATGGCGATCGTCTCTGGATGGACTTTCCCTCGCGGCCGCCCCGGCCGGTCGAGGCGCCCGCGGCCCTTCTCGACGGTCTGCGTGTCGCGCCGGTCGAGGTCCTGGCGGCGGACGACTGGGTCGTCGTCCTGCGCGACGAGGCGGCCGTCCGATCGATCGCTCCCGACTTTCCGCGCCTGCGGCAGGCCGGCCTGCGCGGGGTGACCGTCACGGCAAGAGGAGAGACGGCCGATTTCGTCAGCCGCTTCTTCGCGCCGGGGCTGGGCATCGACGAAGACCCGGTCACCGGCTCGGCGCATTGCGAGCTGGCTCCCTACTGGGCGCCGAAGCTCGGCTCGTCGCGGATGCGCGCGCAGCAGGTGTCGAAGAGGGGAGGGGAAGTGCTGTGCGAACTGCGCGGCGACCGCGTGCTGCTCGGCGGTACCGCCATCACGTTCATGGAAGGATGGATCGACGTCTGACGGCCGCTGAAAACGCGGTCGCGGCGGCGAGCGGCCATCTGCTTCGTTGCCGCTCCTCGACGATGTCCCGCATCGCCTGCGTCGCGGCGCCTCGCATCCGGCCGCTCGGCGCCGCAACAAAAGGCAAGATATTTATGAAGCACTACACTAGACTCGCTGCCCGATGAGGCCCGCTGCAACCGCTCTTCTTTTCGTCTTCGCATCCGGCTGTCAGACGGCGCCGCCGGCCGCCCCTGCCGTCGAAACGACGCAGTACCACATCCGTCCCACCGATCTTCCCCGGCCATATGCGACGGCCGACGTCGCCAATCCTCCGCAGGTGGTTCCGCGACCGGAAGGTGCGGAGCTGACCCTGCCGCCGGGATTCGCGATCGGCACGTGGGCCGAGGGAGGCTTCGAGCGGCCGCGGTCCATGGCGCTCGCTCCGAACGGGGACGTCTTTCTGACCGACTCCCGTGCGGGGAAAGTGCTCGTGCTGCGCGACCGTGACCACGATGGCGACGCCGACGAGCGCTTCACGTTCGCCGAGGGGCTTTCGGCGCCGTTCGGCCTCGCGTTTCATCGCGACTGGCTCTACGTCGGCAACACCGACGCTGTCGTCCGCTTCCGCTATCGCACCGGCCAGACGGCGGCGGAAGGAGATCCGGAGAAGCTCGCCGGACTCCCGGCGCGGGGGCACTGGACGCGCACGGTGATCTTCGATCCGGCCGGGACGAAGATGTACGTTGCGGTCGGATCGCAGTCGAACGTCGACGTCGAGGCCGATCCGCTCCGGGCGGCGATCAGCGAGTACAACCCCGACGGATCCGGCCACCGGATCTACGCCTCGGGCACGCGCAATCCGGTCGGCATGGCATTTCATCCCGCAACGGGGAAACTGTGGGCGGCCGTGCAGGAACGCGACCGCCTGGGCGACGACCTCCCGCCCGAGTTTCTCGTCGAGATCCGCGAGGGCGGTTTCTACGGATGGCCGTTCGCGTACGCTGGGCCGAACGAGGACCCGCGGCGGAAGGGAGAGCGTCCCGATCTCGTCGGGAAGGCGATCGTTCCCGACGTGCTGATTCAGGCGCACAGCGCCGTGCTGGGGATGCTCTTCTACGACGGCGCGATGTTCCCGCCCGAATATCGTCACGACGCGTTCGTCGCGCTGCACGGTTCATGGAATCGCAGCGAGCGCACCGGCTACAAGATCATCCACGTTCCCTTCCGCGACGGCCGTCCGGCCGGCGGATACAACGACTTCGTCTCGGGCTGGATGCTCGCGCCCGACCGGAAGGAGGTATGGGGAAGGCCGGTCGGGCTGCTCGTGCTCCACGACGGATCGATGCTGATCTCCGACGACGGTGCCAACAAGATCTGGCGCGTGACCTGGCGGCGGCCGTGAGCGAACGGCCGCGTCCCCCTTGGGACGAAGGACGGGCCGTGACACGCGGGGGACTATGTCGATTCCGGCCGGCTGAGGTAATCTCCGCCGCGAGATGATCAACAAAGTCGTCGCATCGGCTGCGGAGGCTGTGAAGGACGTGTTCGACGGCGCGACGCTCGTCGTCGGCGGTTTCGGTCTCTGCGGCATTCCCGAAAACCTGATCAATGCCCTGGTGGAAAAAGGTGTCAAAAATCTCACCTGCGTCTCCAACAACGCGGGAGTCGACGACTGGGGCCTCGGCCTCCTGTTGAAAACGAGGCAGGTCCGCAGGATGGTGTCGTCGTACGTCGGAGAGAACGCGGAGTTCGAGCGG
>DATLYG010000254.1:0-4590 GCA_035574985.1 Thermoanaerobaculia bacterium | reverse complement strand
GTGGCGGTGAGAGCAGTGCCCCCCCTTCCTCCGCCCCGCCCAACGCGCGCCGGACCGATTGCTCGACCACGACGTGCACCTGCGAAGAGTCGCGGAATCGCACCTCGGTCTTGGCGGGATGGACGTTGACGTCGACCTCCTCGGGCGGGACATCGAGGAAGAGGATGACGGCCGGATGACCGTCGAAGTCGAACGCCTCCGCGGCGCGGGAGACCGCATGCGTGAGGACGCGGTCCCTGACCACGCGGCCGTTGACGAAGAAAAACTGATTGCGGCGGCTGCCGTAGCGGAGTCCGCGCGTGACGAACCCGCACGCGCGCGTGCTTCCGATCGCCCCCTCGAACTCCTCGAGGTGCGCCTCGCACTCGGGACCCAGCAACTGGACGACGCGCTCGCGCGTCGAGGAGACGGGCGGGAGATCGACGACGATCCTTCCGTTGTGCGTGAGGCGGAAGGCACGCCCCGGCAGCGGCAGAGCATGGGAGGTGACCACTCCGACGACGGAGCGGAATTCGGCATCGGCGCTGCGGAGGAACTTCCTCCGGGCTGGGACGTTCTCGAACAGCTCCCGCACCACGACCGACGTGCCGCGGCCGCGCGCCGCCGGGCGCACCTCGCGGCTGCCGGTGAGGGGATCGCAGAGGATCTCGGTGGCGTGCTCGCCGGCTCCGTCCCAGGTCGTCAGCGAGAAGCGGGAGACGCTGGCGATCGACGGGAGGGCCTCACCGCGGAAGCCGAGGGTCCGGACACGCGTGAGGTCGTCGAACCGGTGGATCTTCGAGGTCGCGTGCCGCTCGAGGGCCAGGAGCGCGTCCTCGCGCGACATCCCGCAGCCGTCGTCGTGAACCTCGATCGTCTTCCGCCCTCCGTTCTCGAGGACGATGTCGAGCGTCGAGGCCCCCGCGTCGATGGCGTTCTCGATCAGCTCCTTGACCACCGATGCCGGACGCTCGACCACCTCGCCGGCCGCGATCTGATTGACGAGGTCGGAGGGGAGAATCTGAACGCGGGGCACGATCGAATTATGAATGGAGAATCGGGAATCGAGAAAGGGGCTGGCGAGGGCGCGGCCGTTCTCAATCCGCGATTCTCAGCACGACTTTGCCGAAGGCCTCGCGATTCTCCAGGATCCGGTGCGCTTCCCGGACTTCTTCCAGCGGCAGGACGCGGTCGACGACGGGGCGGAGGCGGCCGGCCTCCACGTGGTTCATGATCTCGCGCAGCTCGGCGAGACTACCCATCGTAGAGCCGAGAATCGACAGGAGCTTGAAGAAGACGAGGCGGAGGTTGATCGTCACGTCCGCGCCGGTGGTGGCGCCGCAGGTGACGAGGCGTCCGCCGCGGGCGAGCGCGCGGAGGGAGCGGGGGAAGGTTTCGGCGCCGACGTGCTCGAAGACGACGTCGACTCCCCGTTTTCCCGTCAGCCGCCGCACCTCGGCGAGAAAATCGGCGGCGCGATAGTCGATCGCCTCGTCGGCGCCGAGGTCCTTCGCGCGCGCGACCTTCTCCGGCGATCCCGCCGTCGCGTAGACGACGGCTCCCCAGAGCCGCGCGATCTGGATTGCGGCGCTGCCGACCCCGGAACCGCCGGCGTGGACGAGAACCGTCTCGCCCGGGCGGATCCGGGCGCGCGCCACGAGCATGTGCCACGCCGTGAGCATGTCGAGCGGGAGCGCCGCCGCCTCGGCGAAGGTCAGACGTGCCGGCTTGCGGATCAGATTGCGCACCGGCACGACCATCAGCTCCGCGCATCCGCCGTCGGCCGTCTCGCCGAAGATGCCGTACGAGAGACAGAGCGGATCGTTTCCCGACAGACACGGCGTGCAGACGCCGCACGAGAAGCCGGGTGCGACGATCACTTCGTCCCCGGCAGCGAAGCCCTGAGGATTCTCCGGAACCGATTCGATGATCCCCGCGGCCTCCGCCCCCGGGATGACCGGCAGCGGGAACTCGTGCCCCGGTACACCGCGGCGCACCCAGAGATCGAGATGATTGAGCGCCACGGCGCGGACGCGCACGAGCGCCTGCCCGGCGCCCGCGACCGGCGCGGCGCGGTCGACGATCTCCAGCTTCTCGTAACCTCCGTGCTCGCGGATGACGACGGCCTTCATACGCGCGCGATTTTAGTGCAGTGCTTCCTCGAGATTTTGTCTTTTGCGGTGGGCTCTGCGGGCGAGGTCTGCGTCACCTCCACACCGCATGGCCTCCTCATCGCCCGCATCTTTCAGAGCGGCAGGCAAATATATAGGAATAACTACATAAATCAGCTCCGGTGCGAGGGCCGGATCGGGGGTTGTGGTCCGCCCCTTGCTGCGTCTGCCGGCGATGCGCCGCCTCCTCGCCATCCTGGCCCTCGTTGCCATTCTTGGCGTCGCCGTGCTTCTTTTCTGGCGTGTCTGGGCACACCGTCAGCGAGGGGGAGGGTCGGATCCGGCTGTTGTGGCCTCCTCGGAACCCGACGCAACGAGAGCGTGACGCGTAAGTAACTTTTGCGACTCGCTCGCCATAAGTCGCTCTCGCACTTTGCCAATCAATCGTGGCACGGGAGCTGCTTTTTGGTCAGGGTGAGAGGACGCAAATAACATGAGGCACACCCTCTGGACCCCGGCGATCACACTCCTGAGCCTGTTCATCGTCGCGATGCCGGCGGCCGCGGCCGATCGCGACGTTCTCGATCTGACGCCGCTCTTCCGCGACCGCGGGGTCGCGGTCGACCGTCTGCAGGTGTTCGATGTCGCCGGCATCGTGATCATCCGCGGGCGGACCGCCGACCGGCTCGCGGCGGAAGAGGCAGGGCGCGTCGCCCGGCAGCTCGGCTATGCGCGGGTGGCCAACCTCGTCGAGATTGCCGAGCCTGCCGACGACGCGGCGATCATCCGCAAGGCCGAACGCGAGCTGACGACGCACCGTTCGCTCGACGGCTGCCGGTTCCGCCTCGCGTCCAGTAATGGTGTCGTCCGCATCGGCGGCCTGGTACGCGACGAACTCCAGAAGGACGTCGCCCGGCAGCTCGTGCGCAGCATCGACGGCGTGCGCGAGGTTAGGATCGAATTACGGAAGTTCTGAATTCCTGCTAAACGTCAGTCCGTCCGGAGGGGCCGGCCCCGCGGTCTTCAACGGATGGTCCGGATCGAAAAACGCACTTTCCCTCCGTCGATCTCCTCCGGCGCCTTCACGGTCCGGGCATAGATGACGCTGAAGAGCACCTCGAAGTCGCGGACGGTGAGACTCGCCTCTGCGCCGATGCCGGCGTCGACCACGGCGCGCTCGGACTTCGCGACGTCACCGAGCTCGAAGCCGACCGCTCCCGCGCCGACGTAACCGATGCCGTAGAGCGTGTTCCAGTGCAGGAGCCACGTGCGGTAGTCGCGGTTGCGGAAGACGGGAGCGAAGTACTCCGCCGTCGTGTGCAGCTCGTGAGTCCCCGAGGCGCTGGCGCCGCTGGTGACTCCCTTGAGGGCCTCGCGGCCGCCTAACCGGAACATCTCGTAGCGCGGAATGCTGTAGCGGTCGATGGCGTCCGCCTCCTGGCCGCGGACCTGGTCACGCCCGGCGAAGAAACCGGTGTGCAGCCGCGAGACGACGAACGTCGTCGCCGTCACGTCGAAGCGTTTGAGAGCCTCCGCCTGGAACTTCGTGTACTTGTAGTCTCCGGTGGCCACGTGCGCCGACTGCGTCACCGCCGCCGCGAAACCGAACTTCTGCGGACCGAGATCCCGGAACGCGGTGAGCACAGGCGTGATCCGGCCCCGCGACTCGCCGACGATCGCATTCATCCGCTCGTCGAACTGCGTGCCGAACTGGTAGCCGATCTTCGTGTAGACGTTGTTCTTGCGGTTGTCGACGCGCGTCAGGTCGCCGAACGTGAGCCGGTCGTCCTGGACCAGCCAGAACCAGCGGTTGTTGTAGTTGCGCGGGAACTCGAAAAGGAGCAGCCCGCCCCGCACGCGCTCGAACTCCACGTTGCTCCTGCTGCCGACGTCGGGGAATCCGATCTGATCGAAGATCCCCAGGCGGTAGGTGAACGTGCGCGCGTAGTACTTGTACCGGAGAAAGGTGCTGATGTCTCCGTTCACGAAGCGGTAGTCGATCTGGCTCTCGAAGAGGACGTTGCGAATGAGCTTGCGCAACCGCACGCTCGCCTGTCCCTCGGGGAGATAGAGGTTGACGTTGGGGAAGGTGTCGCGGCGTTCGTAGCTGCTCGCCGCGGCGCGCGAGAGGATCGACGGAACGGGAGGTTCCTCGACAGCCGGCGGCGGGAGCGCCTCCGCCTCCGCCGGCGGTGCCTGCTCGTCCGCGGGCGGCTCCGCGGGAGGCGTCTGGGGCTGCGGAGCGGGGACCGGATCGGGCGGCGGAGGGGGAGAAGGAGGCGTTTGGGCCGTTGCGGCCAGTGCAACGAACAGAGCGAGCGCAGTTGCGGCAGATCGGATCACGTGTCCCCCGGGTCTCGAAATACTGCTATGGTAAGCTTAAGAAGTTGAAGTGCTTACGGAATTCATGGTCGATCGCTCTGGCACACGTTTTGTACCGGCGGGGCGGGTATACGCTGCGGACGACACCCGTGCGTAGTTCAGTAGGAGGTGTGACTTG
>DATLYG010000253.1:0-8277 GCA_035574985.1 Thermoanaerobaculia bacterium | reverse complement strand
CGGCAGCGGCGCCCGGCGAAAACGGAACGCCGCCATCACCGCCAGTGCACCGGCCGCAACGAGCGCCTCGCGCACGATGCCGGCATCGGGCAGATGCAGCCAGCGCAGAATGACGAGCCCGATCAGGATCTGCAGCACGGCGGCCGGCCCCTTCCCTTCCTTCTCATGCGATGCGGGCCGGCAGGCGGCACAGAACGCGACGGCGACGATCAGCCCGTACGCAAACAACCGCCGCCGCTCGTCGGGAAAGGCGATCGAGGCCGCCACGAGCAGCGGCACCGCGCCGGCAATCGCCGGCTCGCCCGCGATCCAGGCCAGCAGCGCGACGGCCGCCGCGATGACCGGAAGCGCGCGATCGATCGGAGTGGGCTCCCCTATCGCCCCGCGCGCGACGGCGAGCGCGACAACGGCCACGGCGACGCCGGCAATCCAGACGGCCCACTCCGCCGGCCGTGCACCGGCGCGCGCCTCAGCGGTCATCCTGAGCCGCGACGAAGCCGCCCGCCCGCACGAAGTCGGGGTCGAACCCCGCGATGGTCTCCGGTGTCAGCGCCGCCTCGTACACCAGCCGCGCGTCGCCGGAGAGACGGACCTCGCGCACCTCGCCGTCCACGAGCGCAAACGACACGTCGAATGCAATGCCGCTTCGCGTGAGGACCGAGACCGGCGGTGCCACTCTGCCGGCGAGCGCGCTGACCGCAACCGAGGCGACGACGCCCGATCCGCACGAGAGCGTCTCGTCCTCCACGCCGCGTTCGTACGTCCGCACCTCGATCGAATGCATGTCCTTCACAGCCACGAAGTCGACGTTCGCCCCCTCGGGTTGCAGCTCACGATGATGGCGGATCGCGCGGCCGGTCCGCACGATGTCGTCGCGCGACCAGAGGTCATCGCCGGCAAAGACGACGTAGTGCGGTACGCCGACGAGAATCGAACTGCCGCGAATCGTCGTCCCGTCCACGGTCAGGGGCCGGTCGGCACGGAAGTTTGCCGGCTCCGGAACCTTCAGCGTCACGCGTCCGTCGCCGGCGACCTCCGCCGGAACCTCTCCGGCGCCGGTCTCGATCGTCATCGCCGGAGGCGCGATCCCGTGCAGCGCCGCGAAGCGTGCCGCGCAGCGCGTGCCGTTGGCGCAGAAGTCGGCGAGCGAGCCGTCGGCGTTGTAGTAGCGCATCCGGAAGGTGGCCTTCTCCGATGGTTCTACGAGGATCAGCCCGTCCGCGCCCACGGAAAGGCGTCGCGTGCAGATCCGTCGCGTCAGACCGGACGGATCGCGGACCTCTCCCGAACGGTTGTCGATGACGACGAAGTCGTTTCCTCCGCCCGCCATCTTCGCGAAGCGGAGCGCGCGCGGGTCGTTGCCGGCAAATCGTTCCATCGGAATTGTTTCGGCGCGAGCGCCGGTTTCCAGCGTCGGTCCGTATTGTACGGGTGAACCATCGACGGGGGTCCTCATTTGAGCCGAATGATCCGCATGTTGTTTGCACTCCTCGCCGCCGCTGCGGCCCTTCCGCTTTCCGCGCAGAGCCAGCAGCCGGAGGCGGCTCCCAAACTCTCGGAGACGATCGACGTCCGCGTCATCAACATCGACGTCGTCGTGACCGACAGGAAGGGGAACCCCGTCACCGGGCTGAAGAAGGAAGACTTCGAGATCTACGAAAACGGCGTGAAGAAGCCGATCTCGAACTTCTACGAGGTCACCGGCTCGCCGGTCGCGCCCGAAAGGGCCGCACAGGAAGGGCGGCCCGCTCCCGCCCCCGCCGCGCCCGAAGCGATCCCCGAGAACCAGCGGCGGCGCATCATCCTCTACATCGACAATCTCTCGCTCACTCCGTTCAACCGCAATCGCGTCTTCAAGGACATGAAGGACTTCGTCGCGAAATCGATGCGGCCGGGCGACGAGGCGATGGTCGTGACCTTCAACCGGAGCATGAAGGTGCGCGTGCCGTTCACGCGCGACCACGTTCACGTCCAGCAGACGCTCGACGCGATCGCGGGCGAGTCGGCTCTCGGGGTGGCGAACAAGAGCGAAAGGCGGCAGGTCGAGGACCAGATCCGTCAGGCGCAGACCTACGAAGAGGCGCTGGCGGCCGCACGGACGTACGCCTCGCAGGTCGAGCACGACCTCCGACAGAGCGCCTCGTCGCTGAGCGCGCTCATGTCGACTCTGGCCGGGGTCGAAGGAAAGAAGATCCTCGTGCTCACCAGCGAGGGCTTCCCGATGCAGCCGGGACGCGAGATGTTCGTCTTTCTCGACGAGATCTCGCGCGAGAAGCAGTGGTACGGCTCGTCCCTCCTCGAAGGGATGGGATTCGACTCTTCGCGCCTGATCGAGGACATCGCCCGCGCCGCGAACGCGAACGGGATCACGATGTACACGGTCCACGCCGGAGGTCTCGGGGCGGCGAACGAGAACACGGCCGAATACTCGCAGCCGATCTCCCACTCCGTCTCCATGGCGGCCGTCTCGAACACCACCGACTCGATGCAGACGATGGCGGAGATGACCGGCGGGATCGCGTCGATCAACACCAACAACTTCGCCCAGGCCTTCGAGAGGATCCGCCGCGATCTCGATTCGTACTACTCGCTCGGCTACCGCGCCGGGACCGAGCGCGTCGATCGTCAGCGACAGATCGAGGTGCGGACGAAGAACCGCGACTACGTGGTCCGCGCGCGCAAGACGTTCGTCGAGAAGTCGACGCACGCGGAGATGAACGACCGCGTGATCGCGAACCTCCTCTACCGGACGAAGGCGAACGACCTGAAGATCGCCGTCCGCACCGAGAGGCCTCGGCCGGCGGGCGACGATCTCTTCCGCGTCCCGGTCCAGATCCACATTCCGATGGACTCGCTGACGCTCCTGCCTCAGGGAGAGGAGTACGCCGGCGGATTCGAGGTCTACGTGGTGGTCGCCGACGAGCGCGGCGACATGTCGGACGTGGCGCGCCGCTCGCACCAGGTGCGCGTCCCCGCCGGCGACTTCGCGAAGATCCGCGGCAAGTACTATTCGTACACGCTCGATCTGCTGATGGAGAAAGGGCTGAACAAGATTTCCATCGGCGTGATCGACACCGTCTCGAACGAGACCGGCTTCGCCAAGGAACAGATCATCGCCCGCGACCTCCGTTGACCCCGAAGGCGTGACGCATGCGCCTGCTGATGACGATCCAGTATCTCGGCACGCGGTACGCGGGATGGCAGACGCAGGCGAACGCGGTCGGCGTGCAGCAGGTCGTCGAGGAGGCGCTCACGCGTCTCTTCGGCAGCCGGATCCGGATCGAGGGGGCCGGGCGCACCGACGCCGGTGTTCACGCCGCGGGGCAGCGGGCGCACGCCGACGTCCCGTTCGAGATTCCGTCGCGCGGCCTGGTCCTCGGCACGAACGACCTTCTCCCTCCCGACATCCGCCTCCTCGCCGTCGAGCGCGTCGCCGGCGACTTCCATTGCCGCTTCGCCGCGAAACGAAAGACGTATCGCTACTGTATCTGGAACGCGGCCGTGGCGGACGTCTTCCACGCCGCGACGCACGCACATGTCGCCCGGCCGCTCGACGCCGGCGCGATGCGCGCCGCGGCGGAGGCGCTCGTCGGAACGCACGACTTCCGCTCGTTCACCGTCACCGAGCCCGAGGTGTCGTCGACGGAGCGAACCATCGAGTCGGTCGGGATCGCGCACGACGGTCCGCGCCTCGTCATCGACGTCACTGCGAACGGCTTTCTCCGCCACATGGTCCGACGCATTGCCGGGTCGCTCATCGAGGTCGGGCGGGGGAAGCTCGGGTGCGATGCGGTGCGGCGCGCTCTCGAACCGTCGTTCGAGGAGGCCCGCTGGACCGCTCCGGCGAAAGGGCTCACGCTCTGGAGTGTCGAATACTGATCGAGAGCGGCGCCCGCGCCGTTGTTCATTGCTCCTCTCTTACTGCTAACATCACGCTTTCGCACATGATCGACTTACGGAAGCTCGCCGAGCCGGGATCGATCGAAGAAACGCTGCTCGAGCGGATCGACTTCACCCGCATGCCACGGCACATCGCCGTGATCATGGACGGGAACGGCCGCTG
Organism: Thermoanaerobaculia bacterium; assembly: GCA_035574985.1. Taxonomy (GTDB): domain Bacteria; phylum Acidobacteriota; class Thermoanaerobaculia; order Gp7-AA8; family Gp7-AA8; genus DATLYG01. The sequence continues at coordinate 4,214 of DATLYG010000253.1, read as the reverse complement.
GGCGCGGGCCCGCAATCTTCCGCGGGTCGAGGGTCACCGCGCCGGGATCGCCTCGGTCCGCGAAACGGTCGAGACCGCGGCCCGGCTCGAGGTGCCGGTCATCACCCTCTACGCCTTCTCGGTGGAGAACTGGAAGCGCCCGCGCTATGAAGTGGCCACGCTGATGATGCTCCTCAAGGAGTATCTCCGGAAGGAACTGGCGACGCTGATGGAGAACAACATCCGCTTCGTCCCGATCGGCCGGATCGAAGGGCTCGATCCCACCGTCCAGCGCGAACTGCGCCACGCGCAGGACCAGACGGCCGGCAACACGGGGCTGCTGTTCCAGATCGCCCTCAATTACGGCGGGCGGGCGGAGATCGTCGACACGGTCAATCGGATCATGGCGCTCCTCCGCGAACGCGAGATGAGCGACGCCGTCATCGACGAGGACTTCTTCGCCGCACACCTCTATACGGCCAACGTCGCCGATCCCGATCTCCTGATCCGCACCAGTGGAGAGCTGCGCGTCTCGAACTTCCTTCTCTGGCAGATCGCCTACGCCGAGATCCACGTGACGAAAGTGCTCTGGCCCGACTTCCGCCGGCGCGATCTCTTCGAGGCCATCATCGACTTCCAGTCGCGCGATCGCCGCTACGGCGCCGTCGACGAATCCGACGCGAGGATGTGGATCGAGGCCGAGAAGCAGGAAGGATGAAGTACGCGCGCGAGATCACCGCGCTCGTGGCCGCCCCGATCGCGATCTGGATCATCGGCTGGAGCCACGAGTTCGTCTTCGACGCCACCGTCTGCCTGATCGCGGTCCTCGCCCTCTACGAGTTCCTGATCCTCGGCCGGCGGAAGGGGTACGAGGTCCCGATCGCACTCTGCATCGCGGTGATGCTGGTGATCGTCGCCGCGTTCGTCATGGAGGATCTGTCGGTCGAACTGGGGATCTTCGTCGCGCTTCTGGTCATCCCCGCGTCCTACGTCTTCAGCCGCAAGCCGCTGGAGGACTCGCTCCCGTCGAGCGCGATCGCCGTTCTGGCAACGATGTACGTCGGGATGCTCGGCGGCTCGCTGATCCGGCTTCGCAACGATTTTGCCGACGGACCGAAGCTGGTCTTCTTCCTTCTTCTCGTCGTCTGGCTCGGCGACGCCGGCGCGTACTACGTCGGCAGGACGCTGGGCCGGCGCAAGCTCTCGCCGCGGATTTCGCCGAAGAAGACGATCGAGGGTGGAATCGGCGGCGTCGTCACGTCCATCGTCGCCGCCCTCGCCATCCACTTCACGTTCTTCCCAACCTTCCCGCTGGCCCACGCCGTCCTGGCCGGCATGGTCCTGTCGATCGCCGGCATGATCGGCGATCTCGCCGAGTCGATGTGGAAACGGTCGGCGGACGTGAAGGACTCCGGGACGCTGATTCCCGGCCACGGCGGCTTCCTCGACCGGTTCGACTCGATCTTCTTCACCACCCCGATCCTCTACGCCTACTGGTCGCTGATCGTGCGGGAGTTCCGGTCGTTGAATATCATGCAGGGCTGACACCGCCGGCCCGCGCTCTCAGGTCCCGGCTCTCACGATGAAACAGATAGCGATTCTCGGCAGTACCGGTTCCGTCGGGCGCAGTACGCTCGCGGTGGTCGACGCCTTTCCGGATCGCCTCCGGGTCGTGGGACTGGCGGCCGGCGGCAACATCGGGCTGCTGGTCGAGCAGATCCGGCAATACCGGCCGGAGATCGTGTCCGTCCGGAACGAAAGCGATGTGCAGCGCTTACGCGCACTCGTGCCGGCCTCCGTCCGGATCGTTCATGGTGAGGAGGGAGCGGCGGAAGTCGCTTCCCATCCGCGCGCCGATTGCGTGATCGCCGCCATCGTCGGCGCCGCCGGCATCGCGCCGGTCCATGCGGCGCTGCGCGCCGGCAAGCGCGTCGGAATCGCCAACAAGGAAGTGCTCGTCGCCGCCGGCGACGTCATGACGCGAGCCGCGGACGAATCGGGCGGCGAGATCCTTCCCGTCGACTCCGAGCACAACGCCGTCCATCAGGCCATCCGCTGCGGCGTCCACGAGGAGGTCCGGCGGATCATTCTCACCGCCTCCGGCGGGCCCTTCCTCAACCGCGATCTCGAAACGTTCGACGACATCACCATCGAAGCGGCCCTCGCCCATCCGACCTGGCGGATGGGGAACAAGATCTCGATCGACTCGGCCACGATGATGAACAAGGGACTCGAGGTGATCGAGGCCCATCACCTCTTCGGGATGCCCGCCGAACGGATCGACATCGTCATCCATCCGCAGTCGATCGTCCACTCGATGGTCGAGTACGTCGACGGTTCGATCGTCGCGCAGCTCTCGACCACCGACATGAAGTTCCCCATTCAGTACGCACTTTTCTATCCCGAGCGGCTCGCCGCGCCGTTCGCGCGCCTCGACCTGACCGCCATCCGCTCGCTCGAGTTCCTCCCGGTCGATCCCCGGCGGTTCCCCGCCGTCGCGCTCGCCTACGGCGCCTGCCGCGCCGGCGGATCGATGCCCGCCGTGCTCAATGCGGCCAATGAGGTGGCCGTCGAACGCTTCCTCGCCGGCGAACTTCCGTTCACCGGAATCGTCGAAATCGTTGCGCGCGTCCTCGACCGCCACGCCGCGGAGGTGGCGCCGATCACCACCGTCGAGGACGCACTCGCCTGGGACGCATGGGCACGCAATGAAGCGCGCCGGATCGCTGTTCCCAACTCGAGATCGCTGAGAGCTGAGAGCTGACTTGATGGCTTCGACGGTAGCAACCAATCTTTTCGCCTTCATCCTCGTCCTCGGGTTCCTGATCTTCGCCCACGAGGCGGGACACTTCCTCGTGGCGAAGCTCTTCCGGGTCCGCGTCCTGGTCTTCTCCTTCGGTTTCGGAAGGCGCCTCTTCGGCTTCCGCCGGGGCGATACCGACTACCGCGTCTCGCTGATCCCTCTCGGCGGCTACGTCCGGATGGCCGGCGACGCCCCCGAGGAAGGGCGGGCCGGCGATCCGGACGAATTCCTCTCGAAGCCGAAGTGGCAGCGGTTCCTCATCCTTTTCGCCGGACCGTTCGCGAACATCCTCATCGCCATCGTCTTCATGGCCATCATCCCGATGGTCGGAACCGAGACGCTGAAGATCGAGCCGGTCATCGGGGAAGTGACACCGGGACGCGCGGCCGCGCGGGCCGGCCTGATTGCCGGCGACCGCATCGTGAAGATCGACGGGGAGCCGGTCCGCAGCTTCGACGACCTCCGGCTGACCATCACCCTCCACGCCGGAACGCCGCTACAGGTCGAGTATCTCCGCGGAAACGAGAGGCGCACGACCGTCCTCACGCCCGAGCGCGAGCAGAGCGAGTACGGTCCGGTCGGCCGGGCCGGCATCCGCCCCTTCATCGAGCCGGTCGTCGGCCGGGTCCTTCCCGGCACCATGGCCGAGCGTGCGGGGCTGCAGGTCGGCGATCGCATTCTCACCGCCCAGGGGCGGACGATCTGGCAGTTCGCCGACCTCGAAGAGGTGATGAGCCGCGCGAAGGGACAGCCGGTCGTGCTGCAGATCGCGCGCGGGGAAGCCCAGCACACCGTGCGCCTCCCGGCGGCGGCGGGCAATGCGCGCGATCCTTATCGCGGCATCCTCCCGCCGATCGAAGTGCGAAAGCTCTCGCTGATACCCGCACTGAAGGACAGCATCGATCAGAACTGGCGGATGCTCCAGTACGCCTTCGCCGCCATCGGCCGCATTTTCCGTGCCGAGGGGAGCGTCAAGGAGCTGAGCGGCCCGATCTCGATCGCGCGGATCTCGGGCGACATGCTCCGCCGCGGGTGGATGGAAGTGGTCGCGCTGATGGCGATGATCTCGCTGCAGCTCGGCGTGATGAACCTCCTCCCCATCCCGGTCCTCGACGGGGGGCACATCCTGATCCTGACGATCGAGGGCCTCGCGCGCCGCGACCTCTCGCTCAACGTCAAGGAGCGCATCACCCAGGTGGGCTTCGCCGTCCTCGCCGCCCTGATGATCGTCGTCCTCTACAACGACGTGATCTCGAACGTACTCCGGATGAAGAACGGCTAGTGTAGTGCCTCATAAATATCTTGCCTTTTGCCGTGGGAGCTGCGGGCGAGGTCAAGGAACGAGGAGGAGGCGATGCGATGGCATCGTCGACGACGAGTGACGCAGAGATCGCCCGCAGATCCCACGGCCCTTCGGGTTGCGGCGGCGAGC
>DATLYG010000252.1:0-3447 GCA_035574985.1 Thermoanaerobaculia bacterium | reverse complement strand
ACCCCCGCGAGGTCGCGGACGGCCAGCGGCGAACCGTTGACCAGAACGCGCCCGCGGCCGTTCACGCCGATCTCGCGTTTGACGATGAGTTCGAGCGACTCCGGCGACGGCTCCGTGTCGATGCCGACCGCGTCGAGTTGCACCGCCATCCGTGCCGGAAGGAGAAATGCCGCCTCCGCCGACATCTTCTCCGTGCCGCCGCGGATCATCTCCGTCGATCCCCGCCCGCCGCGCAGAAACTCGAGCGAATCGATCAGCAGCGACTTCCCCGCTCCCGTCTCGCCCGTCAGGACGTTGAGGCCCGGGCCCGGCTCGATGGCGAACTCTTCGACGATCGCCAGATTCCGCACTTTCAGATAGGTGATCAAGGGGAGTCGAGTTTAGCGGAGAAGGCGAGGGGGCGAGAAGCGAGGGGGCGAGGGATGGGAAGGCGAGGATTCGAGCGGCGAGGGGGGCGGGGAGGCGAGCCGTTCGGGCAACGACCTTGCTTTGAAACGAGCTGATGAGACTTCCCCTCTCTGCCCCTTCGCTTTTCCGCCTCCTCGCCTTCGTGATGCTCCTGTTCGGCTGCGGTCGCCAGACGCGTGAAGAGGCGACGGAAACGGCACAGAACATCGCCGGGAGAGTGCGCGAGGCGTTCGAAGCGACCATTCCCGTCGGCGATCGCGAGGACCCGCGGGCGCGCGAGAAGGAGCGTTTCGAGAACGGCTGGCGCCAGCTCGAGTCTTTTCGCGAGCGCGGCGCGGGCGCACCCCTCCCGCAGGGACCGACGCGTCCAAAGCCTCCCGCGACTCTTCGCTTCGTCACGGGAAGGGAAGAGTTCAGGACGATCGCGCCGGCGACCATGAACGCCGCGCCGATCGTCGTGCCGATCGACGGCGACGTCGCCGGCCCCTCGGTGCTCAAGACACAGGTGTGGCTCGACCGCGCCGCCTTTTCAGTCGGCGTCATCGACGGGCGATGGGGAAAAAACTCCGCCATCGCGATCTGGTGGTATCAGCGCTCGCGCGGTCTCGAGCCGACGGGAAGGGGGGACGAGGCGACGATCCGGATGCTCGCCGAAGAGGCCGGATTCGTCGACGCCATCGTTCCGCACCGGCTGACGGCTGACGATGTGGAAGGTCCCTTTGTCTCCATTCCGGAGGATGTCTACGAGCAGGAGAAGCTCTCCTGCCTCTGCTTCGAGCATCCGCTGGAGAAGATCGCGGAGCGCTTCCACGCGTCGCAGGAGTTGATCGAATCTCTCAACCCGGGCGTCCGCTTCTCCGAAGTGAAGGCGGGCGACGTGATCTTCGTCCCGAACGTGCGTCCGCCGGTCGCCGGCGATCCGAAGGACATCGCGCGCGTGGTGATTTCGATCCGCGGCAACACCTTCAACGCATACGATGCCTCGGGAAACCTGATTTTTCACGCGCCGACGACGCTCGGATCGAAGTACGACCCGTCGCCGCGCGAGACGTTGCAGGTGAAGGAGATCTTCTTCAACCCGCACTTCCATTACCAGCCGAAGCTCTTCCACGAGGTCCCCGACACCGACCCGGAGGCGCACCTCAAACCGGGGCCGAACTCGCCCGTGGGCGTGGTCTGGATCGCGCTGTCGAAGAAGCACTACGGGATTCACGGAACGTCCGATCCCGACGCGATCGGCTACGCCTCGTCCCACGGATGCGTGCGGCTGACGAACCGCGACGCCCACGAGGTCGCGCATCGGATCCGCGAAGGGGCGAGCGTGGAGTTCGTCGACACGCGCCAGAAGTGACGGTCGAGCGAGGAGGCGGAAGAGCGAAAGAGACAGGAAGGGGAGATCTCGTCAGCTCGTCTCGAAGCCGGGTCGCCGTAGGACCGGCTCGCCCCCTCGCTTCCTCGGGACCGGGGCCGGAGCGCCTCAGGCGACGGCTTCGCGCAGATAGTCCGTCGAGATTCCGGGATTGCGCACGTTGCCCAGGAGGGTCAGCGAGAGCGATGCGGGATCGACGATCGTCCGGGCCACCTGCTGAATCCCTTCGAGCGACACGGCGTCGATGTGCTCGATAATCTCATCGGGGGTGAACTGGCGGCCGAAGTAATACTCCTGCCGCGCCATTCCCGACATCCGGCTGACGGTCGACTCCAGCGAAAGAAGAATCGACCCCTTCAGGTGCAGCTTCGCCGCCGCGAGTTCTTCCTTCGTCGCGCCGTGCTGCTTGATCTTCCGCATCTCGTCGAGAGTCAGGGTGAGCACGCGCTTGAGGTTCTTCGGAGCGCACGCCGCGTAGACCGCCTCGTATCCGCCGTGCAGGTAGCCGTTGTGGTACGACATGACGGTGTAGACGAGGCCCTCCTTCTCGCGAATGCGCTGGAAGAGGCGCGACGACATTCCCCCGCCGAGGATCGTGTTGAAGATCGCCGCCGCATAGCGCTCCTCCACCTGCTGCGGGAACCCGCGCGAGCCGAGGCAGAGGTGCACCTGTTCGAGCTCGCGCTTCTCGCGCAGCATCACGTGCTGGTTCGGCTTCGGCGCGGTCCAGCCTCGCCGCGCGGGGGGCATCGAGTCGGCGGGGAAAGCCTTCTCCAGGAAGGGGAGGACCTGCTCCGGCCGGATGTTCCCCGAGGCGCAGAAGATCAGGTTCGTCGGATGAAACGTCTCCCGATAATGGGCGATGATGTGGTCGCGCCCGAGCCGGTTCACCGTCTCCTCGGTCCCGAGGATCGGACGCCCGAGCGGGTGATCACGCCAGAACGAGTTGACGAAGATTTCGTGCACCAGATCGTCCGGCGTGTCCTCGACCATCTTGATTTCCTCGAGGATCACCGATCGCTCGGCTTCGAGATCGTCGTCGGTGAAGCGGGGTGCGACGACGATGTCGGTCAGCAGATCGAGCGCGGTCGAGACCTGCTCGTCGAGCACGTGCGCATAGAATGAGGTGTATTCCTTCCCGGTGAAGGCGTCGACGTCACCGCCGAGGATGTCGATGATCTGCGCGATGTCGGCGGTCGAGCGCCGGTCGGTGCCCTTGAAGACCAGGTGCTCGAGAAAGTGCGAGGCGCCGCTGTGTTCTTCCGACTCCACGGCCGATCCGCTGCGAAGGTAGTAACCGAGTGCGACCGACCGGACGTAGGGGAGCGTCTCGATCAGGACCGTCAGACCTGAAGGAAGTACGTGGCGGCTGATGGGCACCCGCGCCTTCATTGGGGGGGAGATTCTAGACCGGCTGGGGTTGGGGAGCGAGGGGTTGATGTTATTTGTAGACGATGGCCCGACCCTGGTTGCGGAGGGTGATTTCCCGGTCGAGGTCGAAGATCGTGTAGCCCCACTGCTCGTAATCCGTTGCCCCATTGAGGGTTAGTAAACTCTTGCCGCGAGCGCGCGGCCGTACGCCCGCGATCGGCCCGTTGGCGTAATCGGGAGGAGAGGCGGCCGGATTGAACGTCGTCTGCTGCGGCTGGGCCGGATTCGCGGGGTTCGTG
>DATLYG010000251.1:0-10803 GCA_035574985.1 Thermoanaerobaculia bacterium | reverse complement strand
GCACTCCAGAACCGGGATGGCGGCCAGGGTCGGGATTCTTCAGGATTGCGGCGACGCGCCGGGGCAAGGTATCGTCGCTGGAGATGGAGTCCGAGGTCGCGACTCTCCGGTCACAACTCGATCGCTTCCGCGCGCTCGCCTCGAACGGCTCGCTCGGCCGGAGCGCGCCGGAGGTTTCCGGCTGGAGCATCGCCGAGCACGTCGATCACTGCCTCAAGTCGAGCCGGGCGATCCTCGCCCGCATCAACGACCCCCGGCCGTGCGACGGCGGGATCAACTTCGTCGGGCGCCTCGTGCTGCTGACCGGATGGATCCCGCGCGGGAGAGGGAAGTCTCCGGAGAAGATGCGAGGCGGAGTCGTGACGGGCGGCGAGGTCGCGGCGTCGCTGCGCGAGCTGGAGGCGGTCGTGGCCGCATTCACCCCCGAAGCGATGTCGTGCCGCGCGCCGGTGGTGCGTCATCCCTACTTCGGAGGACTCGATCCGCGGCAGGCGCTCCGCTTCACCATCATCCACAACCGCCATCACCTCCGGATCATCGACGACATCACGGGCCGCTAGAATACGGCACTCCGGAGGTGGATCATGACGTTCAGGCGATTGTTCCCGCTGCTTGCAGTCGTTGCCTTCGCCCCTGTCGCGCTCGGGCAGTCGGAAGCACCCGCGCCGCCGCCCGACGAGAACGTCGAGAGGCTGGCGGGCGATCTTCGCGCTCTCGCACGGATCGCCGAACTGGCCGAAAAACTGGAGAACGTGCGTCAGGTGATGGTGGCGATCATCGACCAGGACGTCGACCTCCTGCGCGGGCCGCGCGAGGACGGCACGTATCGCTGGGCCTCGCTCCAGCGACAGGAAGGGTCGCGCGTCCGCGACGAAAAGACGATCGAGCGCGTGCACAGCGAGCGCGAGCTGCGCGAGGTCACGGTCTCGGCGCCGAATGTCTATCGCGTCGAAGTCGTCGTGCCCCGGAAGAGGGGAGTGCTCGCCGCGAACAACCGCGTCTTCGTCCGCAATGTCCGCGTCGACTCGACCGGTTTCGACGGCAGGACGATGCAGCAGACGATTCCCGTGAACGCCTGGGTCAGCCCGGGCGACTCGACCGGCGTGCCGCTGCCGGACATCGGCCGCAGCGTGAAGGCGACCGCCGAACTGGGCGTGGAGAGCGGCAGCCGGAGCGCCGTCGCGCAGGTGGCGCTCGTGCAGGCGAAGCTCGTCGACGACCCGGCGAGCCCGTACTTTCCCGCCATCCGGCGTCTCGACCAGCTCCGGAACATCGTGGAGCGCGATTCGATCGACCGCGGGCAGCTCAAGAGCAGCGTCGACGAGGCGCTCCTCTCTCTCCCCGGAGAACTGGAAAAGCGCGTCGCCGGACAGAAGGCGGCGGAGGACCGCCGGCGTCAGCTCGCAATGGCGGGGGAGACGAAGGGGAAGATCGAACCGGGCGACGCGACGCCGGATGTCCTCGCCGCGATCGAAGAGATCGGCCGCCTCCTCGGCGGGACGCTGCAGGAGCAGACCGAGGCGAGGACGAAGCTGACGGCACTGGTCGAGGAACTGCGCCCCCGCCCCCGGCCGCAGCCATGAACGCGCTGGTGTCGCGATCGAAATCGCCTGCAACCCGAAGCGCCGTCGGTGATGCGGCGATCTTTGCGCCCCTCGTCGCGTCAGAGATGCCATTCGTTCCCTGATCTCGATCTCTCCTTCGGAACCGTTGCGAAGCTGGAGGGTTGCCGCTGCGAGTTGCAGGGCGTCGGCGAGGAGAAGCCGGGAGGATCTCGATGGCGACCTCGCGCTCGAGGCTCGTGTCGGTCGCGCGCCAGACCTCTCCCATGCCGCCTGTGCCGAGAGGCGCGGCAACCTCATGGGGGCCGAGCCCCTCTGGAGTGCGGCGCTTGAGCGCCGCTTGGGCGCCGCGCTTGAGCGCGGCCGCGGCGTGGCTCAAGCCCCGCCACGAGAGCGGCGCTCAAGCGCCGCACTCCAGAGGGGTCCCGGCGAAGGGCGGGGACGACTGTCGCTGCGATGGGCCGATCGGCGCACGGGCGGGGCGCGGGCGGGCGAACGATCACGAGACGTTGCAGGCGGTGATCGACGAGAAGGCGCCGCCGCACGCGTCCGGCACGGCGGAATTCACGTGTGCCGTGCTGCGGCCGCGCGATGCTGGACGAGTAGACAGGAATTGTCCATTTGTCTAATGCGCGCGTGCACGGCGGGTGGTCGCGGCGGCGATCAGACGCCGGGCATGGCCTTCTTGAGCGGGCGGAGGAGTGCGAACAGCACCACCGCCATCCCCAGGGCCATCGAGGCGAGGACGAGGAAGAACTTCGCGTGCGACCAGAGGTCCCAGTATCCGGCCACGCCGGTCAGTTTGTTGCCGATGGCGGTGGCCGCGAACCAGCCGCCCATCATGACCCCCCGCATGCGAACCGGCGCGACCTTCGAGACGAGCGAGAGTCCCATGGGGCTGAGCATCAATTCGCCGAGGGAGAGCACGCCGTAGGCGACGATCAGCCACCAGGCGGAGACGCGCGAGGTCGGCGCGACGGTGATGGTGTCGCCGGAGTGGCTCTCCAGGCGGACGAAATCGCCCGCCGGGACCGGCGCACCGACGTTCGTCACCCGCCACGCTTCCGTCTTCCCGTCTTCGAGCAGGATCGACTTCGCGGTGATCCCGAGATGCTCGCGCGCCTCGGGCGAGATCGAAACGAGTGTCTCCGTCGCCGACGACTGGATCACCCGGAACACCGGTTTGGTGAAGCCGCCCGAGGTCGCCGAGAAGTAGAGGATCAGGAACGACAGGCCGGTCAGCATCATCCCGATCATCATCTTCATCGGCGTCGAAGGCTCGAGATTGCGTTTGTCGAGCCATGACCAGAACGACGCGAGGGGAATGGAGAGGAGGATGATGTACAGCGGGTTGATCGCGAACGACAGGATGCCCGGCAGCTCGCGCGAATGGTCGTCCGCCCACCAGATCAGCGAGAGGGCGTTCTGGTGGAAGACCATCCAGAAGACGATGACGATGAGGAAGATGACCACGAGCGCCAGGATGCGTCTCGATTCGGGAACCGCTTCCATCGCCTTCGCCGCTTCACTGACCGGCGGAAGGTCCTCGGTGACCGCCGCCGCCTTCCCGTCGCCCCCGTCCTTCTGCCGCTCGGCGTGGCGCACCCACTTCTGGTTCATCCCGAAGATGATGAGCGCGAACGCCATGCCGATCGCTCCGTTGAAGAACGCGGGGTGGAACCCCCACCGCGGCCTCACGAAGTTCGCGATCAGCGGCGCCATCAGCGCGCCGATGTTGATCCCCATGTAGAAGATCAGATACGCCTTGTCCTTGAGATGACTCCCCTCGGGGTAGAGATTGCCCACCATCGAGGAGACGTTCGGCTTGAAGAAACCGTTGCCGATCACCAGGAACGTCAGCGCCAGATAGCAGATGAAGAGATTGTTCGGTACCGCGAGGAGTGCGTGACCGATCATGAACGACACGCCGCCGATGATGATCGCCCGCCGGAATCCGGTCAGACGGTCGGCGATCAGCCCGCCGAGCAGCGGCGTGAAGTAGATGAACATGTTGTACCAGGAGACGACCGACGCCGCGCGCGCGTTCGAGAACGAGAAGCCGTCGGTGGTGTCGCGGAGGTAGAGCGAGAGCATCGCCTGGACGGTGTAGAAGCTGTAGCGCTCCCACATCTCCGTTCCGAACAGGACGTACAACCCCCGCGGATGCTTCTCGGTCGCCGCATTGGCCATGACGCAGCCCCTTTCCGGTCGAATTCGTCGGCGGGACGATACAAGATCCCGGCGCCGCCGCGAAGAGAAATCGGTACGCGTCCCCCTCCGGCGGACGCGGCCGGAACGGGCCCTGAACGAATTGCGGTCAGGCGGCAAACCACTCGATCGGGTTGCGGCGGCGAGCGGCCACCTTTGCGTCGTCGCGGCACCTCGCATCCGGTCCCCCGGCGCCGCAACGGAAGGCAGGATCCTGACGAATCCCTATACCATCGCCCCCGGCCCTTGACAGTCGGCGGCGTTCGGCCCTCGATCGGGACATGGGCCGGACAGACGCCGTCCGAGCAGCGCCGCGCCAGTTCCCTGCCGGCAGGCGGGGCAGTGGTCGTGAGTGTTGGAATGGAATTCGAACCCGCAGCCGGCGCAGTCGCGGGCATCGACGCGGATGAGGTCCTCCCGGCTCTGCCCGGACGGACGAACCGGATTCAGTCGAATGGCTCGAACGCCGCACGCATCGGCACAGGCGCCGCAGGCGGTGCACGCCTCTTCGCGGAACCGGAGCCGGATCGACGAACCCTCCACGAGTCTCTCGATCGCGTTCTCGGGACAGACCGCCTCGCATACGGGACAGCCGAAGCAGTCGTTCGAGATCTCGATCGACGCGAAGGGCAGCCATGGATCGCTGCGCGTCGGGCCATCCGCTGCCGCGCGACGAACCGACTCGCGTCGCGTCTCGCGGGTCGCAGCGCTCTTCGAGGCGAGACGGCGGAACAACCCTCTTCGCGAGATCGCGTCCCCTTTCTCACCACGGACGATGTCCTGCGGTTTCGCAATGCGGAACCGGCCGCGCAGATGCGGAAGAGCCTCGAGGAGCGAGTCGAACCGCGTGCGCCATGTTTGCAGGCCGGGTGCGAGTGGACAGCCGGTGCAGTCGGGCATGGCGAGGGTGATGGTCGCGCGCGACGCGAGCCCGGCGAGGCTGAGGGGATCGAGAGCGGCGAGACAGGTTGCGATCCCGGCGCCCGCGAGCGGTTTCCGTTCGCATGAAAAGACGGCCGATGCTCCGGGGAGCGACCGGATGCGCTCTCCGAGGCGTGCGTCGCGCCCCCGAGGATCCGAAAGGCCATCGCGCGGACAACTCGCCGTGCAGATGCCGCAGCCGACGCAGTTCGCGGCGATCGCCAGTTTGCCTCCGCTCGCGGGCGAGATGGCGCCGACCGGGCAGGCGTCGACGCAGAGGCGGCACGACGCTCGTGTCGTTTTCGCGCGCGCGCAGCGGCCCGTGAACAGGGGGCGGGGGTCGCCCGCGGAAGCGATCGCCTCCAGAGCGGAGACTAATGGACGGATCGCGTACCTCCTTCGATTGCGGCGACCAGACGCATGCGCTCGCGCCGGATGTGGTCGCCGGTGAGTTCCGCCATCGTGACGTAGAACGGGTGTCCGTGAACGGCGCGCAGGGCACTGATGAAGCGGGGAACCCAGTCGAGCAGGTGATAGTCGATCAGATCGAGGGCGGTCAGCCGCACGATCGACGCCCGGCAGTCATCGCGATTCAGGAGTGCTTCCTCCTCGGCGGCGGCGAGATGCCCCAGGAACTCGAGTTGAGCTGAGAGGTGGTCGGGGGCGACGGGAGTGCCTGCATCGAAGACGAACCCGCAGGCGTGGTAGACCTCGAGCATCCGCACGCTCGGAGGCGCGGCGTCGTCGGGGATCTCCACATACCGCGATTCGCAGGCCGCAACGAAGCGGCCCGCGGGAATCTCGAAGAGCTCGGCATAGTCGCGCCGGAGATGTTCGAAGTCGTCGAGGAGCGCGGCGGGATTCTCGCGGCGGCCGAACGTCTCGGCGAGCAGTCCGAGGGCGGTCGAGATTTCAGGGCTCTTCAGCCGTTCGAACCAGTCGCGTGCCGGGGGCTGACGAAAGACGGAGGAGAGGAACCGGTACGTCTGTCCGGCGCCCGCTGCCTTTTCGGTAGCCGCCTCCGGTTGCGCGTCCATGACTCACCGCACGAACCTGATCTGCGCGCCGGTCAGTTGCGGGTCGGCGAAGCCCTCGGGAACCTCGCGCGTCGGTCCGACGTCATAGCCGAACGTGAGCGCGCGCCCCACGCACGTCGTCACGCAGGCGGGCTGAAGCCCCGCGTCGATTCGCTGCACGCAGAACGTGCATTTTTCGACCTTGTGCGTGATCTCGCTGAAGCGGGGAGCGCCCCACGGGCATGCCCAGACGCAGTAACGGCAGCCGTTGCACTTCTCCTGGTCGATCAGGACGATGCCGTCCTTGTCGCGTTTGGTGATCGCTCCCACCGGACACGACTTCATGCACGCCGGTTCGAGGCAGTGGTTGCACGCCATGCTGACGAACTCGCGCGCGACCTTGGGGTACGTTCCCCGTTCGATTTCGGTCACGCGCCGCCAGTCGACGGTGATCGCCCTGCCGTTTCTCATGACGAGCGGCGAGATCTGCGGCGCCGTGTTGTTTTCCGACTTGCACGCAACGGTGCAGGCGTGGCATCCGACGCACTTCGTGAGATCGAGAATCCAGCCAATCTGTGTCATCGTCGTCTCTCCCGGCCGTTAGGCGCCGACCCTTTCGATCTTCACGCTCGAGTCGAAGAACGAGGCGCTGCCTCCGATCTTGTCCTGCAGGCACACGTTCTTCAGCACGGGGTCCTTCATCATCAGCGGATTCGGCGCGATCCCGCGAAGGCGTGCCGGGTCGCTGAACAGCTTTTGCCCGTCGACCGAGACGTTGGGATTGCCCCCCGATTCCCAGTGACCGTAGTGGTGCGAGATGGCGACCACTCCCGGACGGATTCCCTCGGTGAACCGCACGCGGCCCGTGGCGGTCGCCCCGTTCCGCCCGGTGAGCCGGACCAGATCGTAGTTCTCCAGCCCGAGCCGCCGCCCGTCCAGAGGATTGATCTCCACGAAGTTCTCCGGCTTGATGCCCTGGAGCCACGGGTTCTGGATCGTGCGCGCCTGCCCGTGATAGGCGTTCTTGTAGGTCACCATGGTGTACGGGAAGGCGGGGTCCTCCGCAATCGGCCGGTCGAGCACGTCGCTGATGGGGACCACCTTCGGAAGGGGGTCGTAGACCTGTCCCGTCATCGAGTCCTTCGTCGTGCGCAGCGCCTCGACGTACAGGTGAACGAGATTCTTGAACTGTGACTTCATGTAGTTGCCCGAATACGCCACGGTGGGGTCGGACGGGCTTCCCTTGACCGGCGCAAAGACGCCACCCTTCGCGATGATCTCCTCGACCGTCGCTCCCGTCTCGACGCTCTGGTTATTCAGGCCGTTCTGATAGAAGTCCCAGGCGGAGTAGAGGTCCGAGCGCCAGTCGTAACCGTCTTTGGCCCCCGTCAGGTCGAAGGCATTGGGTCCAACGCCCGGCAGTCCCATCCGGCCGGCGATCGCGATCAGGATGTCCTCGAGGAGCTGAGGGCCGGTCGCCTCCGGTTCGGTGCCGCTCGTCACGCCGGCGGAACGCCAGTGATCGAACGCGACGTTGCCCTGTGCGTACGCCGGCACATAGAAGCGCCGTGTCTTGCCGGAGATGACCTTCTCGATGTAGCTGCCGACGACGGGTTGCCGGAAGTTCCCCACGCTCGTCGGAATCGCCGGCGTCCCGGCGTGCGGGAAACTCCATTTCTCGAGCGACGAGCTTTCCGGCAGGATGATGTCGGCGTACTTCGAGACCTCGCCGATGAGAATGTCGATGGCAACGAAGAACTTGACCTTGGTCTCATCGACGATCACCCGCTCGAACGTGTCGCGGGCGGACGGAGTGGAGTAGGGAAGGGCATTCCAGTAGGTGATGAGCGTGTCGATCGAATACGGGTAACCCTCCTCGATCGACGGCATGAGTTCCTGATAGTTCCAGTCGCGGTTGAACGGCGCCCACGGCCGTTTGGCCGGATACCCGTCGCGCGCGAACAGGTTCGGAGCGTCCTTCTCGTAGAACTTCGAATGCCTCGTGATCGGGACCCCGGCCGGCGAGACGCCGCCGGGGACTTTGCCAAGAGAGATCTGCCCGGGCGCGGCGCCACCCTCATAGTGGGGCCGGCCGCCACCCTTCGAATTCCCTCCCTTCCAGTCGTAGTTCCCGTTGAGGAGGTTGAGCGCCGCGATCGCCATGGCGCCATAGACGCCGTTCGTGTGCTTGACGGGGCCGCGATACGGATTGGCGACCCCCTGCTTGCCCGCGGCCGAAAACTCACGCGCGACATCTTCGATGAGGGACTGTTCCACTCCCGCCATCTCGGCGTATTCCGCGACGGTCTTTTCGCGCACGCGAGCCACGAAGAGCGACCAGACCGTCTGGCAGTCGACGAGCGTCCCGTCACCCGGATCGACCTTCACCTCACCCGGATCGAGCTCTCCCTTCGCCCCCGGCGCCTCGTGGTTCATCCACGCCCTGCCGCCGTTCCAGACGAAGTTGCGCGTGACGCCCGATGCATCTTTCGCGGTCAGAAACTTTCCGTTGTCCTTGCGGACGAGGAACGTCGCGTCCGAGTAGGACTTCTCGCCATTGACGTCGGCCTTGGTGTTCGTCAGGAAATTCTCGTCGTAGCGCTTGTGGTCGATGATCCACCGGCACATGCCGAGCGCGAACGCGGCGTCCATTCCCGGCTTGACCGGTACCCAGACGTCCGATCTCGCCGCCGTATTGCTGAACCGCGGATCGACGGTGACCATCTTTCCGCCGCGGGCCCGGAACTCGGAAACGTGTCGCGCGATCTGCTGGTGCGAAAACCCCGCTTCGAGCGGGCTCGTGCCGAACCAGATCAGATAGCGCGCATTGAGGATGTCCGGCTTGAAGTGGTTGGACTTGTAATCGGTCAGCAGATTGAATGCCGTGTGGTGACTGACCTCGCAGATCGACGTGTGATTGACGCGGAAGTTCGCCGTTCCGATCGCCGACTTGAAGATCCGGTCGGTGAAGTCGAGGTTGCCGCCCTGAATGCGCCCGGGCGAGAAGACGATCTTGTTGCTGACCTTTCCCATCTCCGGGAAGTTCGGGTCGATGTCGGTCTTCGGGTCATAGACGGTCTTCAGATGGGCCGCGATTTCGTCGAGGGCCTGCTTCCAGGTGATCGCCTTCCATTGACCGGATCCTCGGGGGCCGACCCGCTTGAGCGGAGACTTCAGCCGTGCGGGGTCATAGAGGGTCTGGATGTAAGACTGCCCCTTGGCACACATGCGGCCGCGGACATTCTTCGCATCGGCGGCGGGCACCGAATAGGCCACCCGCTCGTCGGGGCTCGCATTGTTCGGGTGGTACGGGTTCCCATCGAGCTTGACGAGCACCCCGTCGACCACAGTCGCCTTGACGCCGCAGCGGCTGTGACACATGAAGCAGACGCTGTTGATCACCGTTCCATTGACGGGATCGGGGGTTGCGTGAGGTTCGATCGGTGCCGCCTGTGCCTTCGAGAGCAACGACGGCATCGCCGCGGCGGTGGCTGCGAGCGCGCCGGTCACCTGCAGGAACGTGCGGCGATCGACCGAGGGATTGAGGTCGAGGGTGGGGGACGGGCGGTTCTTGTCGGATTTCATCGTGGTCTGCTCCTCGATCCGTTTCATCGCCTGTAGAGCGGCTTACCCGGCCCGGCCGGCGAATGACAGAATGCGCATTCGCGGGCAGCCACCTGTTTGCGCAAGCCGCCCGCCGTCGTCCCGTAAACGTCGACGGTGAAATGGCACTTCTGACACGTCTCGTTCGTCACCCCGCGACGCGGCGAGTAGCCCGGCGTGTACGGGATCATCTTCGGATGGATGCCCGGAATCCGCGGATTGGTGCTGCTTTCGGACAGGACCGCCTGGTGACAGCCGAGGCAGTTGGGGTCGTACGACGGTGACGATCTGTCATGCAATGCCGCGTAGTTGGGCGTCACGGTCTCGTCAGCGCGCGCGGGGAGAGTCGTCACGCCGATCGCGAGCATGAGCATGCCGAGACCGGTCATGCAGACCATCGGAATCCGGATTTGTTTTTGATTCCTCACGCGAGGCCTCCTGTTTCTTCCCTCATCAGAAGCGGCCGACCACGAAGACCGAGGCGAGATGCCCGCGGTAGTCGTCGCTGTCGTGCTGCTTTTCGTTGAAACGTACGTAGCGATAGCGCGCCCCGATGCCGAGGTGCTCGCTGATCTCGTGTCGATAGGAGAGTCCCGCGTCGATGCGGCCGTTGTCGACCGAGCGCCGGCTCCGGATCCAGAGCCCGTCTCCCTCGAGCGTTCCCTTCCCCCCGAGCCGGATCGAACCGCCCGACGAGATCGAGGTCCCTCGGATCTCGTACCGGGAAGGGACGAACCCGGGGAAGATGGCGAGGGAGGGCTCGAAGTCCGACTCCTCTTCGCGCCAGCCGATGCCGGTCCATGCGCTCCATGCGGCGTCGCCGTGGTAGAGGCGAAGCTCCGCGCTCTGCAGACGCGACTCGTGCTCGACGCCCCCCGCCGGCTCGGAGGGATCGAACAGCGGATCGTATTCCGGAGCTCCGATGGTGGTCGCGGCGTCCGAGCCGTCGTAGCGCAGCGCGAGGTCGGTCCCGCGCGAGCGGAGGATGGGAACTTCCAGGTGATACCGCCACAGCCTCTGGTCCCACGGGCCGGTGACGTAGTTGTTCTCCAGGTCCGTCGTCGAGATCTCACTGTCGGTATCGATGCGATCGATGCCGATCGAGATCGCCTTGCGCGCGCCGAACGGAATGCGCATCCGCAGCCAGCCGCGGCCGCGGTCCGTGTCTCGCGTGTCGGCCTGCGCGATGCGGGAAGGGAAGATTCGAGGAGTCTTCAGAATCTCGGTTGATGCCGTGCGCTCGCTGGTGTCGAGCTCGTAGCCAGCACGCGCGCGAAACCAGGCGGCCTTCCAGGTGAGTTCGGCCTTCGCCGCGGTGCGTTCCGTCTCGTATCCGGTGGCGCTCACCCAGGTCGAAGTGAGAGGTCCACCGAAGTCCTGGCGAAGCTCCGTCCCCTTTCCATCGCGATCGTCCTTGCCGGCCATCGCAGACAGTCGCACCGTGAAGTGCGGACCGAGATCGAGAACGGTTCCGACGGTCGTCACCTGACGAT
>DATLYG010000250.1:0-2889 GCA_035574985.1 Thermoanaerobaculia bacterium | reverse complement strand
CGATGCCCTACAACGAGGAGTCTCTGCGGCACGTGGCGGCGCGCGTGCGGACGGTGTCCGACTTCCTGGAGATGCCGCTGGCGCTCGAGAACGCGTCGACTTATCTCGAGTTCACCTCGTCGTCGATGCCGGAATGGGAGTTCCTGACGCGACTCTGCGAGGAGAGCGGCTGCAATCTGCTCCTCGACGTGAACAACGTCTACGTCAGCGCGTACAACCACGGTTTCGATCCGAACGTCTACATCGACTCGATCCCGGCCGGACGCGTCGTGCAGTACCACCTCGCCGGTCACACGAACTGCGGCACGCACATCATCGACACGCACGACGACCACGTCATCGACGAGGTGTGGGCGCTGTACGCGCGCGCCTGCGCGCGGACGGGAGATGTGGCGACGCTCCTCGAATGGGACGCAAACATCCCCGACTTCGACACCGTCCACCGCGAGGCGCTGAAGGCGAGGCAGTTCCGGAAGCTCGGTGAAGAGCCGGCGGCCTCGCCGCCGATCGATCGTCTTCGCGCCGGCGAGGCCGCCGGCGTTCCACTGAGGCCCCATGCTCTCTGATCTGCAGCAGTGGATGCAGGCGGCGGTCGCCGAACGCGACGCCGATTTGGCCGGCGCCGCGGAGCGCGTTCGCCCTTCGCGCACGCTCGATCCGGCGCAGCGGGTCCTCATCTACCGCGGCATGTATCTCCCGCGGATGGTCGAAGCGCTGGAGACCGACTATCCGGCGCTCCGCGCGTACCTCGGCGAGAAGCGTTTCCACGGGCTCGTCGCCGCCTACGTCGAGCGGTATCCGTCGCGCTCGTACACGCTGAACCGACTCGGGGACCATCTCCCGCGGTTCATCGCCGAATCGTCGATGCGGCAGAAGGCCTTTCTCCGCGACCTCGCCCGGCTCGAACTGGCGATGACGGAGGTGTTCGACGAGCAGGAGACGCCGTCGATGGCCTCGATGGCGCCGATCTCCGCCGACGACGCGGAGCGGGTCCGCTTCGAGCCGATCGCCGCGCTGCGGCTTCTCTCCTTCGATCACGACGTCAACGCCGCGTTCCAGGCGTGGCGCGACGAAGAGCCGATCCGCCCCGTTCGGGGGAAGACCTGGCTCGCCGTGCATCGCCGCGACTATGCGGTCCATCGAATGCCGCTGACCCTCGCTGCGTTCGTGTTTCTCGAAGCGGTCTGCAGGGGAACGACGATGGCGGAGGCGATCGAGTCGTTCATGACGCGCCTCGGGCGCGCGCCGTCGCGCGAGGAAGTGTTCGGCTGGTTCCGCGACTGGACCGCCGCGGGGCTGTTTCAGAGAACAGAAATCGGAAATCAGTCGGAAGGATGCCGATGAACGAGGTCGAGCGGTGGTACGAGTTCGTTGCGACGAAGATTTTCGATCGGCTGCGCTCGCCGCTTCTGCTCGTGTTGCGGGCGTACATCGGATGGCAGTTCTTCGTCACCGGGCGGGGGAAGCTGCAGAACATCGAGCGCGTCACCGCGTTCTTCGATTCCCTCGGCATTCCCGCGCCGGGGCTGAACGCCTGGTTCGTCGGATCGCTCGAATGCGTCGGGGGCCTGCTGCTTCTCGCCGGACTCTGTTCGCGGCCGGTGGCGCTGCTTCTCGCCGGGAACATGGCCGTCGCCTATCTGACTGCCGATCGCGACGTGGTGGTGAACATCTTCGACGATCCGGAGTCGTTCACGGCCGCCGAACCGTTTCTCTATCTGCTCGTCTCGCTTCTCGTCCTCGCCTTCGGTCCGGGAGCGGTCTCGGTCGACCGGGCGATCCGGAAGTGGCGCGGCGCATCGGCCGGCAGGGGAGCGCTCGCGCCTGCGGTCCTGCTGCTGCTCCTCGGTGCCGTTCCGGCGCCGCAGTACGCGGAGGCGACCTTCGCCGGGGGCTGCTTCTGGTCCTTCGAAACGTTGCCCGGCGTGATCTCCGTCATCCGGCTACACGGGAAGGCACAAGAATGACCCGACGTACGAAGAAGTGAGTTCGGGATACACCAGACCACCTGGAGGTGGTGGAGATCGTGTACGACCCACGCACGGAGGGATAGGAGTTTTCATGTTCGCTCCTGCTGCTTTCGCTTCAGAGGATGGTGTCGGTTGGCGCGAATGCGACTCCCTGGGAGGACGAGGCGAGGCCCATTCAGGGCTCAGCGCGGGTGAGTTGTCCCGAAACCAGGGGCGATCGGTGTGGCCGATCATCTGAAACCGTAGGAATTTGAACGATCGCTGCGCCCAAAACTGGGTTGGTTAGTGACCGACGGGACCGGTGACGTGCGGTAAATGGAGCGGTGTTAGGCTGGCGACGAAGTGTAGTATACACGCGATTTTACGGCCTAACAGGTTGTGAGCGCCAAATAACCCGCAAGTACTCCGAATAACCTCGACGCCGGTCCCTCCCCCGGGCCCGGCCTGCGGCCGACGCACGCTTCGCGCGGATGAGATCGTCGGCGACGGTTCATTCTTCTACGGTTTCAGATGATCGACGACACCGATGGAGGATCGGGCCGGCGCGGAAGGCAACTCGCGCAAGCGTTGGGCAAACTCGGCTCAGGAGCCGGCAGGCGGCACGTTTCTTCTTGTCGCAGGCAGTCAGACGCCATCCGCGGCCGGACCAGCGGGTGGCGGAGGATGGCGCGAGTCGGCCGCGGATGGCGTGTCCTGGCCGCGCCGCAACGAGGCAGGGATGGATCGAATGACCTGGCGCTCGGTGAGGAAGGGGATGATCTTCATCACGCTGCCGCAGCGAGGGCAGACCAGGTCGACCTCGTCGACGTGGCGAAGCAGGTTCGCCCGGCGTTTTGCGGGCGGCTTTCCGATCGGCGGATACGCGCCGCGCTCGTACCGTCTGCCAGCGGTCTGCTTCCGCCTCGGCCCGATGCCCGAT
>DATLYG010000249.1:0-8408 GCA_035574985.1 Thermoanaerobaculia bacterium | reverse complement strand
AGGCGTTGGGCTACACGCCGCACGAGCTGCTCGCAACCGACAACACGATCATTCCCGAATTGCAGCCGCTCATCCACGAGATGCGCCAGCTCGATCCCGAGGATCTGGCGGCGGCGCGGGAAGTCCTGGCCGCGCTGCGGCGCGGCCTGCAGAACGCGCGGTTGCGAGCAGCTCGTCAGCGACGAGAGCAGGTCGACGAGGATACCGATGGCGAGAGTGACAGGCCTGCTCTGCCGCTCAAGTTTCACGGATGATGCAGCGGGGGTAGGGAAATGATCGCGTCCGTCACTCCGTACGTTGAAGTTCGACGTAAGGAGTACCCGCAGCAGTGTTCATCGTGGTTGCCTTCGAAGTCCCGGAAAAAGAAACCCCTGCCCCCATCGTTCGCATCGATCTACCCCTCCCCACATCACAACCAGCGACCGACGGCCCCTGTCCGCCGGATCGCTGTATCTGCGACGTTCTGACCGGATGCCAACCTACGCGCACACGTTCTGGATCACGTTCGCGCTCGCGCTCGCGGTAACCATCGTTCAGACGATACGCGCAATTCGCCGCGGCGAGTCGCTGTGGGCGACCGTCGCGGCGCTCGTTGGCCTGGCCATCGCGATCGCCATCCTCGCGAACGGGGTGTGGCTCCACAAGGAGATCTTCTGATGGCGGTACCCGAAGGCCTGCGGTTCGAGGACCGTCTCGCTCCGTACGATGGCGGCTACTATTTCGTCTGCCAGCGACGAGGTCACCGGAAGGTGGTGGCGTTCATCCGAGGCCTGAAGACCGACGCCAAGGCCTTTCGCGCCGCACACGACACGGCGTACCACAATGTCCAGTTCCGGCACCTCGGGTTCCAGCCTGAGCGCAACATCGACATCGACCAGCTGTGCCGTGAGTGGTTGGCGTACACCGAGGGCCTCGAGCGCGACGGTGCCATCGACCCGCAGACCCACCGGCACTACCACTACGTCTGCGAGAATCTGATCCGTCCAGGATTCCGAGCGATCGGCACTCGCACCGTCCGCGAGATCGATCCATCGGTCGTCTCTGAGTTCGTCCGATGGGCGAGGCGCGCGACCTCGAGCCGTGGCGCAGCCATCGCGAAAGCCCTTTCCGCTCTGAAGACGATGCTCCGCTGGAAGGGACTCGCCGTCGACTGGAAGATCCCGCATCGCGAGATCCGCGCCGAGGTGCGCGAGAAGCGCGACCTCGACGCCGCCACCATCCGGCGGCTGATCGCTGCGATGCCCGAGGGGAGCGTCGAGCAGGCCATCGCGTACCTGAAGGCCCACGGGGGCAAGGGACGTCGAGATCTTCAAGGCCCGCCGCGAAGAGTTCGACCTCGAGCGCGCCGTCTTCGCGCCGATCCTCCGGTCGAAGCGGAAGCAGCGCCGTCACGTCTACGCTCTCACCGCCGACGTGATCGCGAAGGTGCGGCCCTTCGTCGAGCGCACCTTCCCCGGCATGGTGGTCTTCACCATCGATGGCCGCCCCGTCACGCGCGAAGCGCTCCGACCACGGATCCGCGCCGCGAGCAAGCGTGCCGGCATCGTGGCGACGAAGAAGGACTCCCGCTGGCGCTCCGGCAAGCGGCAGGACTACGAGTACGAGATCGGCGCGATCGACACGCTCGCCCCCATCCGCGCGGAAGTGGCGACGCTCGTCGCTGACGAGACCTCGATCGACGAAGCCGCCGAGCAGCTCGGGCACGAAGACGTCGAAACGACCCTCCGCTGGTACTACAAAGACCGCATCACCGCGCAGAAGCTCGACGAGCGCCGACGCCTCGCGGAGATCCTCGCGAAGGCGCTCCCCTTGGAGTAAGCCTCCCGTGCCCCCTCCCCGATGCGGTCTCCGAGCTGCAGCAGGATGGAAAAGTTATTGCGATTTCTTGGGTATGAAAAGGGGTATAACTTCCCACCCCACTTCCCCTTTTTATCCCCACTTGCCCTCTAACGAGGACAGCGAGAGTGACAGCGCCAAGTCGCGTGTAATGAATCACTTGTGAGTGGATTTGCTGGAGCCGTTGACCGGATTCGAACCGGTGACCTGCTGATTACGAATCAGCTGCTCTGCCAGCTGAGCTACAACGGCTTATCGCGGCAGGACCTCTGCTAACAACGCGGCGGCGGATTCTATTCATGCCCCGGGCATCTGTCGAGCGGTTTCTCGGTTACACTCGGCGCCGGCCCGCGTGCGCCCTTAGCTCAATTGGACAGAGCATCAGACTTCGGATCTGAGGGTTGGGGGTTCGAGTCCCTCAGGGCGCGCCACCGCAGACTACGTGTACAGCCCCCCGCTCACGTTCAGCACCGTCCCCGTGATGTAGCTCGCCTGCTCCGACGCCAGAAACACCGCCGCGTACGCGACGTCGTCCGCCACCCCCAGCCGCCTGAGCGCGATCCGCTCTTCGAGTGCCGCCCGGGCGTCCGCCGTCATGGCATCGGTCATCGCCGTCTGGATGAACCCCGGCGCGATCGCGTTGACCGTCACGTTCCGCGACCCGATCTCCAGCGCCAGCGCCTTCGTGAAACCGATGATCGCCGCCTTCGACGACGCGTAGTTGACCTGCCCGGGGTTTCCCATCAGCCCCACCACCGACGAGATGTTGATCACCCGTCCCCACCGCGCGCGGATCATCTTTCTGATCACTTCCTGGGTGATGTGGAAGGCCGAGTCGAGATTCGTCCGGAGCACGTTCGACCACGCCTCGGGCTTCATGCGGATGAAGAGATCGTCCTCGGTGATGCCGGCGTTGTTGACGAGAATGTCGATCGGTCCCTGCTCGAGGATCTCCTTCACTCTCTCACGCACCTGCGGCGAGGTGATGTCGAGTTCGACGCCCGTCGCGCTTCCTCCGGCCGCCGTGATCTCCGCGGCCACCTGCTCGACCCGCTCACGGCTCCTCGCGGCGACGAGCACGCGCGCTCCCGTTTCCGCGAGCCTCCGCGCGATCGCCTCGCCGATGCCGCGCGAGGCGCCGGTGACGAGCGCCGTTTTCCCCGAAAGATCGACTCTCATGCGGACTTCATCCTCTCCACGAAGCTCTCGATCGACGGCACGTCGGCGACGTTGATCACTTCCACCGACGAATCGATCCGCCGGATCAGTCCCGTCAGCACGTTCCCCGGCCCGATCTCGACGAAGCGCCTCACGCCCATCGCGATCATCTTCTGCACCGACTCGACCCAGCGCACCGGCGAGGCGACCTGGCGCAGCAGCGCGTTCCGCACCGCCGTCGCGGTGCCGATCGGCGAAGCGTCGACGTTCGAGACGAGCGCGACCCAGAGGTCCTTCAGGTTCGCCTCTTCGAGCACCGGCCGCAGCCGCTCCTCGGCCGGTTTCATCAGCTCGCAATGGAACGGCGCCGACACCGGAAGCGGTACCGCGCGGCGAACGCCCCTCGCTTTCGCCACGGCGATGGCGCGATCGACACCGCTCTTCGTTCCGGCGATGACGATCTGTCCCGGGGCGTTGATGTTCGCGACCGAGACGACCTCGCCCTGCGCAGCTTCCTGGCAGATGGCCTGCGCTTCCTCGACCGTCGGGCCGATGAGCGCCGCCATCGCGCCGCTGCCGACCGGCACCGCCTCCTGCATGAACTTCCCGCGCAGGTGAACGATTCGCGCCCCCTCGGCCGGCGTGAGACCACCGACGCTGACGATCGCGCTGTACTCGCCGAGCGAATGCCCCGCGACCAGGTCCCTCCGCGCGACCTCGAAATGCTCTTCGAGGACGGCGTGGATCGCCGACGAGACGGCGAGAATCGCCGGCTGCGTGTTCTGTGTCAGCTTCAGCTCGTCTTCGGGCCCTTCGAAGCAGAGCTTCGAGATCGAATAGCCGAGGGCCTCATCGATGTCGTCGAAGACTTTTCGCGCGACGGGATACTTCTCCGCCACGTCTTTTCCCATTCCCGCGTACTGGCTTCCCTGACCGGGGAAGACGAATGCCGTCTGGTGCACCATGTCGGGCGGATGATATGCGAGGAGAGCGCCCGGAAGAGCGGCGGTGTCAGGCGCGCCCGGCGAGGACGCCGGAATCGTGTTCGCGCGTGTGGAGATCGCCGACCTTCGACTGGATCTTGGCGTTGATCGAGTTGAGGGCGAAGTCGCGCGCCACGCGGACCGCGTTCTTGATCGCCTTCGCGTTCGAGCGGCCGTGGCAGACGATGCACCCGCCTTTCACGCCGAGGAGAGGCGCGCCTCCGTACTCGGAATAGTCGACGCGCTTTTTGAAGTCGTCGAATGCACCGCGGGCGAGGAGCGCTCCGAGCTTCCGCTTCGGCGAACGGGCCAGTTCCTGACGGAGCATCTTCGAGACCATTTCGGCCAGCGACTCCGACGCCTTCAGCACGACGTTTCCGATGAAGCCATCGCAGACGACGACATCGGCGTTGCCGTTGTAGATGTCGCGTCCCTCGGCGTTCCCCATGAAATTGAGGCCCGTTTCCTTGAGGACGCGGAAGGTCTCGCGCGTCAGCTCGTTCCCCTTCCCTTCCTCCTCGCCGATCGACAGCAGTCCGACGCGCGGCTCCTCGATGCCGAGGATGATCTGCGCGTAGAAGTGACCCATGACGGCGAACTCGCGCAGTTGGCTCGGCTTGGTGTCGACGTTCGCGCCGACGTCGAGAAGAACGGTGTGCCCTCTGTCACCGAGGCTCGGAATCACGGCGGCCAGCGCGGGGCGGCTCACCCCTTCGATCGTTCCCAGGACTTTGTAGGCGGAGGTCATCGTCGCACCGGTATGGCCGGCGGAGACCATGACGTCGGCCCGCCCTTCGGCGACGAGATTGGCGGCGACGCGAACCGAGGAGTTGCGCTTCCGGCGGAGCGGCGCGAGCGCGGTGTCGTCCATCTCCACGACTTCGCGCGCGTCGACCACGTCGATGTTCGGCGGCACCGAGGACGAGAAGGCGCGGAGTTTCTCGCGAACGACCTCTTCCCGGCCGACCAGGAGAATGTCGACCGGATACTCCGCAGCCGCCACCAGCGCCCCCTGGATGATTGCGTCGGGGGCATGGTCGCCGCCCATGGCATCGAGAGCGATGCGGATCCTGCTCATTCGCTGAAGACGCGAGAGCGGACGGCCACGTCCGCACTCCTCTTACAGAACGTCTTTGACGGCGATGACTTCGCGGCCCTTGTAGTACCCGCACTTCGGGCAGACGCGGTGCGGCATCTTCGCCTCGTGACACTGCGGGCAGGTCGAGAGCGACTTCTGCTCGAGAAAGTCGTGGGCGCGTCGCGTCCGCGTCCTGGCCTTCGAGTGTCTTCGTTTCGGATTCGGCATCGTGAGACTCCTGATCTCGGTTTCTAAAGGTCTTTCTTCTTCGCCATCTGCTCGCGGATGTCTCGAAGCGCTCCCCACCGCTCGTCGCCTGCCGGGGCGCCGCACTCGCAGGTCTCGCGGTTCCAATTGGCTCCGCACCGGGGACAGAGCCCGAGGCAGCTCTCGTCGCAAAGCGTTTTCATCGGAATCGAGAGCTGGATCTGCTCGATCGCGAGATCCCGCAGCGCGATCTCGCGTACGCCGTAGAACTCCACGTCGAGGCCGCTCTCGTCGATCTCGATCTCCTCGTTCTCGACGACGATCTCCGGACGGGGGACGAATCTTACGTGAAAGCTCGAACTCGCGGCAAACGGATACGGTTCGAGGCAGCGCGCACAGATGAAGTCGATGGCGAACGACGCGCTGCCGTCGGCGACGTACTCGGCCGCCTCCGTCCCCTTCCCGACCTTCGCCTCGATCGCCGCCGGCCCGACCTTCGACACCTCCATCCGGTCGATCTCCGAAAGGGAAATCTCGAACGTTCCGCGATACGTCTGCGGACCATGCTCGTCGATCTCGTCGAAACGGATGATGTCGTTCATCGTCGGAAAGCGCGCGGCTCGGGCGGGCACCCGGCGCGAATCGGATTCTCCCCTTAACCTCCCGGGCCGCCGATCTATTTCGGCGAGATGACCACCCGTAACTCCTCTCCTTCCGGCCGTTTGAACACCGCGGCCTCGATGGTCGCCGCCCCCTCCAGACCGCCGAGCCACCGCGCCAGGTTGCGCGCCGAGCGGTGAAGCCGCGGCGTGGCGAAGCGGAGAGCCGGCGAATCGACCACCCGATCGAGCGCCGGCCGCGCCCCTGCGACGTCGAGGCGCAGCGACCACGCCGCGCCGGGAAACCGCGGCTCGACAAGGACGTCGGCGCGGTATTTCCCGATCGATGTCCGGTCGAACGCAACCAGCAGTTCGCTTCCGGTGTCGGCGGTCTCGAGCCGGAGGCCGAGTGCGTCGCGCAGCGTCTGCGGCGCGAGGCCGCGCACGAACTCGTCGAGAAGACGGCGGCGATCTTCGGCGGCGGGAAGGATGAAGACCTCACGGGGACGCGGCATGAGCGTTCCCGATTCGACGCCGTACAGCGCGATGGCGCCTCCGTCGCGAAGGAGCGCCGAGACGCGCGCTCGCAACAGGCGGTCGAGGTCGTCGATCGCGCGCGGAGGTTCGCTGAACCATGCCGTCACGAGAGCCGACCGCGGAAAGCGAATGGAAGGAGCCGGTTTCGGCACTGCGCCGTCCGCCGTCGCCGCGCGCGAGGCGAGGAAGATCTCGCGCTCGCTGACGGTCACCGCCGTCGCAGCCGGCCTCGCAATCGGCGGAAAGGTGCCTCCCTCGCGCTGGATGAGGAGGGCGTGCGCGGCCGGGAGTCCCGACGCGAGAGAGGACAGCGCGTCGAGTTCCGCACGACCGATCCGCGGCCCTCCCCTCTCACCGACGATGAACACGCGGCCCTCGCGGCTCCCCTCCTTTCCGCTCCACTGCAGATAGACACGGACCAGGAACGCGCGGAGCGCATCGACGCGAAGCGCGTAGTGCACGCCATCGCCGCTCTGCCACGCCACGAGATCTCCGTTGCCGATCATCCACGGCCTCGGAAGGTTCTGCCTGCCGGTCCACCGCTCGAACCCGCGCTGCGTGACCGGATGGGCGAGCAGTCTCCGGTGCAGCGCCGCCGCCGACGGAACGAACGCGAACGCCTTCGCGTCGGCCGGGACGAGGGCGAGAAGAGCGCGGTCGTCGGCGTCCAGCGGCAGGCGGACCGTCGCCGGTTCCGACGGAACCGACGCCGCGAGATAGATCGCCGCGGCGCCGGTTGCCACGGCGGCGGCGAGAAGAAGAATGCGTGCTGCTCGCATCGCGACCATCCGATACTATCGCCAGCGAATGCTCGCCCCGACGATCGCGACCATTGCCGACACGCTCGGGCGCGCCGCCGCGGAACGGCTGCGCACCACCGCCGTCGCCGCCGCCACCCGCTCACGCCGTACGCGCATCGGAATCGACATCCGCCCTTTTTACGAACCCCTCACCGGCGTCGGCTGGTATCTGTACTTCCTCCTCCATGAATTCGCCAGGCACGAGGGCGTCGATCTCTATCTCTTCGGCGACGCGCGCGTGACCGACCTCGGGCCGCGCCTTCACGCCGATGTTCCCGCCAATGCGCGGCTTTGCACGTTCGATCTTCGCGGAAAGCAGATCTCGCGCCTGACGCGGCCGTTGACGGCCGGCGCGTACGTCGCGTGGATGCAGACCATCGGCTGCGACGTCTTCTTCGGCGCCAACTACTTCCTGCCGCGGCTGATGAGCGCCGTCGCCCGGCGGCGCGTCATCACGATCCACGACCTGACGTACAAGCGCTACCCGGGGCTGCTGCAGAAAGAGACGCTGGCGAACCTCGAGGCGCAGATGGCACGCGAGATCGCCGTTGCCGACGCCATCGTCTGCGTCTCCGAGTCGACGCGGCGGGATGTGCTCCGCCACTACCAGGTCGATCCCTCGCGCGTGGTGGCGATTCACTCCGGCGTGGCGGCGCCTCCGCCGCCGGAGCCGGTGGCCGGCCTGCCGCGGCGGTACATCCTCTTCGTCGGCACCGTCGAGCCGCGCAAGAACCTCCGCACCCTGCTCGATGCCTGGGCGCGCCTGCGCGCATCCGGCGCCTACGATGGCGAACTGGTGGTCGTCGGCAGGCTCGGATGGGAGTCGGCGGAGATGGCGAGGCGGCTGCGCGAACCGGGAGTGCGCCACCTCGACTATCTCAACGCCGGACAACTCTCGACCGTTTATCGACATGCGGACGTGTTCGTGTTCCCCTCGATCTACGAAGGATTCGGATTCCCGCTGCTGGAGGCGATGGCGCACGGGGTGCCGGCGATCGCGGCGCGGTCGTCGTCGCTGCCGGAAATCGGCGGCGAGGCGGCGCTTTACTTCGATCCGCGCGACGACGCCGCGCTCGCACGGGAACTGCGGCGCGTGACGGAGGACGCCGCGCTGCGCGAGGAACTGATCGCGAAAGGGCGGCGCCGCGTGCAGCAGTTCCGCTGGGAGGAGGCGGCGGCGAAGACGCTCGACGTCCTCCGCCGCGTCGCG
>DATLYG010000248.1:0-7030 GCA_035574985.1 Thermoanaerobaculia bacterium | reverse complement strand
GAGCGCGAGCCGGTAGCACGATTCTCCGTCGCCGAGGTCGCATCCCTGCCGGAGAAAATGGTCGACCGCGTCGTCGCGACCTGCCAGATTGCGGCAGGCGGCGCCGTCTCCGTCGCGGCACGCCGCGGCGTCGCTGCGTTTCGGCCGGCGGAGGCGGCCGGCGTCGGCGAGCGCCGCTGTGATCTCGAGGTTCCTCGTTCCGCGGCGTACGGCAAACCGGACCTCACCGCACCGCTGCCGGGAGAGCGCACGCTCGAACTCGCAGACGTTCTGGACGAGTTCGTCCCCGACTCCCTGGATCACGTCGCCGCTCTCGAATCCTGCCCGCGCTGCAGGGCCGCCGTTCCAGACGGGGCCGACGAGCGCGCCGGTGACGAAGGAAGGGATTTGCCGTTCGCGCCGGATGCGATGCGAGATGTTGGTCACCTCGGCGCCCAGTGACGGCGCGCTGCACGTCGCGGCGATGGAGACGGCGAGGACCGACTCGAGCAGGGCCATTTACGGCCTCGCCGCCGTCCAGAGGGGAACATGCCAGAGCGCGTAGCCGCGCGGATCGCGCACGCAGGCGATCATTTCCCGCCACCGCCGCTCGACTTCTTCCCGCGACATTCCCCCGTACTGGGAGAGACGCTCGGTGTAGCCGTCGCGCCACGCCTCCCAGATTCGGGCGAACGTGTCGCGCGGGACACGGAGCGTGTCGACGGTGATGTAGTCGACCGCGATGTCGTCCATGCCGAGGTCGCGAAGCATCGTGAACATCTTTCTGCCGATGTGCAGATCGCATCCGACGGCGGCCGCGAATCGCTTCGGCACCACCTGCCAGAAATCGTCAGGATCGAGTTCCGCCGAATGGCACCAGAGCATCCCGTAGTCCTCGGCGATCAGGTGTGCTCTCCCGCCGGGACGGAGAACGCGCCGGATCTCGCTCAGCGCCCTGCGGGCGTCGGAGACCGCCTGCAGAACGTGCCGGCAGACCACGTAATCGAAGGCTCCTTCCTCGAACGGCAACGCCAGAGCATCGCCGAGCCGGAACGACACGCGCGAGCCGTGGCGCGCGCACCGCACGCGGGCACGATCGAGGTGCTGCTCCTCGAGATCGATGCCGGTGAACGTGGCCTCCGGATACTTCGCCGCGAGCCGGTCGATGATCTCTCCGGTGCCGCAGCCGATGTCGAGAACCGCGCCGGCGACGGGATGGCGGTCGAAGATCCGTTCTTCCTGTGGCCAGATCGCCTCCGCCTGCGCCGCCAGCGTCCGGACCATCGACTCGTCGGCCATCTCGCGCGCCTGCGGACTGCTCGGATGCTGCGGATTCATTCGACGAATGTAGCAGAGACCTTCTTCCGGTCACGGAGGAAAGGTTCAGCTTGCCCGGGCGGATTTCGCACGTCTCTTCGTCACATACATCTCGCGGTCGGCGTCGGCGATCATCTCCGCGACCGAGGCCGTCTCCCCGGGGGCGATGACACGAGCGCCGAGGCTGATCGAAAGCCGGAAAGGAGATCCCGGCTGCGCGTTCCAGTCGTCGAAGTGCTTTCGGATCCGGGCGAAAAACACTTCGGGATCGGGAGTGGCGGAAATCGCCAGGATCACGAACTCGTCTCCCCCCAGGCGCGCGATGATGTCCGAGTCGCGGCAGGCTTCGCGCAGGAGCCGCGCGCACTCGCGGATGGCGGCGTCTCCCGCCTCGTGACCGAGGGTGTCGTTGATGGTCTTCAATCCGTCGAGGTCGCCGAACACCAGCATCAGCGTCTGGGGGATCCGCGCCGAGCGGACGACGCGCAACTGCTGATCGGCGAGGATGAGGAATCCCCGGCGGTTCGACAATCCCGTCAGCTCGTCGGTCAGCGACAGGGCCCGCACCTGCTCCTCGGTGCGTTTGAGTTCCGTCACGTCGAGCGCGTGAGCCAGCACGTACTCGACGCCGTTCGGGTCCCGGCGGAGAACGCTGTTGTACGACCAGATCCGCTCGTCTCCCGACGCCGTCACCACGGCCAGCAAACCGTGGTCGCTGCGCTCCCGTACGATCCGCTCGAGATACTTCGGAAGTTCGTCCCGCGCCCACGGTGCCGTGACGTCGACCAGATTCTTTCCCACGAACGCCCCCGGTTCGGAACCGAGCGCCGCGGCCGCAGCCGGATTGACGCTCAAAAGCTTCCCCTGGAGATCGTGCGTGCAGATCACTCCGGGACTGCTCTCGACCAGATCGCGATAGCGCGCCTCGCTGTCGGTGAGAGCTGCTTCCGCTTTCTTGCGGGCGGTCATGTCGAGCGCGATACCAAGGTATCCCTCCATCGAACCCGCGGCCCCCTCCAGCGGCACGGCTCTTCCCTCGAGCCAGACCGTCTCTCCTGACCGGACGTTCCGGTACCGGTACTCGAGGCGAAACTCGCCGCGCGAGGCGACGGCCGCGTCCCATTCCCGGTAGACGAGGTCGCGATCCTCGGGATGGATCGCCTCGCGCCAGCCCGATCCGAGCGCCTCCACCGGCGTCAGGCCGGTCATCTCGCACCAGCAGTCGTTGACGTAGGTGCACTCGCCCCTCGCGTCGGTTTCGAAGATCCCGACCGGCGCATAGAGGCTGATCGCGCGGAATCGCTGCTCACTCTGCGTCAGCAGCGCAAGAACCCGCTTCTGCTCGGTGATGTCGCGAAAGACGGTCAGGATCGCCGGGACGCCGTCGACCGTCGCGAGGCTGCTGGTTCCTTCGAACGGCACCACCAGGCTGTCGGACGTGCGAATCCGGACCTCGAAGGTCACCGTCCGCCCGGCAACTACCTGACGCACGATCTCCGCGTAGTGCTCGCGGTCTTCGGGGTGGACGATGTCGGAAAACGCCAGGCCCGCAACCACATCCGCGTCGTAGCCGATCTGCTCGGTCCAGGCGCGATTGACCCCCAGAAAGGCGTCATCGGCTGTGGTGACCTGAAGCGGGTCGCCGATCGCATATGCCAGAACGGATAGGAGTTGCGTGGTCACGAGCTCGAGTGCGCCGATTTTCTCACGAATGTTCCGCAGGGGTGTATCAACCGGGGCCTCCCGGCGACTCACGTGCAGGCGAGGTCATCCATGAAACGCATCCTGGTAGCGGAAGACAGCCCCCGGATCCGGGAGACGATCACGCGGTACCTGAGAGAAGCCGGTTTCGACACGCTGGTGGCGACGACCGGCCTCGAGGCGCTCCGGATCGTGCGGGACGAGCGTCCCGACGTCATCCTGCTGGATGGCCTCCTCCCGCAGTTGCACGGATTCGAGCTGGCGCGTCTTGTCCGTGCCGTCGATCCCGGATACCACCCGGCGATCGTGCTCGTATCGGGGATCTATACGAACCATTCCGACCGCGCCGATGCCTGCAGGCGATATGGCATCACCCACTTCGTCTCGAAGCCGTTCACGCGCGAGCAGCTCCTCGAGGCGGTGGACCAGGCGGCGCGACAGATCCGGGCAGCGTAAAGCGCCGGCGACGGAGGGGGCCTCCGCCGCCGGGTGTCAGGGTCAGCGGTTCTTCTTCTGCTTCGACTTTCCCTTCCCCTCGAGCTCGCGGCCGCTCAACACGCCATCGTCGTTCCGATCGTGTTTCGAGAACGACCTGTCGTTCCCGCGCCACTCGGCGCGGGTGATGACGCCGTCTCCGTTCCGGTCCATCCCGCGGAAGCGCATCCGGTTGTCGCGCTCACGTTCCCGGTGGCCGTCGCGCCGCGTGACTTCGGCACGCGTCAGGACGCCGTCGCGGTTGCGGTCGAGCCGGTCGAACGAAGCGAAATCGCCCGGCCATTCGTCGCGGCTGATCACGCCGTCGCCGTTGCGGTCGAGACGGCGAAAGCCTTCGTCACGGTTGCGGGGATCGTCCATTCCGACTTCCGCCTCGCCGCGTGTGATGACGCCGTCGCCGTTGCGATCGGCCCTCGCGAACGTTGCCGCGTCGAGCGGCCATTCCGCTCGCGAGATCACTCCGTCGCGGTTCGCGTCGAACCTGGCAAAGAGCGAATCGATGTCGCGGCTCCTCTCTCCGGCTGCCAGCGGAAGCGACGTCAGCGACAGCGCCAGCGCGGCCCCCATGAGTCTTCTGTTGTTCATCAGTCGTGTGACCTCCTGCCGTTCCCTTACTGCGATGGCGGTGCCATGGAGGCGGGAGACGTTAGATGCCCGATTGCTCCCGACTCGAGACCGGCCGCGCCCGGCAGGCGTCGCCCGACGCCCGTCCATATGGAGGGGCGCTCTGTCCTTCAGAAGCGGCGGCGGAACGAAGACGGCGGAACACGAACCTTTCGCGCGCGAAAGGCGTGAGGGGTCCGAAGGACCGGTCCGGATCCGTCGTTGGCGGTCCGAAGCGCACCCTTACTTGTCGGCCTCACTGTAGCGCCGCAGCGAGAGCCCCTGCTGCGAAGACGACGGCTTCGGGTCCTTCTGCGCGGGGACGTAGGTCGGGTCGCCGGTGCGCGTGTCGATCAGCGAGCCGTAGCCGCTGATCCTGCCGCTGCCGCCGACCACGCGCAGCGTCACGCGCGCGTTGTAGGTCGTGTTCATTCCGAGGTTCTTCAGCACGTGCCCGATCTGCAGGAACTGGTTCGGCGCGAGTTGCACCTGCATCTTGACTGCCACGCGCGAGTCGGGACGGTAGGCGCTCAACTCCACCACGGCCGGATTGCCGGTCAACTCGACCATGCCGACGTTGGTGTAGAAGCGGTCCGACTCTTCCACCTGCAGGATCTGCAGGGCCTGTTCGTTCATCCCGACGCCCTCGTCGATGGTCACGCCCGGGATGAACTGTCCGAAGGTGCCGCTGCCGGTATCGTTGAATGTCCGCGCGGTGACGACCAGCTTCGAGTCCGACGGCGTCGTCACGACGACCGACCCGCCGCTGCTCCGCACGCCGAAGAGCGACGGCAGCACGTTGTCGAGGACCTTCATCTCGCCCGGGTCGACATCGACTTGCCGTGGTCCGGTCGCGCCGGGCGAGCCGGCCTGCGGGTAGAACGTCAGCGTCGCAGTCGATCGCGTGCTTCCCCCGTTGAAGATGCGGATGTCGCTCCGCCACTGTGCGGCACCGGTGTCGATGTGCGCCACGCCGGGCACGATGTAGCGGTTCGCGCGGACGGCGCCGGTATTCACGGGAAAGACGAGCAGCGGATCGTTCGTCCTGTTGTCGAGGACGGAAGCGTAGGCGGTCACCTTCCCCTTCGGCGAGGTGACGCTCACGGCGATGCGGCCGTTCTCGACCGGGATCTCGAGCGGGAACTGCATGTGCTCGCCCGCCTTCAGCTCGCGCGTCATCTCGCCGATCTTCGTTCCGCCGGCATCGTAGACCGCCAGCAGCACGCTCGCCGGATTGCCGGAGGCCTCGACGAGCCCGATGTTCGTCCGGTACGACGCCGACCGTGCAATCTGCTGCAGGCTGAGAATCGGCGACGAGCCGCTTCCCTTCTCGATGAAATCGCTGTAGCGGATGGCCGGAATGAACTGGCCGTACGTACCGCCGGGCGTGATCGCGTAGGTGCGGCTCGAGGCGAAGGTGCCGCCGGGAGTCGTCGCCGAGTTTCCGCTCGCGAGCGGGCGGATCTCGAGAACGCCCTGGGCGTTGTCGCTCGCCGCGGCGAATCCGAAGAAATTCTTCAGCACATCGTTGAGCGCGAGTGTCTCACCGGCGTCGATCTGGATCGTCGCCTGCTGGCCGCTCTTCGTCCCGTCGCTCCGCGTCGGCGTGAAGTTGAGCAGGTACTTCATCGCCTGCGAGGTGGTGTTCGTCACGCGGATGTCGGACTCGAAACGGGCGCCGGCGCCGGTCGCGTGCGCCACCGCGGGAATGATCAGCGACGCCGCCGTCGGCCCCGTCCCCGCGCTCGGCGTCACCGGCGTCACGAGATTCACCGACACCGGAACCGTCGTGTGGGAACTCGACGCGGTCGTTCTGAGGATCACCGTGCCGGTGCTCGTCCCGGCAGGGAGCGTCTTCGGATCGGCGATCACTTCGAGGGTCAACCCTTCCGGCGGGATGACGCCCGAGGACGGCCTCACCGTCAGCCATTTTTCCAGCACCTCGGCGGTGAAGCCGACACCTTGTGCGAACTTGCCCGACGTTCCGCCGGAGCCGGGGATGCGCACCTGCTGGACGACGTTGTTCTGCGTTCCGTACGACGCGGCGGCCTCCGCCTTGTCGGCCGTGGTCGTGTCGGGAATGACCACGATCGCCGCGGGCCGCGAGTACGGTCCGTATCCGAGTCCGCAACTGCTCAGCGACCGCACGCGGAAGTACGAGCGCACCGGCGCGCTCACCTTCTGCGTGAAGTAGCTGTAGATCTCGCTCGTCGGCGGGTAGGTCGTCGCCGTCGCGAAGTTCGGCTGCGACGAGTACTGGATCTCGTACGACGAGGTGTTGAGGCCCGGAAGCCAGAACAGGAGGAACCGGCTCTCGGACGTCGCCTGCGGGTCGACATAGAGTTCGGGAGCGGCCGGGACGCGGCACTGGGTCGTGGCGGAACTCTCGAAGGACGAGACCCGCGACCAGACGGCGGGGCAGTCGGGGAATTCCGCGAGCACGTACCAGTGGATCACTCCCGCCGGGACACTGACGGTGATGCGCGAGTCCGTCGACGTGCCGGCGACGCTCCAGTTCCCGTAGTTGTGGGCGATGTAGAGCGTGTAGCGGCTCGCGCCGTAGACCGGAGTCCAGATGAAATCGACGCGCGTCGGAACGTCCTCCGTGCCATCGGGCGGCGAGATCAGATACGGCTCGCCGCGATCGCACTCTTCGTCGTACGGGATCTCGACCCGGTAGACATCCGAATACGTGTCGTCGCAGCCGTCGAATTGCGCGACCACACCCCAGTAGATCGTTCCGTAAGGCATCAGCTCCGCCCATCGGGTCTGCGACGTCGCCCCGATGAACTCGAAGTCGCCGTCGTCGAGCGCCGCCCACAGCTCGTAGGCGATGGCACCCGGCACGGGATTCCAGCCGAACTCGACGATGCGCGAGCGCTGGCTCGATCCGTCCGGCGGCCCGGTCAGCATCGGACCGGCGGTCGGGCAGCCC
>DATLYG010000247.1:0-10576 GCA_035574985.1 Thermoanaerobaculia bacterium | reverse complement strand
GCCGCACCGCCGCGCCGTTGAGGATGTAGTCGACCGGGATGTCGGAGAAGAGCGAGACGCTGCAGCCGTGCCCGCGTACTTCGACCGCTCGGGTGCGCATCACGAATTCCGGCCGCTGCCGGGCGTAGTCGCAGGCCGGCGCAAAGGTGATCCGGATGCGCGGGTTCCCGTCGACAGGTACCAGGAGGCGGACGAACTGGACCGGCGCGTCCATCTGGTAGCCGCGGTCGATCCACGGCGCGAAGTCGACGACGTCGAGCACGCCGTCATCCGCTGTGATGCGCGTGACGAGAACGTTGGTGTTGCGCTGATACGCCTGGCGGGTCTCGCGTCCCTCGGAGACCTCGATCCGCCACGTCCCGCCGCGCTGCTCGTCGAGGAGGCGGCCGAAGAACGAGGGGGAGTCGAAGCGAGGGAGGCAGAGCCAGTCGACCGACGTATCGGAGGCGACGAGCGCGAGGATCCGTCCGTTTCCGATCGAGCCGTGATCGAGGTGCATGGATGCGTCCGGTGCAACGGGCGTGCGAGAGGGAACAACCGCCGCGCCCGTCGAGTTGGACATCCCGGTTGCAGTGTTCGTCCGAAGGAGACCTGACATGACGAAGCGATGTTTGACCGCCGCGTTCCTGCTGCTGGCCGCCGCCACGGTGTTCGCCGGCGAAGGGGTGAAGGTCCGAACGATCGACATCCGGATCAGCGGCGCCGACTACACGCCCGCGGTGGTGAAGGTGAAAAAAGGCGAGACCGTCCGCCTCGCCTTCACCCGCGACAACAAACCGACCTGCGGCGACGAAGTGGTCTTTCCCTCGCTCGAGATCCGCCGGCAGGTTCCGGTGAACAGGACGGTGACGGTCGACCTCACGCCCGCGAAGACGGGCGACATCTCCTTCACCTGTGGGATGAAGATGATGAGTGGAAAGATCGTCGTGCAGTGAGAGAGGCATGGTCCGGACGTTCCTTTCCGTTTTTCTGACCGTCTTTCTGGCCGAGACCGGCGACAAGACGCAGCTCGCGACGATGCTCTTCGCGGCCGACGGGAGGGTGAGCCGCTGGCTGGTGTTCGGCGCGGCGGCGCTCGCACTGGTGGTGGCGGCGGGGATCGGCGTGCTGGTCGGGTCCCATCTCGAGCGGTTCGTCTCGCCGAGGACGCTCGAGGTGGTGGCCGGGATCGGATTCATCGCCATCGGGGTCTGGACGCTCGTGTCGCGCTGAGGCGCCTCGGACGTCCAACCGATCAGCGGGGGGCCGAGGTCGTGCGAAGGTACAGGAACCGCACTGAAGCAGGCCGTCTTCTCGCGGAACTCCTCCGAGCCAGGGGGCCGCTGAAGGACCCGATCGTCCTGGCGCTGCCGCGGGGGGGAGTTCCGGTGGCGGCGCCGATCGCGGAGGCGCTGGGGGCGCCTCTCGACGTGTTCATCGTGCGCAAGCTCGGTGTTCCCGGGCACGAGGAGCTGGCGATGGGAGCGATTGCCAGCGGCGGAGTGCGGGTCGTGAACCGCGATGTGGTCGACTCGCTCGGAATCTCCGAGGCGGCCATCGATCGGGTGGCGATGCGCGAGGAAGCGGAGATGCGGCGGCGCGAAAAGGAGTACCGCGGGGAGCGTCCGCCGCTCGACGTGCGCGGGAAGACGGTGATCGTGGTCGATGACGGTCTCGCCACCGGCTCGACGATGCGCGCCGCGGTGCAGGCGCTCCGGAATGCCGGTGCGGGGGCGATCATCGTGGCGGTGCCGGTGGCGGCGGCGTCGACGTGCGCGAGCCTGCGGCGGGAGGTCGACGATCTCGTCTGCGGAATGACGCCCGAGCCCTTCCTGGCCGTCGGCATGTGGTACGACGATTTCGAGCAGACGACCGATGCCGAGGTGCGCGCGCTGCTCGACTCGCTCAGGACGGCAGGTACCTGAGAAACCAGTCGCGTGCCAGCTCCGCGACCTTCTCCAGCGCCCCCGGTTCTTCGAACAGATGCGTGGCGCCGGGGACGATCTCGAGCTGCCGCTCGCAGCGGAGCTGCCGGTAGGCCTGTTCGTTGAGTTCGATCACCCCATGGTCGTTTCCTCCCACGATCAGCAGCGTCGGCGCTTTCACGAGCGGAAGGGCCGCGCCGGCGAGATCGGGACGGCCGCCGCGCGAGACGACCGCACTCGTGCGTTCGGGAATCCGTGAGGCGGCGACCAGGGCTGCTCCCGCTCCCGTGCTCGCGCCGAAGTAGCCGACGCGCAGGTCGCGAGTGGAGTCTTCGCCGGCCAGCCATTCGGTGGCGCCGATCAGCCGGTCGGCCAGCATCCGGATGTCGAAGCGGAGGTTGCGCGTGACGTCGTCGATGCGCTCCTCTGCCGGTGTCAGCAGGTCGATGAGCAGCGTGGCCAGCCCCGCCTCCTGAAGAACGCGCGCGACGTAGCGGTTCCGGCGGCTGTGGCGGCTGCTCCCGCTGCCGTGTGCAAAAAGAACGACCCCGCGTGCCGAGGGAGGGACGGCGAGGTTCCCCGCGAGCGTCACCCCGGCAGCGGGAACATGGACTTCCTGTTCCATCGTTTCCTCCAGCGGCCCGCAAATCGCGAGCCCGTATACTGCATCCGTGAAGATCGATCTCGTCAAGCTCCTGCAGGCAGCCGGCGAGCGGACGCGGCTCCGGCTGCTCAACCTGATCGCGGCCAACGACGTTTGCGTCTGTTATTTCGTCGAGGTTCTCGGCGAGCCGCAGCCGAAGATCTCGCGCCACCTGGCGTACCTTCGCCGCGCGGGACTGGTGCGCGCGCGGCGGGAGGGGAAGTGGATGCACTACAGCCTCGTGCGGCCGGCCGACGATCGCGTGGCGCGGGTCCTCGACGCGGTGCTCGCCGCCGCCGCGACGGACCGCCAGCTCCAGCGCGACCGGATGGCCTTCGACCGCACCTGCTGCGCCACCCGCCTTCCGGCTCCGCTGCAGAACGCCCCGCGACCGGTTCCCATCGCGGCTCTCGCCGAGTGACCCTCGCGCCGCCGGTGGCCGGCGCTTCGTCCTCGTGACGAAACGCCCGTTACTCCGTAATAATACGGAATTGCGAACGGACCATCGGTGCTACCTTTGCATCCGGTGTAAAGCCCATGGCGTCCGGTCCACCCCTGTCCAGTCATAACAACTCGCCACTGCTGTGCACTTCGGCGGGTGTGGCGGGATTGTCGCTGGTGGTGCTGGCGGGTTGGAGCTTCGATCTTCCCCGGCTGAGGAGCTTCGTTCCGGGGCTGGTCGAGATGAAAGTCCTGACGGCGTTGACGTTTCTCGCCGCCGCTGCCGCGGTCGTACTCCGCAGCCTGGGGCGGCGCGACGCCGCCCGCCTGCTTGCGGGACTCGTTGCCGCGGCCGCGGTGATCTCGATTCTCGAGTACGCATCAGGGCACTCGCTCTGGCCGGCGGTGTTGGTTCCTGACGTTCCCGATCCCGCCGAGACGAGTCACCCCGGGCGGATGGCGATCAACACGACGCTCGCCTTTCTTGCACTCTCGGTCGCAACGATGGCGAGCGGGCGGACGCCGGTCGGACGACTGGTCGTCTTCGGGAGTCTCGCAGGGGCGGCCCTGATTACCCTGCAGGTGGTGCTCGGCTATCTGTTTCATGTCCGCGAGCTGCGCGGGAGCGTGACGACGACGCCGATGGCACTGCCGACGGCGATCGCGTTTGTCCTGTTGACCGCGGCGGTGGCGAGCCTCCATCGAGATCTTTTTCCGTTGTCGGTCTTTTCCGGATCGACGACGAGTGCGGGGGTGGGACGAAAGCTCCTCCCGCTGGCGTTCGTGGTACCGCTGGTCGCCGGGACACTCCGCTTCTACGGGGAGAAAGCGGGTTACTTCGACGACGAGACCGGCGTCGCGCTGATGACGCTCTTCCTGGTGATTGCGCTCGTGGGAGGCGTGTTGTGGGGAACGGTGCAGACGCACCTCGCGGAGGAGGCGGCGACGCGAAAGCAGCAGCGGCTGCGGATGGCGGTCGAGGCGATCGAGCAGATCGGAGAGAGTCTCGATCCGGAAGCGGTCACGCGACTTGCTGCCGCGTCGTTGACGACGCTATTCGGCGCGGATGGATCTGCAGTCGCTCTGAAGAAGCGCGGAGCGTTCCGCGTGGCAGAAGCATCCGGCTGCCTCAGCGAGGCTGCCGGGCGAATCATCCCCACGACCGAGACGCTCCTCGGACAGGTCATCACGTCGCCCGAGACGGTTCGCACGGGCCCGCTCTCCGGCGACGACCCGCTGGGATGTTCCGCCGGTTCCAGCGTGCTCGCCGCGGCCCTGCGCCATCACGGCGTCGATCTCGGAGGGCTCGCGGTGGTTCGGCACGACGGTAACTTCAGCGAGGACGACGCCGATCTGCTCCGGCTCCTGAGCACACCGATTGCCGCGACGGTCAGCCATGCGACGAAGTTCGTCGAGCGCGAAATGTTCGTCAGCGAACAGGCGGCCGAGATTGCCGCGCTCAACGAGCAGTTCTCCGCGTTCATGCGCAACATCCCCGCGACGGCGACGATCAAGGACCCGTCGGGTCACTACGTGTATGTGAACGAGCGTTTCGCCAGACTGGTGGGGCGCGACCCGGAATCGGTCGTCGGGACCACGGCGGAGGACCTGTTCGACGCCGGAACGTTCCGTCGTCTCCGCGAGATGGAAGAGTGTGTGATGCGTGATCGCAGCATGCACTCGGAGACGGTCCGTATCGGCGATGTCTGGATCCTGCTCCTTCGCTTTCCGATCGTCGTTCCCGACGGACGCGTCTTCCTCGGATCGATCGGGATCGACATCACCGATCTGAAGCATGCGGAGCATACGATCGCCGAGCTGAACGCCACTCTCGAGCGGCGTGTCGAGGAGCGGACGGCGGCGCTCGAGCGCGCGAACGAGGAGCTGGAGGCGTTTTCGTACTCCGTCTCGCACGACCTGCGAGCCCCTCTCCGCGCGATTGACGGCTATGGGCGGATGATCGAGGAGGATTACGGCGATCGCCTCGGC
Organism: Thermoanaerobaculia bacterium; assembly: GCA_035574985.1. Taxonomy (GTDB): domain Bacteria; phylum Acidobacteriota; class Thermoanaerobaculia; order Gp7-AA8; family Gp7-AA8; genus DATLYG01. Next base: position 5,599 of record DATLYG010000247.1, on the reverse strand, counting down.
GAGGAAGGAAGGCGCTTCCTCGGCGTCATCAGGAGCCAGGCACGGCGGATGGCGATGCTCATCGACGACCTCCTCGCCTTCTCGCGCATCGGCAGGCAGTCGCTCACCTTCACCCGGATCGACATGTCCGCTCTCGTGAACGAAGCGGCACGCGAGGTGTTGCCCGATGACATCGTGTCACGAGGCAGGGAAATCGAACTCGATGTCGCCGAGCTTCCGCCGGCGGTCGGTGACCGGGCGGCCCTTCGCCAGGTCTTCGTCAATCTTCTCTCGAACTCGGTCAAGTACGCGAAGCCGGGAGGGACGGTCCGGATTTCCGTCGGCTGCCGGACCGAGAGCGGCCGCAACGTCTACTGGGTTCGCGACGACGGCATCGGATTCGACATGAGGTACGCAGAGAAACTCTTCCAGGTGTTTCAGCGCCTTCATCACGAGGAATCGATCGAGGGAACGGGAGTGGGGCTGGCGATCGTCGAGCGCGTCGTCACGCGTCACGGCGGCAGGGTGTGGGCGGAGAGCGAACCGGGCAAGGGGGCCACGTTCTATGTCTCCCTTCCGTCAGGAGGGGAGGCCGAGGTGCAGGAGGCGTCGTGACGAGCGGACTGGAGATTCTTCTGATCGAGGACAACGACCACGATCTCGAGCTGACGATGCGCGCGCTGCGGAAAAACCGGCTCGCCAACAGCGTACAGGTCCTTCGCGACGGGCAGGAGGCACTCGATTATCTGTTCGGCGAGGGCGCGTTCGCGGGCCGCGACCCGAACGACACGCCGAAGGTGATTTTTCTCGACTTGAAACTTCCGAAGGTCGACGGCGTCGAGGTTCTCCGCCGCATCAAGGCTGACGAACGGACCCGGAGGATTCCCGTCGTCGTGGTCACGTCGTCGTCGGAGGAACGAGACCGTTTCGCCACGTATGACCTCGGTGCGAACAGCTACGTCGTCAAGCCGATCGAGTTCGACAGTTTCATGAAGACGATTTCGGACCTCGGTTTCTACTGGCTCGCCGTCAACGAGCCGCCGCCACGGAGGGGGGCATGACCGCCATCCGGATCCTCTCGCTCGAAGACAGCCCGTTCGATGCCGAGCTGATCGATCGCGAGTTGCGTCGCGGCGGCATCGAGGTGGTCCTCACCCGCGTGGACAGCGAAGAAGGATTCCGCCGCGAGGTCGCTTCGGGGTACTACGACGTCATCCTGGCCGACTACAACCTTCCCGGTTTCCACGGCATCGCCGCGCTCGAGATCGCGCGGGAAGTGGCGCCCGGGATTCCGTTCATCTTCGTCTCCGGCTCGATCGGCGAGGAACGGGCGACGCAGGCGCTCCGCGAAGGGGCTACCGATTATGTCCTGAAGGACCGCCTCAAGAGGCTGCCGTCGGCGATCACGCGAGCGATTGCCGAGGTGGAAGAACGCCGGCGGCGAAAGGAGGCGGAAGAGGCGTTGCGGCAGCGCGAGCGCGACCTCGAACGCGCCCGGCGCGTCGAAAGCCTCGGACGGGTGGCGGCGACGATCGCGCACGAGTTCAACAACATCATGATGGGCATCCAGCCGTTCGCGGAGGTGATCCGCAGACAGTCGAAGGACGAGAAGGTCCTCAAGGCGGTCGAACAGATCGTCGCATCGATCGCCCGTGGCCGCCGCGTGACACAGGAGATTCTCCGCTTCACGAAGCCCACCGAGCCGATGCTCACCGAGGTCGTTCTGGAGGAGTGGGTGCGGACGATGCTGCCGGAACTGCGGGGCCTCGTCGGTCCGAAAGTGCAGCTCGATTTCGAGCCGGCTTCCGAGCCGCTGACGGTCCGGATCGATCCGGTGCAGATGCAGCAGGTGCTGACGAACCTGGTCATCAATGCGAAGGACGCCATGCCGGACGGCGGGACGATCAAGGTGGCCGTGGGGCAGGACGCTGCATACGCGCTGCTTTCGGTCAGCGACACGGGCAGCGGCATTCCGGAACATCTCCTGCAAACGATCTTCGATCCGCTGTTCACCACGAAGCGCCACGGCACGGGCCTCGGTCTCGCGGTCACGCAGCAGATCGTCACGGTGCACGGGGGGACGATCGACGTTTGGTCGGCGGAAGGAAAAGGGACCACATTCACGATGCGGCTGCCGTTGAGCGGCGGCGTTCAGGCGGAACCTCGATCGAACCTTCCGGAGTCCGGAGCGTGATGAGGGTGCGGGATGGCGATGGCCCGCCGGTCCGGATGGTCTGGATCAGCTCTGGATCAGGCCGCGGCTCATGGCGATCGCAACGAGGTCGGACGCTCGTTTCGCTCCGAGCTTGCGCATGAGATTGGCGCGGTGACTTTCGACGGTGCGGCCGCTGATGCCGAGCCGCTCGGCGATTTCCGTGCTCGTCAGGCCGCCGCAGACCAGGCGGAGAATCTCTTCCTCACGCGGCGAGAGTTCGCGGGCGGCTTCCGTCGACCGGAGGCGCTGCTCGTATTCGTCGAGGTCGTGGGTCGAGATGCCGGAACTGAGGTACTGCTTTCCTTCCGCGGCGTGCCGGACGGCCTCGACGATCTCGGTCGACGGGGCTTCTTTCAGGACGTATCCAGTCGCTCCCTCGTGCAGCGCCTGGACGATGTAGCTCGGCTCGGAATGAATGCTCAGGACGACCACCCGCGTCGACGGCGAGATCACGCGCGCGTCGCGCATGACCTGCATGCCGGAGTGTTTCGGCATGCGGAGATCGACCAGAAGGACGTCCGGCTCGAAGCGGTTCAGCATCTGGATCGCCTCGAGGCCGTCGCTCGCCTCGCCGATCACGGTGATGTCGTCCGCACTTTGCAGAATGGACCTGATTCCCCGGCGGACGACGTCGTGATCGTCGGCGATGATGACGGTGACGGTCTTCTCCTGCACGTTCGCTTCGGTGAGTCTATCTCGACGGGGACGCCGCGGGAGACGTCACAGCGGTATCTCGACAATGATCCGCGTGCCGCTTCCGCGAGACGATTCGATGGAGACGGTCCCTCCGATCAGTGCGGCGCGTTCACGGATTCCGCGGAGTCCGGCGCCGGCGGTCGGTTCCGCAGGGTCGAAGCCCGCGCCGTCGTCGGCGATCTGCAGCAGCAGTGTCCCGGCCGTGGTCCAGACCCGGAGGCTGATGTTCGCCGCCCGGGCGTGACGGGCCGCATTCGTGAGCGCCTCCTGCGCGATGCGGAAGGCCGCGATCTGGATTTCCGGGCGCGCGGGGCGGTCGACCGCGTGGCGGAAGTCGATGGCCAGTCCGCTTTGAGCCGATAGCGTCTGGACGTGACAGGCGAGGGCGGCGACGAGCCCGGCGTCGTCGAGCATCGGCGGGCGGAGCTCGACGGCGAGTGCGCGGATGCGCTGCATCAGATCGGCCACGATCCGTTCGGCATCCTCGAGCCTGGTGCGAACGTCCCCTCCGTTGCGCGCGCTTTCGATGATCAGCTTCAGGCCGGTCAGCATCTGTCCGATCTGGTCGTGCAGTTCGAGTCCGAGGTATCGCCGTTCGCGTTCCTGAACGTCGATCAGCTCGCGGGAGAGATCCTGAAGCCGCTGGTTCGAGCGCGACACCTCCGCGAAGAGGCGGGCGTTTTCGATGGCGATGGCGACATCGCGGCCGATGGTTCGATAGATCTCGAGATCCCGAGGCGAGAAGCCTCCCGGCGCACGCGTGCCGATCACCACCACGCCGTGCTGCCGGCGCCGCGTGACGAGAGGGATGGCGGCGATGCTCGACCAGGTGAAGGCGCGTGCGGCGACTCTCCGGTCGGCAAGCACGGGAGAGCTGTCGCCGCCGGAGCGCGGCCCGAGGTAGGGAGTGACGGCCTTGAGATCGTCGGGTTCTCCCCAGCCGAGGCGGAACGTTTCGGACTGGCCGTCGTGGATGAAAATCGCTCCGGAAGGAATGCCGAGGCGGCTCTCCATCTCCCTCGCGAAGATGGCCAGGACCTCGTCGAGATCGAGAGAACGGCTCACGGCACGCGACACGGCGCTGATCGTGGCGAGCGCGCCGGCGGCCTGCTTTCCGTCGTCACTCATAGCGGAGTGCTTCGATCGGATCGAGGCGCGCCGCTTTCCGCGCAGGGTAGAAGCCGAAGAAGATGCCGACACCCGCCGCGACGGCGAAAGCGAGGACGATCGAGGAGGTGCTCACCACGATCGGCCATCCCGCCTTGCGGATGAGCAGCGACGATCCCACTCCCAGAAGCACGCCGATCAGCCCTCCGACGATCGAGAGCGTCACGGCCTCGAAGAGGAACTGCATCAGCACGTGTCGCCCCCGTGCGCCGATCGCCATCCGGATCCCGATCTCGCGCGTCCGTTCGGTGACCGACACGAGCATGATGTTCATGATGCCGATTCCTCCGACGAGGAGGGAGACGGTGGCGATGGCCAGCAGGAGAAAGCGCATCGTGTCGACCTGCTGCGCGTTGGCGCGGGCGATCTCTTCCTGCGAGCGCATCATGAAATCGGCGTCACCCCCCGGCGGAATGCGGTGACGCTGACGGAGCAGCGCCTCGATCTGGTCCTGCGCCTCCTGCACCCGCTCCGGCGAAATCGCCGAGGCGTAGATCATCCCGATGCGGTTCCTTCCCTCCAGCCGCTTCATCACCGTCGTGTAGGGCGCGATGATGGTGTCGTCCTGGTCCTGGCCCATCATGCTTCCGCCCTTCTTCTCCAGGACGCCGACGACGCGGAAGGGAACGTTCTTGATGCGGATGACTTCTCCCACGGCGCCGCCGGCGGGGAAGAGATTCTCGGCGACGGTCGCTCCCAGGACGGCGACCTTCGCGGCCGCCTTCACGTCGGCCTCGGTGAAAAAGTTGCCTTCGGCGACGTTCCAGGAGCGGACGAACGGCCACTCGACACCGACACCCTGAATGGACGTGCTCCAGTTCAACTCTCCGGCGACGACCTGCGCCGCGGTACGCGTACCGGGCGAGACATACGCCACGGCCGGACATTCGTTCTTGATCGCCTCGGCATCCTCGGGAGTGAGAGTCGACTGACCGGTGAACATCCGGGCGCCGCCCTGCGTCGAGGTCCCGGGCATGATCATGATGAAGTTCGAGCCGAGGGAGTTGATCATCTCCTGCACGGAGGCGGCCACACCGCTCCCGATGGCCACGGCGACGATCACGCAGGCCACGCCGACCACCACGCCCAACACCGTCAGCAGCGAGCGCAGCTTGTTCCGGGCGATCGACTTGAGGCCGACCACCGTGATGTTGCCGATTCGCATGATGGAGTTGCGCATGGGGCCTCCGTGAATTGGCCGGGCGTGCCACCGGCCGCGATCCACTACGCTCTCACCGGTTCGATCCTCTCATCCTGCTGGATCTTCCCGTCCCGCACGTGCACCACGCGGCGGGCGTAGCGGGCGATGTCGGGTTCGTGCGTGATGAGGACGATGGTCTTCCCGCTGTCGTTCAACTGCTGAAAGATGCGCATGATTTCGACCGAGGTGCGGGAATCGAGGTTCCCGGTCGGCTCGTCGGCGAGGAGAATGGCGGGATCGGTCACCAGGGCGCGGGCGATGGCGACGCGCTGCTGCTGTCCTCCGGAGAGCTGCGAGGGATAGTGACCCTCGCGTCCCTGGAGGCCGACGCGCTCGAGGGC
>DATLYG010000246.1:0-2532 GCA_035574985.1 Thermoanaerobaculia bacterium | reverse complement strand
GACGGTCGTCGTCGGCGGCACCACGGGCGGCGGCGGCTCGGCCGCCGGCGTCACCTTCATCTCCACGGGCGGCGCCGCGTGCTCCTGCGGCGGCGTGACCTTCTCCTGCGCCTCGACGCGCTTCTCGATCCCCGCCTGCTGGCGGCTGCGCACCAGCCAGCGCAGGAACTTCGACTCGTTGATCCCGATGAGGATGTCGTTGATCGCCTCGTAGACCGACGGATCGCTGATCAGTTTGCCGGCGGTCCCCTCCCCCGTGTTGATCTTCCGCACCGTCTCGTTGAGCTGGCGCACGAGCGCGGAGAATTCGGCGAGCGCCTGGTCGCCGTATGCCTTGTCGGTCATCAACCGCGGAACGAGTCCTTCACCGCTCTGCAGCGTCGTGGTGAACGCCGCCAGATTCGCCGACGTGACGCGGAGGTTCTCGACGAGATCGAGCACGCGCTGCTTTCCCTGCGGATCGCTCAGCAGCGCCGGAAGCGCGCCCGATCCGTTCTCGAAACTGTTCTGCAGGTTCGCGGTCACGACCTGCAGCGACTGCGCGCTCGAGGCCAGCGACTGCGTCAGCCGCTCGCCGTACTCGTCGTCGTAGATCAGCTTCCCGACCACACCCTTCCCGCGTTCGATGTGTGCGAGCGCGGCATTGGTCTTGTTGAGCGTCGTCAGGAACGTATCGGTGACGCGCTGCCGGGTCTCGGGAGAACTCGTCAGTTCGCCGAGGAGACCCTCTCCCCGATCGATGCGGGCCAGAATGTTCTTCAACGAATACGAGATCTGGACGAAGTTGTCGACCAGGTCCTCTCCCGATGTGATGAGCTGCTCGACGTCGGTCTGGCGCTGGGCCGGAATGACCGATCCCGGCTCGAGGGCGTCGAACCGCGGCGTTCCCGGCGTGACGTCGATGTAGGAGTCGCCGGCGAGGAGGCCGAGCTTCTTGAGCCGGGCGCGCGAGTCGCCGCGGATGCGCTCCGCGTACTTGCGGTCGATCATCAGCTCGATCTGCACGGCGCGCTCTTTCGGATCGCGAGGCAGATGGATGTTCTTGACCACTCCGACCGTGACTCCCGAGATCTTCACCGGGTTCCCCTCGGCGAGCCCGGTGGCGTTCTCGAAGCGGACCTCGTACTCGTTCTTGCGCGAGAAGATCTTCTGTTCCGACCCGATGAAGAAGAGGAAGACCATCAGGACGATGAGCGAGACCGAGACGAGCATCCCGACCCGCAGCGTTTTCGATTTCGATGAAGGTGCCATCTGTCCGCTCCCGGCTCTCCGCGCTCAGTTCTCAGGAACGCCGGCCCGGAAGCCGGGACCCGGCGCCTGAGAGCCTCTCGGCTGCGCCGCCAGCACCGCCGACGAGCGGAAAAACTCCTTCAGGATCGGGTGATCCGCTTCGCGCGCTTCTTCCATCGTTCCCACCCATTCGAACACACCTCGGTTGAGAAATGCGATCCGGTCGCCGACGGTAAAGGCCGACTGGATGTCGTGGGTGACGACCACCGACGTCACGTTCAGCTTCGACTGCAGGTCGACGATCATCTCATTGATCTTCTGCGCGGTGATCGGATCGAGGCCGGTGGTCGGTTCGTCGTAGAGAATCATCTTCGGCTCGAGGACGATCGAGCGCGCCAGCCCGACCCGCTTGCGCATGCCTCCCGACAGATCGACGGGCATGAGGTGCTCGGTCCCCCGCAGGTGCACCAGCTCGAGTTTCTCCTGCACGACCTGTGCGAGCTGCTCCTCCGGCATCTCCGTGTGCTCGCGCAGCGGGAAGGCGACGTTCTCGAACACGGTCATCGAGTCGAAGAGCGCGCCGCTCTGGAAAAGCATCCCGAACTTCTTCCGGACGCGATAGAGCTCCTCCTCCGGGAGATCGGTGATGTCCTCGTCCTCGACCAGGACGCGGCCGGCGTCGGGCGCCTCCAGGCCGAGCATGTGGCGGAGGGTGACCGACTTCCCGCTTCCCGATCCGCCGAGAATCACGAGGACCTCGCCGCGATAGACCTTCAGGTTCGCGCCCCGGAGGACGTGCTTCGGGCCATACGACTTGTGGACGTCGCGGAACTCGACGAAGACGTCGCGCGGCAGCCTTCGGCGGTCGTGCTCGATCGCGGTCATCACAGGAAGAGCAGAAACAGCTTGGTGAGAAAGAAGTCCATGATCAACACCGTGATCGCCCCGACGACGACCGTCTGGGTCGTCGCGCGGCCCACGCCGTCGGCCCCCCCGCTGGTCCCGAGGCCGTGGTGACAGGCGATGAGCCCGATGCTGAAACCGAAGAAGAACGTCTTGCCGATTCCCGAGGCGAGGTCGTTGTAGTGAACCGTATCGATGACGCTGCGCAGGTAGAAATTCGCGTCGAGATGGAGATTTCCGACGGCGATCAGCAGGCCGCCGATGATGCCGACGGCGCAGGAGATGACCGTCAGCAGCGGGAACATCACGGTCGTCGCGAGCACCCGCGGGAAGACCAGCTTGCGGACGGGGTTCGTCGCCAGAGCGCGGAGCGCGTCGATCTGCTCGGTGACCTTCATC
>DATLYG010000245.1:0-4688 GCA_035574985.1 Thermoanaerobaculia bacterium | reverse complement strand
GCCGTGAGTGGCGACGGGGACCATCACGTCGAACCAGGCGCTTTGCCGCTCGAGGAGGATTTCGTCTTTGCCGAAGGCCGGCCGCGCCGTGTTGTCGCCGGGAAAGAAGCTGGAGAGCGGCGTCCCGTACGAGGTCACCGGAGCGCCGACCGACGTGTCGGACCACTTGCGCGACTGCTCGAGTCCGAAGCGCATCGTCCAGCCGGCCGGCGCGGCATAGCGGGCGCGCAGCCAGCCTTCACCCGCGGGCGTGAGAAAGCCGTCGACGCGGAACGTTCGTTCGTCGCGCACCCAGTCGTAGCGGAGTGCTTCGATGGCCATTCCGGAGTCGAGTCCGTGGTCTTCGTGGAGCTTCTGCTTGTCTCCGCTGTCGGAGAGGAGGACGCCGCCCAGAGACACGGCGGTCCTCTGTCCGTCGTCAGCCGGCAACCGTGTGCCGAAGAGTCCCAGCGCGCAGATCAGGGAGCAGAGGATGCGTTGGCGTTTCATCACGGCTCGGTTCCTCATCGGAATCGCGGATTCAGGTTCTCGTCGGTATTGCTGCCGTGAACCTGCGAGTGGCAGTCCGTGCATTGGCCGCCGCCCGAGAGCTGGTAGTTGTGGACGATCCTGCCGACCGCGGGGTAGTTCGACTGAGCGTGGCAGCGGAGGCAGAGGGTGTTGCCGCTTTCGGTCAGCAGCCGCCGGTTGACCGATCCGTGCGGCCGGTGGCACGTCACGCATCCGTCCTCGACCGCTTCGTGCTCGAAGACCCACGGCCCGGCGACCGAGCTGTGACACTCGGTGCACTGCGCGACGCCGGTTCTCATCCTGCTTTGTTTCGGTTCCGCTCCGTGCAGCTCGTGACAATTCGTGCAGGTGATGCTCCCCCGATCGATCGGGTGCCGGTACTGGAGCTGAAACTCACCGGCGACGTTCGGGTGGCAGTTCGCGCATGCGGCGGGAATCCCGCTTCGCGCCGGGACGGCCGCGGGTTCGCCGTGTCCGAAGTGAAGCTGATCTCGATGACAGTCCCAGCAGGAGACGCCGGCGGCGGCATGCTGTGACGAACGGAATCGCGATCCGTGCTTCTCGTGGCAGGTCGCGCACATCGCCGCCTGCGCCTCGGAGGAGAGATTCGCAAGGTCGCTCTTGTTGCGGATGTCCTCGGCGGCGGCCGTCTCGGCGTGCCTGCTGCCGGGCCCGTGGCACGACTCACAACCCGCACCTTTCGCAGGGTCTGCCTTTTGGAACGCCTTCAGATGCGGAGTGCCCGCCAGCTTCTGTCCCACCTCGTCATGACAGCCGAGACAGACGGTCGATCCGGTCGCGGTGGCGCCGGCAACGACTCGTATCGGCCGCGATGCGGGGCGCGGCGACGCCATCGCCGTGGCCGCGGAAAGGGCGAACACCCAGGAGACGATCGCGGTGGTCGCGAGGAATCCGCACCTCGGGAAACGTTTCGGGGTCGGGGCGGCGAGTTTCTTCATGCCCTTTCTCAGACCTCCAGCGTCGCGCTTGCAACGCGAGCACGCAGCAACACTAGACGCCCGTCATGCGAATCGAGCGTGTTCGCAACGTTGCGAGATCGTGATGGCAGTCACGCCCAAGCATGATCGTGTGACGGCGAAGGCCGGCGGGCCGTGGTGGCGCGCCGGGAGCTTCACCGGCATGCCGGCCCGCGCGGCAGACTGTGGGGTTGGCGAAGGGGTGGGCGGACACAAAGCGTCCCGCTGCGCGGACGCGAGACGTCGATCGGTATCCGGCCTCACCGCCGGTAGACGTCGGTGCTGAGGTAGCGGAGGCCGGAGTCGATGGCGATCGTGGCAACGGTCGCGCCGGGGCCGAGGCGGCGGGCGACGCGGAGGGCGGCGACGACGTTCGCGCCGGTCGAGGTGCCGGCGAAGATCCCTTCCTCGCGGGCGAGGCGCCGCGCCATCGCCTTCGCCTCTTCGCTCGAGACGCTCTCGATCTCGTTCACCAGCTCCGGCTGCCAGAGGGGAGGGATGAAGCCGATGCCGATGCCCTCGATCGTGTGCGATCCGGAAGGCCTTCCCGAGAGCACCGCCGACTCCTCCGGCTCCACCGCGACGATACGGATGCCGCGGTTGCGCTTCCAGAGCGACTCCGTGACGCCGTGGATCGAATGCGCGGTGCTGACGGCGTGGACGAAGGCGTCGATCCGTCCCGCCGTCTGCTCCCAGATCTCGTCGCCCAACGCGTGATAGCCGCGCACGGCGTCGTGATTGCGGAGCTGGTCGCACCACCAGTGGCCGGGGCGCCCGCTGATTTCGCCCGCGGTGCGGATCATCTCCCTGATGAGCGCCTCGTTGATCTTTCCGCCGTCGCTCCTGACGTCGGTGATACGCGCGCCGAAGGCTTCCATCGCGCGGCGCTTCTCGTCGCTGAAGGCATCGGAGAAGACGATCTCGATTCCGTAGCCCCTCGCCGCGCAGACGAAAGCGAGGGAGATGCCGGTCGTCCCGGCGGTGTACTCGACGACGGTGCCTCCCGGCTTCAGGCGGCCGTCGCCCGCCGCGGCGTCGATGGCGGCGAGCGCCATCCGGTCCTTCATGCTGCCGGTCGGATTCGCCCACTCGAGCTTGATCACGACGCGCGCGCAGCCGGAAGGGACGATCCGGCCTAACTCGACGAGCGGCGTATTGCCGATGCCGGCGAGCACGCCCGCCGTCACTTCTTCAGCCCCTCGGTCCAGTTCACGATCACGGTGATCGGCGTCGGAGCGCTGTCGCCGACCGGACGGCTGACGAGAAAACGTTTTCCGTCGGCTGACGGCGCCCAGGAGACGGGGGCGACCGCACGGGTCTCGAAGAGTTCGACCGGGGCGCGGGCCTCGAACGTCTGCGACGCGTCGACCGGCACGGCCATGATCTTCTCGCCGATGCGGTAGAAGAGCTCCGTTCCGTCCGCCTTCCAGAAGGGGGCCACTCCTCCTCCGACGGAAACCTGCCACTTGCCGCCGCCGGCCGGAGGGAACCGCTGGACGTAGATCTCGTTTTTCCCCGACTCGTTCGACGAGTACGCGATCCATTTGCCGTCGGGCGAGAGCCGTCCGGCGAATTCGTCGAAGCTCGTCGCGGCGACCGGGGTCACTTTCCCGTCCGCGCGGGAAAGCACCATCACGTCGCGTCCGGTGCTCCGCTTCAGTTCGACGGCGTCGAACGACATCCATTTCCCGTCTCGCGAGATCGAAGTCGGCCATTTGAGGCTGGTGGCCCGCAATAGAGGGACCGACGATGCTTCACCGCTGCTCTTCCGAACGAACAGATCGCGGATGGCGCGGTTCTGCTGTTCGGATGAGTGGATGATCTCCTGGTCGTCCGGAGTCCAGATGGGATTGTCGTCGGCCAGCGGCTCGAAGGTCAGCCGGGTCGGCGTGCCGCCCCGCGCCAGATCGCAGATCCAGATGTCGTCGTTGCCGTTCTGCGGATCGCGGATCGTGACCGCGGCGCGCCGGCCGTCGTTCGAGAGGCGCACGGAACCGCGATACTCGCGCAACTCCCCGACCTTCTCGAGCTCTTTTCCGGCGCGATCGATCCAGACGAGCTGGTTGGCGGCAGTCCCGCTGCCCTGCTGGAAAGCGATCACGCCCTCCTCGGACGCCGTGACGAGTGCGTAGGCGGCCGACGGGAAGAACTCGATGCTCTCGGCGACCGGCACTGTTTCCTCCGCGAGTTCGAGCTTCTTCGGATCGAGCTTCTGCGCGAGAAGGATCCGGTCGCGGACGTAGAGGAGATGGCCCGCCGCGAAGAACGGGGGAGAATCGGCGGCGACGAGGCGCTTTCGCGTTCCTCCCTCGAGCGACGCGACGTAGATTTCGCCGACGTTGGATCCGCTCCGCGAGAGGTAGAGGAAGTGCTTCCCGTCCGGGAGGAAGCGCGGGTAGCGGTGGGTGAACTCGCCGCGCTCGCGGTCGAAGGCCGTCACCGCGACCGGTGTTCCCCCGTTCGCCGGCACTTTGAAGAGCGGGTCGCGCGCCGACGGCGTGAACACGATGACGCCCGTGCGCGACCAGCTCCCGCCGCGATAGCCGCCAGCGCCGCTGGCGTCGCAGATCGTCTGCGGCGGGCCGCCGGCCGTGTCGATCTTCTTCAGCTTTCCGCCGCCGTAGAACGCGACGTGTCTGCTGTCGGGCGACCAGAACGGAGCGTACGCGTTCTCGGTCCCGGTGAGTGGCTGGGCGGTGGCCGTGTGCAGCGGGCGCAGCCAGAGGCGAGCCGCACCGTCCTTGCCGCGCGCGGTGAAGACGATCTTCGTTCCATCGGGCGACAGCGCGAATCCTTCGCCGAGGCCGGTGTGGGCAAACTGGTGTTCGGGAGGAGCGAGGACCGAGGCCTCGACGCGGGGCTTCGGCTGCGTTTGCGCGCGCCACCAGAGCGCCGCGAACACGGCGCTGGCCATCACCGCGACCATCGCCAGTGCCCACGCGGCGAGTTCGCGGTGCTTCCTTCGCACGATCACCGGCGCGGCGACGCCAGCCTGCGATCCGCTGTCGGAGATCCAGCGGAGCTGGCTGGCGATGTCGGCCGCGCTCTGCCACCGCCGGTCGGGATCTTTCTCCAGGCACTTCCGGATCAGATGCTCGAGCGCGGGAGGCGTCAGCGGCTGCAGCGTCGAGATCGGCGGCGGATCGCGATCGACGATCGCGGCGATGAGGCTCGTCCGGTTCTTTCCTTCGAACGCCTTCC
>DATLYG010000244.1:0-15315 GCA_035574985.1 Thermoanaerobaculia bacterium | reverse complement strand
CCTTCGGGTTGCGGCGGCGAGCGGCCATCTGCTTCGTTGCCGCTCCTCGACGATGTCCCGCATCGCCTGCGTCGCGGCGCCTCGCATCTGGCCGCTCGGCGCCGCAACAAAAGGCAAGATATTTATGAAGCACTACACTAGGTGGTCATGCCCGAATCGCCCTCCTCCTCAGATCACCTCGCCCGCGAGTTCGTCGTTCTGCGAGCTGCCAGCCGGGAGCGGATGTGAGCTATCCTTCGCCCCTCCGATGCGGCAGTCGCTTCCTCAGAAGACGTTTGTCTCCGCCCCGCCGCGGGACCTCCTGCTGGAGGAGGGGTTCACCTTTCAGCACGGTCAGACCATCGCTCCCTTCACCATCCGCTACGAGACGTTCGGCGAGCTCGACGCCGACAGATCGAACGCGATCCTCGTCTGCCACGCCCTCTCCGCCTCGGCGCATGCCGCCGGGAAGTACACCGACTCGGAAGAGGAACGGCCGGGATGGTGGGACGGATTGATCGGCTACGGGAAGGGGATTGATCTCGACCGCTGGTTCGTCGTCTGCGTGAATCTTCCGGGGTCGCCGTTCGGAACGACGGCCCCGCGTTCGATCGATCCCGCCACCGGCCGGCCGTGGGGTTCGCGCTATCCCTGGCCGACGATCGAGGACATGGTCGAGGCCCAGCGGATCGTCCTCGCGCACCTCGGCATCGAACACCTGCGCGCCATCGCCGGCGGCTCGCTGGGCGGGATGCAGGTGCTGATGTGGGCTGCGATGTATCCCGAGATGACCGACTCGATCATCGCCATGGCCACCGGTGCCGCCGTGCCGGTGCAGGGAATCGCCTGGCACATCATCGGGCGGAAGATCGTCGAGGGTGACGCCCGCTTCCGCGGCGGCGACTACTACGACGACCCCGATCCGCTCCGCGGCCTGCAGATCGCGCGGATGGTCGGGCACATGACGTATCTGTCGGCCGAAGCGCTGCAGCGGAAGTTCGGCCGGCGGCGGCGCGGCAACACGCGGCAGTTCGAGATCGACTCGTACTTCGAGTACCAGGGGAGAAAGTTCGCCGCTCAGTACGACGCCAATTCGTACATCCGCGTTCAGGCGGCGATGGACGAGATGGACCTGTCGGAGAAGTTCGGTTCGCTGGAGGCGGCGTTCGCGCGATGGCGCGGAAAAACGCTGCTCGTTTCGTTCGACACCGACTGGCTGTTCCCCGTTCCGGAGGTCGAACGCGTCGAGCGGGCGATGCTCGCCCACGGAACGGAGGTGCGCCACGAGCGCCTGGCGTCGGCGAACGGGCACGACACGTTTCTGATCGACTACGACCTGATCACGCCGCCGGTGCAGGACTTCCTGCGAACGATCGGCGAGACACGGTCCTGACGGCGAGGGGACGGCGGACCCGGTCTCAGGACGAGACGGTGGCCGCGCTGCCGGCGGCGATCGGGGCGCGGTACTCGCAGTTCGCGCAGTACTCGATCTGCCCCTCCCGCTTCGTCTCCTTCTCCAGCAGATACGGACTGCCGCATTGCGGGCAGGGGCGTGGCACCGGGCGGTTGTTCACGGCGAAATCGCACTTCGGATAACGCGAGCAGGAGTAGAAGATCCCGCGTCGCGAGCGGCGCTCGACGAGTTCCCCCTCCCCGCATTGGGGGCACTTGACGCCGGTCGGTTTCGGAGGGGTGGACTTCCCTCCTCCCAGCTTTCGAATATTCCGGCACTCCGGATAACCGGAACAACTGAAGAACGGACCATACCGGCCGCTCTTGAGGACCATTTCCCTGCCGCAGACCTCGCAGGGAGGCTGCGGTTCGGACGGCACGTTCACCTTCAGCAGCCGCGGGTCCTTGGTGTTCCTGCACTCCGGGTAGCCGGTGCAGGCGTAGAACTGCCCGAAGCGCGACCGTTTGAGGCGCATCGGCTTGCCGCACTTGTCGCAGACGATCTCTTCGCCGTCGGCCGCCGCCGCTTCCCCTTTGGCGATCTCCTTGGTGGTCCGGCACTCGGGGTAGTTCGTGCAGGCCAGGAACTCGCCGAAGCGTCCGAACTTGATCACCATCGGGGCGCCGCACTTCTCGCACACCTCGTCGGTCTCCACGCCGGTGCGCTTGACCTCGGCCATCTCCGTACCGGCGCGGGCGAGGTCGCGGTTGAACTTCTCAGCGAACTCCCGCATCGCCGCCGTCCACTCCAGCTTCCCTTCCTCGATCTCGTCGAGTTCTTCCTCCAGGCGCGCCGTGTACGACTCGTCGATGATGTCGCCGAAGGAGGCTCGGAGGAGCTTCGTCACCAGCACGCCGAGATGCGTCGGGTGGAACTTTCCGTCGTGCTTGTAGGTGTAGTCGCGCGACTGAATGGTCTGCAGGATCTGCCCGTACGTCGACGGACGGCCGATGCCGTTTTCCTCGAGCGCCTTCACCAGCGTGGCCTCCGTGTAGCGCGGCGGAGGCTGCGTGAAATTCTGCTTCGTCTCGAGTTCCAGCAGCTTCAGCGCGTCGCCCTCGTGCATCGGCGGCAATGCCTTCTCGTTCTCCGGTTTCTCCCCTTCCTCCTCTTCCGACGTTTCCCGGAAGACGGCGAGGAAGCCGGGGAACTTCAGCACCTCGCCCGAGGCCCGCAGAGTGTAGGGGCCGCTCCGGATGTCGACGTCGGTGACGTCGAAGAGGGCCGGCTTCATCTGCGAGGCGACGAACCGGTCCCAGATCAGCTTGTAGAGGTTGTACTCCTCGCGGGTCAGATGGTCCTTGACGCGGTCGGGCTCGAACTCCAGAGAGGTGGGGCGGATGGCCTCGTGGGCCTCCTGGGCCTGAGCAGCTTTTTTGACACGATAAACGTTTGGTTTATCGGGGAGAATATGATCACCATATTTCGTGGCAATATATCGTCGCACTTCACCGATGGCTTCGTCGGAAATGCGGACCGAGTCGGTGCGCATGTAGGTGATCAGGCCGACCAGCCCGTGGTCGCCTCCCAGGTCTTTTCCTTCGTACAGCTTCTGCGCGATCGACATCGTCCGCTTCACCGGGTACTTGAAGCGGTTGTAGGCGGCCCGCTGCAGGGTCGAAGTGATGAACGGCGGCGCCGGAGACTGCTTCTTCTCTTTTCGCGCCACGCTCTCGACGACGTAGCGCCCGCTCCTGAGCGCCGCCTCGATCGTCCGCGCCCGCTCCTCGTTCGGAACCTCGGCCTTCTTTCCCTCGATCTTCGTCAGCCGGGCGACGAAGGGAGGAGGGGTGTCCGCCTCCAGTCTGGCCGCGAAGGTCCAGTACTCGACCGGGACGAACGCTTTGATCTCCTCCTCGCGGTCGACGATCATCTTCAGGGCGACCGACTGCACACGCCCGGCGGAAAGTCCGCGGCGGACCTTCTCCCACAGCAGAGGGGAGAGTTTGTAGCCGACCAGGCGGTCGAGCACGCGCCGCGCCTGCTGCGCATTGACCTTGTTCATGTCGATCGCGGTCGGCTGTTCGATGGCTCTGCGCACCGCGTTTTTCGTGATCTCGTGGAAGAGGATGCGGCGGACCTTCTTCGCGTCGCCCCCGAGGAGATGCATCACGTGCCAGCCGATGGCCTCCCCTTCGCGGTCGGGGTCGGAGGCGATGTAGACCGCGTCGGCCTTTTTGGCCGCCGCGCGCAGTTCGCTCACCACCTTCTCTTTCCCCTCGAGAACCTCGTAGGTCGGCTCGAACGTTTCTTCGTCGACGCCGAGATCGCTCTTCGGCAGATCGCGGACATGGCCGACCGAGGCCTTCACGACGTAGTCCCTGCCGATGAACTTGTTGATCGTCTTCGCTTTCGCCGGCGACTCGACGATGACGAGGTTCTTAGCCATTGCGGAACGCCCCAAATGCAGGGCTACCCCTCAAAATTCCTCGCGCGCGCATCATGGGCGCGCGGGAGAGGCGTCCTGTTCGGGAGCGGCGAACAATATCAGACCGTCGCGGGGGGAGCCAGCGTGAGCTGCGTCACCGACCGGCTCATTCCTCTTCTTCGGCGCCGACGTTCCGGTACTTTTTCGTCTTGTTGTAGAGCGTCTTGTACGAGATGCCGAGGATCTCGGCGGTCTTGCGCCGGTCGCCTTCGGTCATGTTGAGCGTTTCTTCGATGACGATGCGCTCGACCTCGTCCATCGGCTGCCCGAGCGGAATGACCACCGTGTTGCGGCCGCGGCGTTTGCGGGAACCGACCAGCTTGTCGGGGAGACACTCGACGGTCAGAGCGTTGCCGCGGGCCATGATGAAGGCGCGGTTGATGACGTTCCGCAGCTCGCGCACATTGCCGGGCCAGTCGTACTGCTGGAGGGCCTCGACGAAGTCGGCCTCGATCGTCTCCACCTTCTTCTCTTCCGTCTCGTTGAGCTTCTGCAGGAAAAAGTGGGCGAAGAGAGGAATGTCCTCGAGCCGCTCGCGCAGCGGCGGAACCTCGATCGGAAAGACGTTGAGGCGATAATAGAGGTCCTCGCGCAGCTTCCCGTCCTGAATGGCCTTCTGCGGGTCGCGATTCGACGCGGCGATGATGCGGGCGTCGATGTTGATCTCCTCGTTGCCGCCCACGCGCCGGAACCTTCCCTCCTCCAGCACCCGGAGGAGCTTGACCTGCAGCTCGATCGGCATCTCGGTGATTTCGTCGAGGAAGACCGTGCCTCCCTTCGACAGCTCGAAGTAGCCCTCCCGGCGCTTGATGGCGTTGGTGAAGGCTCCCTTTTCGTGCCCGAAAATCTCCGACTCGATCAGCGTCGGCGAGATCGCACCGCAGTTGAAGGCGATGAACGGCTTGACACGGCGGCGCGAGAGCGAGTGGATCGTGTTCGCCACGACTTCCTTCCCCGATCCCGACTCGCCGACGATGAAGACGTTGGCGTCGGTGTTCGCCACCATCTCGATTTCCTCGAAGAGCCGCTGCATGGCCTTCGACTTGCCAACGAGATGGCCTAACGCTCCCATCTTCTGGAGCTGACGCCGCAGCTCCAGGATCTCCTGCTTCATCATCTGCTTGTCTTCGATGGTCTTGAGAATGACCTGAAGGCGCGGCAGATCCACCGGCTTGGTGACGTAGTCCTCGGCCCCCACCTTCAGTGCCTTGACCGCCGAATCGACCGTGGCGTGGCCCGTCAGGATGATGACCGACACGTCGGGATAGCTTTCCTTGATGCGATGGAGCAGATCGAGGCCCGATCCGTCGGGCAGCTTGAGGTCGACGATCGCCACATCGGGCACGAGCTTCGAGACCGCCGCCCATCCCGTCTTCACGTTCTCGGCGATTTCCGGCTCGTATCCCCACTCCTCCATCACGTCGGCCATGCCGGCGCTCGTCGGGCGGTCGTCATCGACAATCAGGATTCGCTTCATCGCTCTCCCAGGGGCAGCTCCATCGAAACTGCGACCTTACCATGTTCCTCCGCGGCCTCGACGGCACCGCCATACGTCTCGGCAATCAGACGTGCGGTCGCCAGCGCAAGGTCGGGATTTCCAGAGAGGTCAGTGTAGTAGAACTTGAAGATCTTCGTCAGTTCGAAGTCGTCGCGCCGCGGCACTCCCGAGATCGTCAGCCGCAGGCGCCCGCCCGTCTCGACCGCGGCTCTCCGGCTCTCCGGTCTCAGAAGGGCGGAGGCACCCTCGAAGAACATCCCGAGAGCCTGACGGATTCTCGCGGCATGCGCCACGACCGGCTGCGGGCGCTCGATCCCGACCTCCAGCCCGACGCTGCCGGCCGCCTCCTCGCAGAGGGGAGCGACGTCGACCGCCTGCGGTGCTCCCTCGTTCTTCGGCGGGGTGGAGTTGACGAAGAACGCATCGAAGATCCGCGCCAGACGGCGCAGCTCGAGCTCGATGGAGGCGAGATAACCGGCCACCTTCTCGTCCTCGCCGGCCAGGTTCTTCAGCCGCATCCGCAACAATTCCAGATTCAGTACCGCCACGTTCAGCGGCGTCTTCAGGTCGTGCGCCGTGTCCGCGCTGCGCGCGAAGTTCGCGCGCGCGAAATGCTCGAGCCAGGCTTCCATGATGGTCGGTACACCGGAACCGGTCCGTGCAGCTTAATGCAAGGATGAAGCCGTCTGGAAACCGCGGTTCCCCGACATCGGCAACCCGAAGCTCAGCGGTGGAGGTTGATCATCGCCACCGCCTCTTCCACTCGCGCTTCGGCGATGGCGAACTCGGGGTCGTGCGACGAGAGGATCGCCAGCTCCTTCTCGGCCTCGATGCGGTCTTTCTCCGCGGCGGCGGGATCGACTTCCTCCGGCAGCATGCCGCGCTCGGCGAGGACGATCACCCGGTCCGGCAGGACCTCGGCAAAGCCCCACGAGATCACCAGGCGGTTGAGCGCCGACCCGGTCCGGTAGCGCAGCACGCCGATCCGGAGCATCGCCAGCAGCGGCGTGTGACCGGGGAGAATGCCGAGCTCCCCCTCCCTGCCGGGAAGGACCACCTCGTCGACCTGCGCGTCGATGATCTTCCGCTCGCGTGTCACGACGGTGAGCTGGAGCTTGTTCGGGAGTTGATCGGCCATCGATGCGTCCTCACCTGGTCTGCGGCCGCGGTTTCAGGATGACACCCGCGTCAGGCGGCCTCCCGCTTCATCTGCTCGGCGCGTTCGAGGACGTCCTCGATCGTTCCCTGCAGCAGGAACGCCTGCTCCGGAACCTCGTCGTGCTTTCCTTCGACGATCTCGCGGAAGCCGCGGATCGTATCGGCGATCTTGACGTACTTCCCCTTGATCCCGGTGAACTGTTCGGCCACGTGGAAGGGCTGCGAGAGGAAGCGCTGGATCTTGCGCGCCCGCGCCACGATGATCTTGTCCTCTTCCGACAGTTCGTCGATGCCGAGGATGGCGATGATGTCCTGCAGGTCCTTGTATTTCTGCAGCACGGCCTGCACGGCGCGGGCGGTGTTGTAATGGTCCTCGCCGAGGATGCGCGGGTCGAGAATCTTCGAGGTCGACGCGAGCGGATCGACGGCCGGATAGATCCCCAGCTCGGCGATCTGGCGCGAGAGAACCGTCGTCGCGTCGAGGTGCGCGAACGCCGTGGCGGGAGCGGGGTCGGTCAGGTCGTCGGCGGGAACGTAGATCGCCTGCACCGACGTGATCGAGCCGGTGCGCGTGGAGGTGATCCGCTCCTGCAGCTCACCCATTTCCGTGGCCAGATTCGGCTGGTAGCCGACCGCGCTCGGCATGCGGCCCAGCAGCGCGGAAACTTCCGATCCCGCCTGCGTGAAGCGGAAGATGTTGTCGATGAAGAGCAGCACGTCCTGCTTCTCCACGTCGCGGAAGTACTCGGCGACGGTCAGACCGGTCAGACCGACGCGGAGTCGCGCGCCGGGCGGCTCGGTCATCTGGCCATAGATGAGCGCCGCTTTCGACTTCGACGGGTCCCCCGGAACGATCACGCCCGTCTCGGCGAATTCGAGCCAGAGATCGTTCCCTTCGCGAGTGCGCTCGCCGACACCGGCGAACACCGAGAAGCCGCCGTGCTGCTTGGCGACGTTGTTGATCAACTCCATGATCAGAACCGTCTTGCCGACGCCCGCCCCGCCGAACAGTCCCGTCTTGCCGCCCTTGGTGTAGGGCTCGAGGAGATCGATGACCTTGATGCCGGTCTCGAACATCTCGATCTCGGTCGACTGCTCGTCGAATCGCGGAGGCTCGCGGTGAATCGCCCACCGCTCCTTCGCCGGGACGTCGCCCTTGTTGTCGACCGGCTCGCCGAGAACGTTGAGAATGCGGCCCAGCGTCTCGCGCCCGACCGGCACCGAGATCGGCGCGCCGGTGTCGATGGCCTTCATGCCGCGCACCATGCCGTCGGTCGGTTTCATCGCCACGCAGCGGACCTGCCCTTCACCGATGTGGCTGGCCACCTCGGCGACCACGTCGATGGGGACCTTCCCCAGTTCGAGGTTGTCGACGACGCGGATCGCGGTGAAGATCGGCGGAAGATGCCCTTCCTCGAACTGCACGTCGATCGCCGGGCCGATCACCTGGACGACTTTTCCCACTTTCTCGCTTGCCATGTCTTTCTCCGTGGTTGCGCGCGCTACGCTTCCTGTGCAGACGCGCCGGAAACGATTTCGATGATTTCTTTCGTGATCGCCGCCTGACGGATCCGGTTGTAGGTCAGCGTCAGGTGGGCGATCATCTCGGTTGCGTTCTTGGTGGCCGACTCCATCGCCGTCATGCGCGCGCCCTGTTCTGCGGCGGCCGACTCGAGGAGCATCCGGTAGAGCTGGAACTCGACGTGCTTCGGGAGGAGATCGTTGAGGATCTCCGCGGGAGTCGGTTCGTAGAGGTATTCGACGGCCGCCGCCTCTCCGTCCCAGGCGCGTTCGATGGGGAGGAGCCGTTCGAGGCGCGTGATCTGCGAGATGATCGAGCGGTACTCGTTGAAGACGGCGTAAACGGCGTCGACTTCACCGGCGGTGAAGTCGTCGATGAGCGTCGAGGCGATCTCGCGGGCCGTGTCGAGCGAAAGCGCCTGGAAGATCTGCGTCGCCTGACGGCGGATCGGGATGGCGCGGCGCTTGAAGAAATCGTTCGCCTTCCGCCCGATGGGAATGAGCTGTACCGACTCCCATTCCCGGTGATCTTTCATCGCGTTCATCGCCGCCTTGATGGCGTTGGCGTTGAACGCGCCGCAGAGCCCCCGGTCGGCCGTGATGACGAGCAGCAGGACCTTTTTCTCCTCGCGCTGCTCGAGCAGGGGATGGTGCTCCACGTCGACGCGGGCGGCCACCGACGCGAGCACCTCCCGCAGCGCGGCCGCATAGGGCCGCGCGGCGAAGATGCGCTCCTGCGCGCGGCGCAGACGCGCCGCCGCCACCATCTTCATGGCCTTGGTGATCTGCTGCGTGTTTCTGACGCTGCGGATCCGGCGCCGGATGTCGATCGTGCTCGGCATGGATCGTCAGCCTGCGACCGCTTCGGCGTGGTCGCGGATCCAGCTCTCCTTGAACTCGCTGATGGCACTGCGCAGATCGCCCGCCAGCGCCTCGTCGAACTTCGGCGACGTTTCCAGCCGCTGGATCAGCTCCGCACGCTCGTCGCTCATCCACTGATGCAGCGCCGCCTCGAAGGGCCGGACCGCCTCGACCTTCAGATTGTCGAGAAATCCCTGCGTGCCGGCGAACACCGATGCGACCTGAAGACCGACCCGCATCGGCTGATACTGTCCCTGCTTGAGAATCTCCACCAGCCGGCGGCCGCGGTTGAGCTGCGCCTGCGTCACCTTGTCGAGATCGGAACCGAACTGGGCGAAGGCCGCCAGCTCGCGGTACTGCGCCAGGTCGAGCCGCAGCGTTCCCGCGACCGTCCGCATCGAACGGATCTGCGCCGAGCCTCCCACGCGCGAGACCGACAGTCCGACGTTGACCGCCGGACGGACGCCCGAATGGAACAGGTCCGTCTCCAGATAGATCTGCCCGTCGGTGATCGAAATGACGTTCGTGGGGATGTAGGCCGACACGTCGCCGGCCTGCGTCTCGATCACCGGAAGCGCGGTCAGCGAGCCGCCCCCCTTCTCGTCGTTCAGCTTCGCCGCCCGCTCCAGAAGGCGGGAGTGGAGATAGAAGACGTCACCCGGATACGCCTCACGGCCGGGCGGGCGGCGGAGCAGCAGCGAAATCTCCCGGTACGCCTGCGCATGCTTCGACAGATCGTCGTAGATGCAGAGGGCGTGCTTGCCGTTGTAGAGGAAGTACTCCCCCATCGCGCAGCCGCCGTACGGGGCGAGATACTGCAGCGGGGCGGGCTCGGAGGCCGACGCCGTCACCACGATCGTGTACTCCATCGCTCCGGCGTCCTCGAGGGTCTTGACCACCTGCGCGACGGTCGACTTCTTCTGGCCGACCGCCACGTAGATGCAGACGACGTCCTTCCCTTTCTGATTGATGATCGTGTCGATGGCGATGGCCGTCTTCCCCGTCTGGCGGTCGCCGATGATCAGCTCGCGCTGACCGCGTCCGATGGGGATCATCGAGTCGATCGCCTTCAGGCCGGTCTGGAGAGGTTCCTTCACCGGCTTGCGGTCGACCACCCCCGGCGCGATGCGCTCGATCGGGTAGTACTCGGTGGCGTTGACCGGACCTCGGCCATCGACCGGAACGCCCAGCGGATTGACCACGCGTCCGATCATCGCCGGTCCCACGGGGACCGACATGATGCGCCCCGTCCGCTTGCATTCGTCGCCTTCGCGGATGGCCTGCGACTCGCCGAGGAGCACCACGCCGACCGAGTCCTCCTCGAGGTTCAGGGCGAGGCCCGACACGTCGTGCGGAAACTGCACGAGCTCGCCCGCCATGACGCGCTCCAGCCCGTAGACGCGGGCGATGCCGTCGCCGACCGACATCACGGTGCCCACCTCGGAGACGTCGACGCCTCGGCCGATGCCGGTTAATTGCTGACGAATAATTTCTGTGATTTCTTCTGCTCTCAAATCGGCAGCCATATCGTCTCCGTTTTTTGAGTACGAAAAAAAGCTAGCTTAATGATTCGCGAAAACGTTCGATCCTGCCAACGACCGAGGCGTCGTAGATTTCGCTCCCGATCCGCGCCACGAACCCGCCGATCAGCGCCGGGTCCGTCGTCACCCGAACGTCGACCTTCCTGCCGGTGCGCTTCTCGAGAGTCTTCGAGAGGTCGCGCACTTCCTCGTCGCTCAGCGGCTTCGCCGTCCGCACCTCGGCCACGGCGATGCCGAGCGCCTCGTTCACATACGCCGCCAGCGCGGCGACGATCGCCTCCAGCTGGTTGATGCGGTGGTTGCGGATCAGCACCTCGAGAACGCGCACCGCCAGCTCCGAAAGACCCATCCGCTCGGCCAGCTTCCGCGTGATGGCGATCTTCGTCCCGGCGTCGATGCCCGGGTTGGCGTAGACCTCCTGCAGCTCGCGCGACGCCTTCCGCACCTCTTCGTAGCGCTGCAGCTCGGCGCGGATCGCGTTCGCCTTCTCCGGCGAAGCGGCGACGTCCATGATGGCCCTGGCGTAGGGGCGGGCGAAGCGGCGGATCCTCACGACTGTACCTCCTCGACTTCACGCAGCCCTTTGCGGAAGAGCCGGACGCGGTCGTCGTCGGTGATGCGCTGCTCGAGGATCGCCCTGGCACGGTCGGCGGCGAGCTGTCCGGCATATTCGGTCAGTTCCTGCCGCGCGTGCTTGAGCCGGTTGTCGATTTCGTTGCGGGCGGCCTGAAGGATCTTCGCCGCCTCCATCTCCGCGGCCGCGATCAGTTCGCGCCGCTGGCGCTCGCCGTCCTGCTGCGCCCGCTGGTGGATCGCTGCGATCTCTTCGTCGATCTTCGCCAGCCGCGCCTCGATTTCCGTCGCGATCTGCTCCGATTTCTGGCGGCGGGCCCGCGCTTCCTCCGCGGCCCTGCGGATCGCCTCGGCGCGTTCCGCCAGTGCCTTCGCCACCGGCTTCCGGAGCGCCCACCAGAGAACTCCGAAGAAGAGAACGGTATTGAGCAGCTTCCAGAACCAGTGCGGACCGTGAGCTTCTCCGCCCCCTTCCGACACCGCGAAGAGCGGAAGGGCGAGCGCCACGGTCAGCAGGGCCGCGAGCAGATGCCGTCCGCGCATCAGACCGCCCTCTCCAGGATCTGCTCGGCAGCCATTCTGGCCAGCGCTTCCGCCTCGCGCGCGATCGTCTCGCGCGCGGCGGCGACGTCCGCCTGCAGCTTCGCCTCGGCCGCGGCGACGAGCCTCCGCGCTTCTTCCTGAGTCTTCTCCACGATGGCCTGGCGCTGGGCGGCCGCCTCGGCGCGGAAACGATCGCGGATGGCGGCGGCCTCCCGCTTGGCGGCATGGAGGCGCGCCTCCATCTCGGCGGTCGCCGCGTCGAGGCGCGCCATCGCCTGTTCATAGAGCGCGTCCGCCGTCTTCGTCTCCTGCTCGCGCGCCTCGAGGACGGCGTTGATCGGACGGAGGAAGAACCTCCGCACGACCATGTACTGGAGTACGAAGATCGCCACGATCGCGAACAGAGAGAGATCGGGGAAGATGTTCATTTTCCTCAGTTGCAGCGGGACGGCTCGGGAGGGCGGCGGCGGGCCGACTTGCACGCCAACCCCGAAGCCGCGGTTGTATACCACAGGGAAAGAACGTTGTCACCCCTGCGGTTCTCCCCGGCGTGGCGACCGATCCCACCTACCACGACATCCTCGCGCGGGCCGGCCGGTTTTTCGACGAGGTGGCCCGGACGCAGCCGCAGAACCTCCGCTGCGGACGCGGCTGTTCGCTCTGCTGCCACGGCCTGTTCGAGATCGGCTCGGCCGACATCCCTCTGATCGCCGAAGGGCTGGCGCGGCTTCACCCGATGCGGCGGAAGATGATCATCCGTCGCGCCGTGGAGATCGTCGAGGCATCGCAGCACCCCGACCTCCGCGAATGCACGCCCGAAGAGAAGGAGGCCTTCTTCGACCGGACCGCCGCGACACCCTGCCCGAATCTCGACGGCAGCGGCGCATGCCTGATCTACGAGGAGCGCCCGCTCGTCTGCCGCACCTTCGGGCTCCCGCTGCGCAACGGCGCGACCTTCCTCGGCGACATCTGCGATCTGAACTTCACGGCGGCATCGGACGAAGAGAAGGAGCGGGCGGCGTGGGACCTTCAGTGGGAAGACGAGCTGGGCCCGGAGGACGAGTACACGATCCCCGAGGCGATCGTGCTGGTGGCGCGGCTGCGCGGCTGGCTCACGCCTTCGCGGTGATGTTCGTCACGTTCGCCGCGCGCTTGTCCCCCATGACACAGTTGCCCTGGAAGATGGCCCCCTCTTCGATGATGAGCGCCGGCGTGTCGATGTCGGCATAAACCCTGCCGTTGCGGTGAATCTCCACGCGCTGGCTGGTCACGATCTTTCCGATGACCGTGCCGCTGATGGCGCAGCGTCCCACGTGAATGTCGCCCTCGATGACGGCCGCATCGCCGACGATCAGCTCGTTCTTCGAGGTGATGCGCCCGTTGAATTTCCCGTCGATGCGCATCGTGTCCTCGAACTCCAGCTCTCCCTTGAAGGAGGAGCCGCGGTCGAGAAACCCGTTCAGTTCACCGCTCTTGCCTTTCATCGTCGTCTCCCGGTCAACTCGTCGTAGATTCGAATGAGATCGTCTTCGCTGGCGAAGCGAATGTGGATCACCCCTCCGCGCCTCTTGCGGTCGATCTCGACTTTCGTGCGCAGCGCGCGCGTGAGCCGCTCCTCCGCGTCACGCGTGAATACGTCCTTCTCCTTCTCCTTCTTCTCGCCCGAACGGGGCGAGCGCTCGGCGGCCAGCATCTCCGTCTGACGCACGCTCAGATCGCGACGGACGACCCGCTCGGCGAGCTGCTCCTGTTTCTTCGGCGAATCGATCGCCAGGAGAGCCCGCGCATGACCCATGGAAAGGCGGCCTTGTGCAAGGAGTTTTTTCACGCTATCCGGCAGTTTCAGCAGCCGGAGGAAATTCGCAACCGTCGATCGCTCCTTCCCCACCCGGCGCGAGATCTCCTCCTGCGTCAGCCCGAACTCCTCGTGAAGCTGGTGGTACGCCTGCGCTTCCTCGATCGGGTTGAGGTCCTCGCGCTGGATGTTCTCGATGAGCGCGATCTGCAGCTCGTCGCCCGCGGCGACCGCCTCCTTGATCACCGCCGGAACGGTGCGCAGTCCCGCGCGTTGCGCCGCGCGGAAACGGCGCTCGCCCGCGATCAGCTTGTAGCGGTCACCCGCACGCGCCACCACGAGCGGCTGCACGATGCCGTGCTGCCTCACGCTCCGGGTCAGCTCCTCGATCGAGGCCTCGTTGAAGACCTTGCGCGGCTGATACGGATTCGGCGCGATCTGATCGATCGGGATCTCGTTCACGCCTCCCTGCGCCGGCGCGAGGGGAGGTTCGACCTTGCCCGGGATGAGCGCACCAAGACCGCGGCCGAGAACTTTCTTCGTGCTCATGTCGATCCCGTCGACCGCTCCGCGCGTCGGATGAACTCCTTCGCGAGATGGATGTAGGCCTCGCTGCCGCGCGAGCGAATGTCGTAAAGGATAATCGGTTTGCCGAACGACGGCGCCTCTCCCAGACGGACGTTGCGCGGGATCACCGTCTCGTAGACCTTCTCGCCGAAGTGGCTCCGTACCTCTTCGGCGACCTGGCGCGCGAGGTTCATCCGGTCGTCGTACATCGTCAGGACGATCCCTTCGATGTCGAGGAGCGGGTTGAGCGCGTCGCGGACGCGATCGATCGTCGTCAGGAGCTGCGAGACACCCTCGAGTGCGAAGTACTCGCACTGCATCGGGACGAGCACCGAGTCGGCCGCGGTCAACCCGTTGACGGTCAGCAGACCGAGCGACGGGGGAGAGTCGATGAGGATGTAGTCGTACGCCGGGGCGACCTCGCCGAGCGCGCGGCGGAGGCGATGTTCGCGGTCCTCGACGTCGCCCGTTTCGACTTCGAAGCCGACGAGATCGACCGACGAAGGGGCGATGTGAAGGGTCGGGATTTCGGTCGCCCGGATGATGCCGCCGATGCCCGCCCCGTCGGTCAGCACCGAGTACATCGACCGCACTTCGTTCTTCGGCAGCCCGACGCCCGAGGTGGCGTTCGCCTGCGGATCGAGGTCGACCAGCAGGACCTTCCGCTCGCACGCCGCGAGCGACGCCCCGAGGTTGATGGCCGTCGTCGTCTTCCCGACCCCACCTTTCTGATTCGCGAGCGAGACGATCTTCGTCATGGTTCCACGTGGAACATCAGCGTTACGAGGTAGTTGTCCCGCCCGCGCGGGAGCCGCGACACCTCTCCGGCCGCAAACCCGGCGATCGCCGGTACCTCGGGAGTGCTCTGGAAGAGGGCGACGCGTGCTCCGGGAGCGAGATGTTCCTTCAGCGACGGCACCCATTCTTCCGGACGTCCCACCGCACGCGAGGTGACGAGAGAGAAGCGGAGGTCCGAGGGCAGCCGCCTCAGAACGGCCGCCAATCTATCACCCCAGACGAGAGCGCTCAAACCACACTCGCGCACGGCATGCTTGAGAAACGCCCACTTTTTCTGATCGGCCTCGACCAGGTGAAAGTGCGCCGCCGGCGAGACGATGGCCATCGGGATCGCAGGGAGGCCTCCCCCGCTGCCGACGTCGAGCACCTCCCCCGATGGCCGCACGATCCCCGCCGCGGCAACCGCCTCGGCGATGTGCTCGTCGAGATGCGCCCGCGCCTCCGGGCCGATCAGGTTGATCTTCTCGTTCCACCGCAGCAGCTCGCGCCTGTAGATCTCGAAGCGAGCGTCCATGGGGCTGCCTACGCCGCGTTCGGCCGCCGGCGGAGATGGAGGCGCAGGATGGCGATCGCGGCGGGGGTGATTCCGGGGATTCTTCC
>DATLYG010000243.1:0-2345 GCA_035574985.1 Thermoanaerobaculia bacterium | reverse complement strand
GTTTCTTTCCGGCGAGCTGGAGGTGGAGTTCGTGCCGCAGGGGACGCTCGCCGAGCGAATGCGCGCCGGCGGGGCCGGGATCCCGGCCTTCTTCACGCCCGCCGGCTTCGGCACGGTCGTCGCCGAAGGGAAGGAGACGCGCGAGTTCGACGGGAAGATGTACGTGATGGAGCGGGGCATCGTCGGCGATTTCTCGCTCGTCGCTGCCTGGAAAGGCGACCGCCTCGGCAATCTGGTCTACCGCAAGAGCGCCCGGAACTTCAATCCGATGGCCGCGACCGCCGGGAAGATCTGCATCGCCGAGGTCGAAGAACTGGTGGAAGTGGGCCAGCTCGACCCCGACTGCATCCACACACCCGGCATCTACGTGCATCGCCTGATCGTTGCTCCGCGAGAGAAGAGGATCGAGCAGAGAACGGTGAGGAAGTGATCACGGATCACTGACGACTACGAACATGCCACTCAACAGAGAACAAATCGTCCAACGCGCCGCAAAAGAGCTTCGTGACGGGTTCTACGTCAACCTCGGCATCGGGATGCCGACGCTCGTCGCAAACTACATCCCCGCCGGGATGGAGGTGATTCTGCAGTCCGAGAACGGGATTCTGGGGCTCGGGCCCTTCCCGCGCGAGGAAGAAGTCGACCCCGACCTGATCAACGCCGGCAAGCAGACGGTGACCGTGCTTCCCGGAGCCTCGTTCTTTTCCTCCGCCGACTCCTTTGCCATGATCCGCGGGGGGAAGATCGATCTGTCGATCCTCGGCGCCATGCAGGTGGCCGAGAACGGCGATCTCGCCAACTGGATGGTCCCGGGCGCGATGGTGAAGGGGATGGGCGGGGCGATGGATCTGGTCGCCGGAGCGAAACGGGTCGTCGTGACGATGGAGCACGTCACGAAGAAGGGGGAGAAAAAGATCCTGAAGAAGTGCACTCTCCCGCTCACGGGCGTCGGCGTGGTCGATCGCATCATCACCGATTACTGCGTGCTCGACGTCACCGACCGCGGCCTGAAGCTCGTCGAGGTCGCCCCGGGCGTGACGCCTGCGCAGGTGCAGGAGTTGACCGAGCCGGAACTCATCATCGAAGGCGACGTGAGGGAGATCGCGGTGTGATCGATCCCGACCGCCGGATCGCCGTCGGTCTCTTCGTTCTCACCTTCGTCTCTTACGCGTATTTCTTCGGCGGCGGCGGCTGGAACCAGAACGCCAGCTTCGACCTGACGCGCGCGATCGTCGAGCGCGGTACCTTCGCGATCGACGCTTACCGCACAAACACCTACGACGTCTCCTTCCACGACGGACGGACGTACGCCAACAAGGCGCCCGGTCTCTCGCTCCTCGGAGTCATTCCCTACGCCGCCGCATACGGGATCGAGCGCGCAATGGGAATCGACATCGACTCGTTTGCAGCGACGACGTTCAACATGTGGCTCTGCACGGTCGCCGTCTGCGCGGGGAGCGGCGCGGCCCTGATGGCCATTCTCTTTTCCTACGCCCGGCGGATGGGCGCTTCGCCCGGGCGTTCGCTCGCCATTGCGCTGATCACCGCCTTCGGCACGTACGTCTTTGCCTATTCGACGGTCTTCTTTGCGCATGTGCCTGCCGCTCTCTTTCTCTTCTGGAGCTTCACGCGAATGGACCGTCCCTGCCTGACCGCGGCCCTCGCAAGCGCAGCGGTGGTCTGCAACTACGCCGTACTGCCGGCGGCCGCGATCATCTCGGCGGCGGCATGGTTTCCTTCGGGTGATCGCCTGCGGCGTCTCGGTTGGATGCTTGGGGGCGGGCTGCCGTTCGTGGCATTTCTGCTGGTCTACCAGACGATCTGCTTCGGCGGCCCGTTCCGGACGGCGGTCGAGGCGACGAGCGGTGTGTTCAAGACGACGGGAGCATGGCTCGGGGTGTTCATCGCGCCGCGATGGGACGTCGCCACGGCCCTTCTGATCTCCCGTCATCGCGGACTTCTGTTTCTCTCCCCGGTTCTGATCTACGCCATCGCCGGAGCGATCGTGATGATTCGCCGGCGCATCATGCTGCGCGAGCTGGCCGTGATCGCGGGAGTGTTCCTTTCCTTTCTGCTCGTGAACGCCTCGTTCAACAATTGGGAGGGTGGATCAGCGATCGGGCCGCGCTACATGCTTCCGGTCGTGCCGTTTCTCGCCGTCACGATGTTGTCGGGCGCGGATGTCATGCGTCCGCTCTTCGTCGCGCTGGCAGCGATCTCGATGGCGTTCAACTTCGTCGTCACGTCGGTGAATCCGCTGCCGTCGCGAACGATCCACGATCCGCTCTTTCGCTACGCGATTCCTCTGCTCGTGACGGGGCGCCTTCCTGCGGACACGCCCGCCT
>DATLYG010000242.1:0-3693 GCA_035574985.1 Thermoanaerobaculia bacterium | reverse complement strand
GACCGCCGATCCGCACATGAAGCACTTCGCCATGGCCGGCATTGGATCTTACGCCCCGGTCCCCGAAGCCTGCAAACTGCGTTAGAGTCCCGGCGAAATCGACTGTCCAGGGGGCATTTCCATGAACCACATCGTCGTCATCGGTGCCGGAACGATGGGCAACGGCATCGCCCACACCGCCGCCGCGGCCGGCTTCGACGTCACGCTCGTCGACGTCGAGCAGAGCATCCTCGACCGCGCCCTCGGCACCATCTCGGCCAATCTCCAGCGCGCCGTCGACAAGGGAAAGATGGCCGCCGGTGAGAAGGAGGCGGTGCTCGCACGCATCCGCCCGACCACCGACGTCCAGACGATCGCCGCCGCCGACATCGTCATCGAAGCGATCATCGAGAACGCCGCGGCGAAGGCGCAACTCTTCGAGAAACTCGACCGCATCACCCGCCCGGAATGCATCCTCGCTTCGAACACCTCGTCGATCTCCATCACGAAGATCGCCGCGTCGACCCGGCGCCCCGACAAGGTGATCGGGATGCACTTCATGAATCCGGTGCCGGTCATGCAGCTCGTGGAGGTCATCCGCGGCATCGCCACGTCCGACGAGACCTGGCGTCGCGTGGAGGACCTCGCGAAGCGGATGGGGAAAACGCCGATCGAGGTCAACGACTATCCCGGCTTCATCTCCAATCGCGTGCTCATGCCGATGATCAACGAGGCGATCTTCGCGCTCTACGAGGGCGTTGCCACCGCCGAGGCCATCGACGGCGTGATGAAGCTGGGGATGAATCACCCGATGGGCCCTCTCACGCTCGCCGACTTCATCGGGCTCGACGTCTGTCTCGCCATTCTGCGGGTGCTGGAAGAGGGATTCGGCGATCCGAAATACCGCCCCTGCCCGCTGCTGGTGAAGATGGTCGACGCCGGATGGCTCGGGAGAAAGAGCGGGCGCGGCTTCTACCAGTATTGACGCGCGAGGCCGCCCGCACTCCCTCGCAACGCGCGCGGGATGACAGCAGCCGTCTCCGCGCGTTATAAGCACGTACCAAACGCCATGCTCTGCCAGACCTGCGGTGCTTTCAACGAGGACGAGCGGGAATTCTGCTTCCGCTGCCAGCACAAACTGCTCGTGCTGTCGGGCGTCAGCTCGTTCGAAGAGGACGAGATCGAGGACTACGAGGAAGAGGAAGACGTCTCGCTCGACGAGCACCTGCTCGAGCGCATTTCCGCCATCGAGGAGATCGTCAAGCGCACCGCGGAAACGCTCCGCAGTGTCGTCGATGCGGTGCAGAAGCACGAGCGGGCGATCTTCATCAACCAGACCGGGCTGCTCTCGGTCAAGGAACTCCTCGAGAAGAAGAACGTCGTTTCCGCCGACGAACTGGTCGAGCTGTGGGAGTCGAAGATGGGCGAGCAGATGCTCGCTCTGGAAAAGAAGCAGCGCTTCACCGAGCGGAAGGACCGCATCATGTCGCTCTTCCGCGGCGACAAGCGGGAGCGCTTTCTCGAGCTGCTGGTCGACGCCGAGTCGGCGATCGACGCCTTCGATCCCGATCGCGGCATCAAGGCGCTCGAAGAGGCCTTCAAGCTCGACCGCGACAACTACGAGTTGTCGTTCTTCCTCGGCGAGATGTTCTTCAACGACGGGAACCTCGACCGTGCCAAGCAGTATCTGGAGCGGACGCTCGAGGTACAGCCCGACCACTTCGACGCCGCCGTTTTCTACGGCGTGCTGCTGCACGAGCGGCAGGACCTCAAGGGAGCGGAGCGGTGGCTCCGCCGCGCCATCCAGATCTCGCAGGAGTCGTTCCTCCCGTACTTCTCGTTAGGCGCGATCTACGCGCGACAGGGAAAGCTCCTCCGCGCGCAGAAGTTCCTCGAGAAGGCGGTCGAGATCGAGGCCATCCCGCAGGCGTTCTACCTCCTCGGCACGATCTTCTACGAGAAGGGACAGCTCGAGCGGTCGATCCGCTCGTTCCAGAGCGCGATCAAGCTCGACCCCGAGTACGAGGAGGCGATCTACCACCTCGGCCTCTGCTACCTCGACCGCAACTGGAACCGGAAGGCCATCCAGTGCTTCGAGGAGGCGCTCGAACTCAACCCAAACAAGATGGAGTACCAGCAGGCGGTCCGGATCTACGAAGGGATCTCGGGACACGTTCCGGTCGAGGGGCCCGCGGCCGACGAGCTGCGCGAGGCGGAGTCGCTCGTCAGCAACGGCGACTACGCCGGGGCGCTCGACCACTATCGACGCGCGGCCGACGGCGATCCGGAGAACGTCAACATCCTCCTCCCGTACGCGCTCCTCTGTTCGCATCTCGACATGAACGCCGAGGCGATCGCGGTGGCGCGGCGGATCCTGAAGCACCGCCCGACCGAGGTCGTGGCGGCGGCGGCGTACACGACGCTGGTCGAGGCGCTGCGCGCGGAGGGGAACTACAAGGACGCCAACCGCGCGCTCGAGGAAATGCTGCGCGACTACACCTCGAACTACGCGAAGGCGATCGCCTACTACGAGAAGGCCTACAACCTCGCCGAGCAGGGGGAGAATCTCGACGAGGCGCTCGAGAGCGCGCAGCTCGCGCTCCGCTACTCGCCGAAGGAGCTGAAGCAGTTCCCGCTCGCCGCGCTGGGCTGGGTCTACTTCAAGCGGCGCGACTTCCGCAACGCCGTCGACTTCCTCAGCAAGTCGGCCGACCTCGGCCCGACCGCGACGAACCTCATGCACCTCGGCATGGCGCTCCTCGAGAGCGGCCAGAAGGAGCGCGCCCGCGCCGTCTTCCGCAAGGCCAAGAGCTTCAAGACGAAAGGCGCCGGCCTCGAGGAGAAAATCCTCGAACAGGTGCGTTCCACGACGAAGCTCATCGACCGCCTCCACCAGCGCCGCCGGCGGGCGGCGAAGCAGTCGTAGGCGCGCGTCGCGGAGGTTCGGCACGGGAGTGGCGTGGTGCGAAAGTGCGCTCCGCCCGCTCGCTCCCGTACGGCGCGACTTGCGCGGATCGCCGACATCCCGATCGCCGCGCATGCAATGCCATGCGGCGCCGATCTCCCGCTCCTCGAATTTCGTCCGTTCCGGTGGAGGCGCGTCGGAATGCGGCCGCCTAACGGATCCGCGTCAGCTTCGCGTATCTGGCGATGAACTTCTTCGAGCCGGCGCGGTCGAAGTAGACGGTGAGCTTGGCGTCGGGGCCGCTTCCTTCCATCGTCAGGATCGTTCCCTCGCCGAACTGGTCGTGGCGGACGCGCGCGCCCCGCTTGAGCTCCATCCCTGACGACGCCCCCTGGGCCGGCTTCGCGGCGCGGATCGCCTCGGGGTTGAACTGCACCGGCGCGTTCTGGAAGAACGAGAAGACCGACTTCGCCGACTCCGGCGCACCGGCGGGGCGGTTCACCGGTCGCTCGCGCCACGACGGCTGCTCCGGGACGTACCGCCGCGACGCCAGCCGCACCTCCTCGCGCGCCGACGTCGGGATCTCGTCGAGAAACGGCGACGGGCTCTGCTCGCGGAACTTGCCGTGCAGCCGGCGCTCGAGCGAGTGAAGGCAGTAGAGCTGCTCGCGCGCCCGCGTCATGCCGACGTAGCAGAGGCGCCGTTCCTCCTCCAGGTCCTCGTTCCGTTCCATCGACTGCGAGTGCGGGAGGATCCCCTCCTCCATCCCGGCGAGAAAGACGACCCGGAACTCGAGCCCCTTCGCCGCG
>DATLYG010000241.1:0-6986 GCA_035574985.1 Thermoanaerobaculia bacterium | reverse complement strand
CGGGAGGCCCACCAGAGCTGGGCGCACATCAGCAGCATCCCGATGTCGCGCACGATCACCATCCACATGTCGCGGAACTGCTCCTCGCGCGTCTTGCCCGCGTCGGCGATGCTGAAGCAGCCGCAGTCGATGGCGTTGCCGCGCGCCAGATTGACGGCGATGGCGACGATGAAGGTCACCAGCATCGCCGCGATGATGGTTCGCGAGGTTTCCTTCCAGATGCCGAGAACCAGCCCGAGGCCGGCGAGAAGCTCGATCCAGGGGAGAACGAGGGCCATGAGGTTGACCAGCGGCCCCGGAACGAGCCGGTAGTTGTAGATCATGTGGGCGAAGCCGGGGGGATCGACGATCTTCGGCAGCGCCGCGGCGACGAAGAAGACCCCGAGCGCGATCTGCACGCGCACCGTCAGCCAAGGATGGGCAAGAAGATTCGCGCGCATTTCTCTACGGGCGCGGTCCGCTCCTCACCGGGCCGCCGCGTTTCTGCCAGTCAGGGAAGCCGTCTTTATAGACGTATACGTTGTTGAACTGCACGCCCCATAGTTTCGTGGCGAGCATGTGCGAGTCCTCGCAGGCGCCGCCGGAGCAGTAGACGACGATCGGCTCCGCCTGCTCGCGGGGATCGCTCCGCTCCTCGAACAGCGCGGCGATCTTCTGGTCGATGTCTCCTTCCCAGACCGAGAACGGGCGCGCTCCGGCGATGTGACCCTCTTCGTAGACGGAGGTCCGCCGCGCGTCGAGGAAGAGCGCGCCGGCGGCGTGGAGCGCGGCGACGTCGTAGTAGGAAATCTCCACATACGGTCGGTCGGGATGGGGCTGAAAGCGTTCGATCGGGATCCCCGGTGCGGCCGTTGCGGCCGGCGCGACCTTCGGTGCCGTCCCGACCGGTTTCGCGGTCGCCTGCGTCGCGGTCCCCTGCGTCGCGGTCGCGACCGTCGTGGTCACCGCCGGCGCCGGGTCCGCGGTTTCGGTTGGCGTCACCGGTGGTGCCAGCTCCGTGCGCGGAGCGGGGACCGCTGGCGTTGCCACCTGCGCGGCGGGCACTCGCAGTGCGTTGGGATAGTCACCGACCAGGGCGAGTTTTCTCTGATTCGAGGCGAGGGCGTTTGCGACCAGAGCGCAGATCACGGCGGCGGCGACGAGCGTCACGGCCTCGAGAAGATGCTTCTTCACGCCCATGGTGAACGATGGAAGGGACCGGCCTGTTCCGTCTCTACTCCTCCCGGCGGAGAACCATCATCGCGTGAGCCGGAACGACGATCGTCTCGCCCGCGGCGAGCGGATCGTTGCCGCGCAGATCGGGTACCGGGTCGTTCGTGTCGATCACCTTCACCCACCGGTCGCCCCACGGTCCTTTCGGAAGGCGAAAAGGGATCGGCTCCCAGTGCGCGTTGAACAGCAGATAGAAGCTGTCGTCGACGATCGGTTCTCCGCGGCTGTCGGGAGTCGGAATCGCCCGTCCGTTGAGAAAGACGCCGAGGCTGCGGGCGAAGCCGCTCTGCCAGTCCTGCTCGGTCATTTCCGTGCCGTCGGGCCGGAACCATCCGATGTCGCCGACGTCGGCCCCGCGCAACGGACGTCCCACGAACCAGCGGCGGCGCCGGAAGACGGGGTGGTCCATCCGGAACTGAATCAGCCGGCTGACGAAGGCGAAGAGTTCCTCGTCTGCGTTCTCCCAGTCGAACCATGAGATCTCGTTGTCCTGGCAGTAGGCGTTGTTGTTCCCGTTCTGCGTCCGCCCGATCTCGTCACCGCCGAGAATCATCGGAACGCCTTGTGAGACGAGGAGGGTGGTGAGGAAGTTCCGCTGCTGTCGGGCCCGCAGTTCCGCGACGTCCCGGCGGTCGGTAGGTCCCTCCACGCCGCAGTTCCACGACCGGTTGTCGTTCGTGCCGTCGGCGTTGTTCTCGCCGTTCGCGTCGTTCTGCTTGTCGTTGTACGAGACGAGATCGCGCAGCGTGAAGCCGTCGTGCGCGGTGATGAAATTGATGCTGGCGTAGGGGCGGCGTCCCGTGACGGCGTAGAGATCGGAGCTTCCGGTCAGCCGGCTGGCGAGATCGTCGATGGTCGAGTCGGCCCCGCGCCAGGAGTCGCGCACCGTGTCGCGATACTTGCCGTTCCACTCCGACCAGAGGGGAGGGAAGTTGCCGACCTGGTAGCCCCCTTCGCCGAGGTCCCACGGTTCGGCGATCAGCTTGACCTGGCTGATCAGCGGGTCCTGCTGGATGATGTCGAAGAAGGCGGAGAGGCGGTCGACGTCGTGCAGTTCGCGGGCGAGCGTCGCGGCGAGGTCGAAGCGGAAACCGTCGACGTGCATCGTGTGATGCCAGTATCGCAGCGAATCCATGATGAGCTGCAGCACGTGCGGGTGCCGCATGTTGAGGCTGTTCCCCGTGCCGGTGTAGTCCATGTAGTACTTCTCCTGGCCGGGGACGAGACGATAGTACGCGGCGTTGTCGATGCCTTTGAACGACAGCACGGGCCCGAGGTGGTTCCCCTCGGCAGTGTGGTTGTAGACGACGTCGAGGATGACCTCGATTCCTTCCTCGTGCAGCGTCTTCACCATCTGCTTGAATTCCTGCACCTGCTGGCCCAGTTCTCCGGACGCGGAGTACTCGTTGTGCGCGGCGAGGTAGCCGATGGAGTTGTAGCCCCAGTAGTTGCGCAGACCGCGGTCGAGCAGGAACTTGTCGTGGATGAACTGATGGCAGGGGAGAAGTTCGACCGCCGTGACGCCAAGACTCCTGAGATGGCGGATGGCTGCCGGATGGGAGAGTCCGGCGTACGTGCCGCGCAGCGCCTCGGGGATGTCGGGATGCCGCTTCGTGAATCCCCTGACGTGCACCTCGTAGATGACCGTCTCGTGCCACGGCGTGCGCGGGTGGCGGTCGTTCGCCCAGTCGAAGAAGGGGTTGATGACGATCGACTTCGGCATGTACGGCGCGCTGTCGAGATCGTTCCGGGAGTCGTCCGGCCGGTCGAAGTGGTAGGGAAACACCGCCTCGTGCCACTCGACCTGTCCGGTGAAGGCCTTGCCGTAAGGATCGAGCAGGAGCTTGCTGGGGTTGCAGCGGTGCCCGGCGTTGGGGTCCCAGGGCCCGTGAACGCGGAAGCCGTAACGCTGGCCGGGGCCGACGTTCGGGAGATAGCCGTGCCAGCAGAACGCAGTCATCTCCGGAAGGTCGAACCGCGTCTCGTCCCCCTTTTCGTCGAACAGGCAGAGTTCGACGCGGCTGGCGACCTCGGAGAAGAGGGAGAAGTTCGTCCCGGCGCCGTCATACGTCGCGCCGAGGGGGTAGGGATGGCCGGGCCAGATTTTCACAGCCGGCAACCTCGGCAATTGCAATGCCAAAGGGCGAGGGGCGGCGGGAGGGCGAGGAGGCGAGAGGGCGATTGTTTGTCGGTGCCCGCTTCGCCTCCTCGCCTCCTCGCCTGATTTACAACAGCCCCGTCACGATGTAGAGATCGGAGAGGAGGCGCCGGTAGCCGTAGGCGTAGGTCTGGCCGTCGGGAGTGATGTGGACGGGCATGATGTCGAGGATGCCGGCAGGATCGTCGGGATCGATGGTGACCCACTCGCGACGCTCCCCGCTGGTGACGTCGACGCGGTGGACTTTCAGCGACGCCTGCCCGCGCTGTGAGACGAAGATCGCGCGATCGTCATCGCTCCATTCGAGCGGAATGTCGCCCGCACCGCATCCCGCAGCGGCGCGCGGTTCGCTGCCGTCGACCGGAATCAGCATGACCCGGTTGTCCGAGCCCGCTGCGATCGTCTTTCCGTCGTGCGACAGCGCGAAGGAACCGGAGAGGGGGATGTCGCCGGCGAGGGGTCTCGGCGTTCCGTCGCCGTCGACGGCGACTTCGAAGAGCTGCTTCGACTGACCGGAGCGGTTGCCGAGGATCAGCAGGCGCTTTCCGTCGGGGAAGAACTGCCAGCCGAAGAACTCGTCGAGCTGGCATTTGACGATCGCCGGCTCGCCGACGCCGGTGGCGACGAGTTCGATGTGCGGAGGCTGTCCAATCGCGACGGCGAGCCACTCGCCGTCGACCGAAATCGGGTTGCCGCGTGCGCGTCCCTCGACGATGCGGACGGCGGGAGCGCCGTCGGTGGTCCGGATGAACACCGTGTTCTGCCCCTGCACGCCCGCGGCCTGTTCTTCGAAGACGATGAACGTTCCGTCGTGGCTGATGCCGGAGAGCCGCGACCAGTCGAACCAGGAGAGATTGCGCTCCTGCGGCTCGCCGATGTGTCCCACGACCGCTTCGCGCCGGCCGTTCTCGATGGCGAGGAGGACACGGCCGTCGGAGCTGATGTCGTGCAGCGTCAGCCGCCCCGGAACGGGGAGGACGACGCGTTCCCTGCCGGTGACGCTGAGGCTCATGACGTCGCGCCCCCGGCCCTTCCCGATCGCCTCGCCGGTGAACCACACCTCGTCGCCCTTCGGAGTCCAGGCGAGCCCGGAGGTGCTGTTCCACGTCTCGGTGCCGCGGACGATCTGCCCCCCTTCCCGGTTGATGATGATCACCGTACCGGCGTCGTCGCCCCAGACGGGATGCTCGATGAAGGCGATCAGATCTTCCTTCGGCGAGAAGCGCGCCCGGCTGATCCAGCGGGGCGTCCTGTAGATGACGTTCCCGATCGGCGACTCGATCCGGTAGAAGCCCTCGATGCGGCGGATGACGAGGAAGTTCTTTCCGTCCGCCGTCCACTGCGCTTCCTGGACGTCCTGGCAGACGCGCCGGGGGGCGCCGCCGGCGAGGGGCACGCGCGCCAGCGTGCCGGTCGTCGCATAGCCGACGCCGATGAATCTCCGGCCCAGCGAGATGGCCAGCTCTCCGGTCGACGACACCGACAGGATGTCCGCGTCGTGCAGCG
Source organism: Thermoanaerobaculia bacterium (assembly GCA_035574985.1). GTDB lineage: Bacteria > Acidobacteriota > Thermoanaerobaculia > Gp7-AA8 > Gp7-AA8 > DATLYG01. Next base: position 2,110 of record DATLYG010000241.1, on the reverse strand, counting down.
CGAGCGGCCGCGCCTCGGGCCCGGTCTGATACGAGGAGAAGATCTCGAGCGGATGGTCCTCCCAGGCGGCGCCGTAAACGACCGAGCCGTCGGGGGCGAAACGCGCGCTCATGATGAACCCGCGGCGGAACGTCATGCGCCGGTAGAGCGGCATCTGCGGCGCCGCCGCCTCGGCCTTCTTCGGAGCGGGACGCTTCTTTCCGCCGAGGGAGGGGAGGGAGTCGCTGCTGCCGACGGCGTCGAGTGCGAAGGCGAGGTCCTTCGCCGACTGGAAGCGGTTCGCGGGGTTCTTCTCCATCGCGTGACGGATCACGCGGGCGATCGCCGGATGGACGTCGGCCACCGACGGAGGCTCGTCGTGGATGACGGCGTTCATCGTCTCGACCGACGACTCGCGGCGGAACGGCTGCGAGCCGCTGATCATCTCGTAGAGGATCACGCCGAGCGAGAAGATGTCGGAGCGGTGATCGACCGCGTCGCCGCGTACCTGCTCGGGCGACATGTAGCCGACCGTGCCGACGACGATGCCGGGATTCGTCGCGCCGTGGGCCTGCGTGTTCGTCTCGTCGGAATCGAACTCCGGCTGAAGAAGCTTGACCAGGCCGAAATCGAGAAGCTTCAGGCGGCCGTCGGCGAGAACGAAGACGTTTTCCGGCTTGAGGTCGCGGTGGACGATTCCCTTCTCGTGCGCCGCGGCGAGGCCGTTGGCGATCTGCACGGCGAACTCGATGGCGGTCTTCGACGGAAGGTGATGGAGCATGTGGTCGCGGAGGCGCGAGCCCTCGAGCAGCTCGGAAATGATGAACGGCGTCCCTTCGTGCGATCCGACGTCGAAGACGGTGAGGACGTTCGGATGATTGAGCATTCCCGCCGCCATCGCCTCCTGTTCGAATCGGCGCATCCGGTCGGGATCGCCGACCAGCGCGGTGGGAAGAATCTTGAGCGCGACCTCGCGCTTGAGGCGCGTGTCGCGGGCACGGTAGACCTCGCCCATGCCGCCCGCGCCGAGCGGAGCGATGACCTCGTAGTGGCCGATCCTGGCACCGGCAGGCAACATCAATCTGGGACCGATCGCCGCGAAGTATGGCACAGCACTCGCTTTTCTCCCACGGCGGACATGACGAGACGTCGAGCGGTTCCGCCGCGCTGCTCTTACGTGGTGCCGATCCGGCACGAGACCGTTTCGAACGAGCGGCTCCACGCTCTGGCGAGTTATCTGTCGGACCTGACCGTGGAAGGCTGCGAGACGGTGGTGCTCGACGCCTCGCCCCCCGACGTCTTCGCGCACAACCAGAGGGTGCTCCGCTGGGTTTCACGGCACGTCGCCGTCTCCCTCCCCGCGATGGAGATGCGCCTGGCCGCGCGAATGGCGAGCTGCGAGAAGATCATCGTCGCGGCCGAGGACATGCGGTACGGCGCCGACGAAATCCGTTCCATGACGCTGCTGCTGGAGATCCACGAAGTGGTCCGGCCGCAGGAGTCCATCGAGGCGGACCGGTGGTGGAGCGGCATCGACGCGGCGGGCATTCTCGTCGAGCGCGGCATGGAGAACACCCCCCGGCGGACGGCGACGATCGGCTGCCGCCGGACGGCCCTGCGAGGGTTCCGCGGTCTGCTGGCCCTTCCCGCGGGCAGCGCGCCGGTCGGCCCGGAGCTGGCGGCGGCCGCAGAGACATTCGTCGCCACCGACGTCTTCGTCCGGCGCCTCACGCCGGATTGGCGATCATGGGCGGGATCGCGAGCGGCCCTCGCAGCCGGAGATCTCGACCACCCGTTTCGCGCCGCGGCGTTCCTTGCCGTGATCCCCGCCGGGCTCTTGTTCGCCCTCTCCGGCGGACTGACGCTGGCGGCGCTCTACGCGGCACTCGCCGGCTCGATCGTGACGGCCGTCGCCGCATTCGGGCGCGGGAGGGCCGCCCGGATCTTCCCGCTGTGGCTCTGTTTCCTCGCACCATTGTGGGTCGCGGAGCGTTCGCTCAGCATCTACGTCGCGCTTCTGCGGTCGGTCGCGGGAGGGGCGGTGGTTCCCGCGACGCCGGCGACGACCGATTCCGGCCCCGACCGGCGGGCGGTCTCTTCCTGAAGGTCAGTCGATCACGAGCTTGACCGC
>DATLYG010000240.1:0-2062 GCA_035574985.1 Thermoanaerobaculia bacterium | reverse complement strand
GACGCAGTTGCGGTCGGCTTTCAACCAGTCGAGCGTTTGGTTGAGAGGTCTCTCACCTCCTGTTCAGATGCGCTTTCGGGCGCACGAGTGCGGCGCCTCGGCGCCGCTCTGCCGTACGTGTCGCTTCCCTGCGCTCTGCAGTACATCACTTACCTGCGCGACACCACCCCCCTCGCGGCGCCAAGGCGCCGCGTTCGAGAGCGGCGCCGAGGCGCCGCAATCCAGAAGGGTCGTTCGTGTTTCGGGACGTCGGACGGCGGAGGGTGATTCCCCTCGACCCGTCGCTCGACGAGATTCGGGAAACGTCGCAACCGACGGGGCCGTTGTGGGGTGCACAATGCAGCGGCCAATCTGGAGGGATCCGGTTCCCTCCGGCGCGAATCGAGAATCTACAATCCAGAATCGATGATCGATCTCTCCGGACTCAATCCCCAGCAACGCGAGGCCGTCACGCACGGCGACGGCCCGCTCCTCGTCCTCGCCGGTGCCGGCTCGGGAAAGACGCGGGTCATCACGTACCGCATCGCCTGGCTGATCGGCGAACGCGGCGTGCATCCGTCGAACATCCTCGCCGTCACGTTCACGAACAAGGCGGCCGCCGAGATGCTCGGCCGCGTCTCGCAACTCGTCCCCCACATCGGCGCCCGTCCCTGGATCGGTACCTTTCACGCGACGTCGCTCCGCATGCTTCGCCGCTACGCCGACCGTCTCGGGTTCACCCGGTCGTTCGCCGTCTACGACACGTCCGACCAGTTGACGCTGGTCCGCCGCTGCATGCGGGAGCTGAACGTGAACGACGACGCCTTTCCTCCGCGCTCGGTCCTCACGCGGATCTCGAACGCGAAGAACGAGCTGATCGGGCCGGTGCAGTACGAGAAGGAAAACCTCGACTTCTTCGGCGCGCGCGTGGCCGAAATCTACCGCCTCTATCAGAAGCGCCTTCGCGAATTCGACGCGATGGACTTCGACGATCTGATCGGCAGGTACGTCGAGCTGCTCGAACAGAACGACGACATCCGCAGCGAGCTGCACGACCGTTTCCGCCACCTGCTGATCGACGAGTACCAGGACACGAACAAGGCGCAGTACGCTCTGATCAAGCTCCTGGCAGGAAAGGAAGGCAACGTCGTCGCGGTCGGCGACGAGGACCAGTCGATCTACCGCTTCCGCGGCGCGAACATCCGCAACATCCTCAACTTCGAGCACGACTTCCCGGGCGCGAAGATCGTGAAGCTCGAGCAGAACTACCGTTCGACGGGCAACATCCTCGACGCGGCGACCGGCGTCGTGGCGAACAACATCGAGCGGAAGGGGAAGAAGCTCTTCACCGACGCGGGAGCGGGCGAGCCGGTGCGCGTGGTGTCGTGCAGCGACGACCGGGAGGAAGCGCGGTTCGTGATCGACACGATCGTCGCCCTCCGCTCGAAACATCCGCTCCCGGAGTTCGCCGTGCTCTTCCGGACGAACGCGCAGTCGCGGCCGTTCGAAGAAGAGCTGCTGCGGGCGAACATCCCCTACTCGGTCGTCGGCGGAGTGAAGTTCTACGAGCGGGCGGAGATCAAGGACGTCCTGGCGTTCCTCCGCCTCGCCATCCGGCCGCACGACACGCCGTCGATCGAACGGGTGATCAACGTGCCCTCGCGCGGAATCGGCGACACGACCGTGGCGGCGCTCGACCAGAAGGCGCGCGAGCAGAACGTCTCGCTCTGGACGGTGATCGAGGGCGATCTGTCGTTTCTCCCGGCTCGCGCGTCGAAGGCGGTGCGCGAATTTCGCGAGATCGTGCACGACCTCCAGCGGGCGGCGTCGCATCCCGTCCCCGAGCTGCTCGACTATCTGCTGCTGCGCACCGGTTACCGGCGGATGCTGCAGGAGTCGCGCGACGTGCAGGACGAGTCGCGGCTGGAAAACATCGAGGAACTGATCAACTCCGCGCGCGAATTCACCGAGCAGAACCCGTCGGCGGCGCTCGCCGACTACCTCGACTCGCTGACGCTGATGACCGACCTCGATCGCTACGAGTCGCAGAAGGGCGTGACGCTGATGACCCTGCACGCGGCGA
>DATLYG010000239.1:0-12956 GCA_035574985.1 Thermoanaerobaculia bacterium | reverse complement strand
GCGCTCGATGTCTCGGTGCAGGCGCAGGTCGTCAATCTTCTCCAGGACCTGCAGGACGAGCTGGGGCTGACGTATCTCTTCATCGCGCACGACCTCTCGGTGGTCGAGCACATCTCCACCCGCGTCGCCGTCATGTATCTCGGCAAAGTGATGGAGCTCGCCGGCCGCGAGGCACTCTACGAGTCGCCGCTTCACCCCTACACGAAAGCGCTCCTTTCTGCGGTGCCCCTTCCCGACCCCGCGGTGAAGAAGACGCGGATCATTCTGAAAGGCGACATCCCGACGCCGCTCGACCCGCCGGGGGGGTGCGTGTTTCACACCCGCTGCCCGATCGCGCAGTTTCCCGTCTGCAGGGACGTCGTTCCACCTCTGGTGGAGTACCAGCCGGGGCATTTTGCGGCGTGCCACTTCGCCGGCGCTCCCGTCGGAACGGGCCCGTGATCGCTCGCGTCGACTTCCTCCCGTGCCGGCTCGATCTTCCACTCGATCCCTCCGCATCGCAGGGGCGAGATCCGTCTCGACGCTCGTGAGCGGCGCCCGACCGGCGTCGCCGGGCGCACGGTTGCGGAGGCTTCGCCGCGGAGGCGCGGCGGCGGGCGCCGCGGGCGGAGTTTCTGGCTCGCCGCAGATGCGGTTGCTCTGACACGATCGCGTAACGCGCGGCAGGGCCGCGGCAACGTTAGAATCACGCTCCGGAAATCGGCCGGGGCCCACGCAACTCTCTCACCGCCGGTACGTACTAGAGGCTGTCTAGGAGGATGTTTTCATGACCGTTCGCCGGTTCCTTTCGATCTTCTGTCTGGCGCTGGCTGGGATGCCCGCCGCGCTCGCACAGGTGTCCCAGCCTGCGCCGGTGCAGCGCGCCGTCGAGCCCGCGACGGCGGACACCGATCGCGATCTCGACGATCCGAACGCGCTCCGGCTCACCCTCGACGAGGCCATCAAGGCCGCCGTGCGGCAGAACCTCGGAGTGCAGCTCGAGCGCTTCGACTACACGATGTCGAGCGAGAGCCTCCGCGGTTCGTACGGCGTGTTCGACTGGTTCACCAGCGGGACGATCGCCCACAACGACACCGAGAACCCCGTCATCAGCAGCTTTCAATCATCGGGGAGCCGCAGCGCGGTCGCCAATTTCGGCGTGCAGCAGACGATTCCGACGGGCGGAACGTATCGCGTCGACTGGAGCAACTCCCGGGTGACGACGGTCGGCGGGTTCACTCTCGTCAGTCCCGCCTATCGCAGCGGCCTCGGAGTGAACTTCACGCAGCCGCTGATGCGCAACTTCGGCGTCGACATCACGCGGCGCGGGATCACGATCGCCCGGAACAACCTCGGAATCAGCCGCGAGCAGTTCCGTTCCGTTCTTCTCGATTCGGTCCATCGCGTCGAACAGGCGTATCTCGACCTGGTCTACGCAAGGCAGTACGTCGACGTGGTGAAGGAGGCGCTCTTCCTGGCCCGCGACCAGGCCCGCATCACGCAGATCCGGATCGATGTCGGCGCCTCGGCGCCGCTCGACATCCTCCAGCCGCGCGTTCAGATCGCCACCACGGAAGAGCAGCTCATCCGCGCCGTTGCCAACGTACGTGACGCGGAGGACCGCCTCCGCGCCCTCATGAACCTTCCCCCTTCGGAGTGGAACCGCCCGATCATCCCGAACGAACGCGTCGTCTATACGCCGTTCGAAGTCGACGCCGAGCAGGCCGTGGCGCGCGCGTTCGAGCTGCGCCCGGAGATCAAGCAGCTCGAACATTCCATCGACATCCGGCGCGTCGAACACCTCTACGCGCGCAATCAGGTCCTTCCACGTGTCGATCTCGCGCTCGACTACAGCGCGGCCGGCCTGGCCGGCAGGACGTCTCCGGTCGATCCGATCACCGGCCGGCCCACAGGTCTTCGTTCCACCGGCTATACCCACGCCGTTCGTCAGGTGTTCGAGAACGAGTTCCCCTCATGGAGCGTGGGGGTGAATCTCGGCATTCCGGTTCTGAACATCGGAGCACGGGCGGAGGCGCGCCGGGCCGAACTCGATCTCACGCGGGCGCGCACGGAGGAAGAGCAGATGCGCCAGTCGATCGCGGTGGAAGTGCGAAACTTCGCCCGCGCCATCGACACCGCATCGAAGGAAATCGCCGCATCCCGCACGGCGCGTGAGGCGGCCGAGCAGAACCTCGAGGCCGAGCGGAAGCGCTACGAAAACGGCCTGACCACGAACTTCCAGGTGCTGCAGGTGCAGCAGCAGCTCTCCGATGCCCGCGCGCGCGAGATCGCCGCGCTCGTCGGATACAACAAGGCGCTGGCCGCCTATCACCGCGCCGTCGGCGATCTTCTGGAGTTCCGCGGCATCACCGTCGATGAGCCGGAGCGGGCCACGGAACCGACGCTTTTTTCGGGATACACTCGCCTTCGCTGGCTCCACTACGGGAACCGCCAGGAGGAACCGAAGCAATGAGCATGACCGACGCCGGTCCCCTGCAGCCCTCCCCGGCGTCCGAGCCGAAGCCGAGTGCGCTCCGGCGCTTCGGCGGCGTGCTGACGTCGCCGGGCGAGACGTTCGAGTCGATTGCGCGGCGCCCCGACGTTCTCGTCCCGCTGCTGTTGATCCTCGGCCTTTCGTTCGTCACCGGGATCATCGTCGCGCGGACGGTCGACTTCACCGCGGTCGCGCGTGAGGCGATGGAGGCCAACCCCCAGGCCGCCGGCCTCCCGCCCGAGCAGGCCGAGCGCAGTCTCCGTTTCATGGCGAATCTGTGGAAGGTGCTCGCCTACGCCTCACCGCTCTTCTCCCTGATCATGTTCGCGGTCATCGCCGGAGTTCTCTCGATTGCGTTCCGGCTCTTCGGCGGAGAGGGAACCTACAAACAGGCCTTTTCCGTGACGCTCTACTCCTGGCTGCCGATGCTGATCAAGGGCATCATCGCCACGGCCGTGTTCAGCTCGCGGAGGTCCGTCACAATGGCGGAACTGCAGAATCCCGTGAGGTCGAACCTGGCGTTCCTCGTCGATTTCGACACACGGCCGGTCGCCTTCGCGATCCTTTCGTCGGTCGACGTCTTCACCATCTGGACGCTCGTGCTGTTCGTGATCGGGTTCGCCGCGATCTCGAAGTGTTCGCGGGCGAAATCGGCCGCGATCGTCGTCAGCCTCTGGCTGGTCATGCTCCTGTTCAAAGTGGGAGGGGCGGCGATGCAGGCCATGCGGATCAAATCGTCGTGACGCGGCAGCGCTGGATCATCGCCGCAGCCGCGTTGCTGCTCGCCGTCATCGTCATTGCCAGCATCCGCGGGGGAGGGTCGAAAGGGGAGAAGGTCTACGCCGAGCCGGCGAAGGTTCGGAAGATCGAGGCGGTCGTCAGCGCACCCGGGGAAGTCGACCCGCGGCTGAAAGTCAACATCAGCGCGCACGTCATCGGAAAGATCGAGCGGCTCTACTTCCGGGAGGGCGACACGGTCAGGCGGGGACAGAAACTGGTCGAGCTGGAGAAGCCGGCCTTCATCGCCCAGCGCGACCGGATGCGCGCCGAGCTGGCGAACCGCCGCATCGAGGTCCAGCGCGCGCGAATCGCCCTCGCCACCGCCGAGCTGGCTTTCCGGCGTGCGGCCAGCCTGCGCGAGCAGGGAATCGAGGCACAGCAGCTCTGGGAGCAGGCGCGTCTCGAGTACGAGACGGCGCGTGCCGCTCTGGCATCCGCCGAGGAGGGGGTGCGGCAGGCGGCGGCCAGCCTGCGTCAGGCGGAGGAAGACCTCTCCCGCACCACGATCGTCTCGCCGATCGACGGAAAGGTCGTGCAGCTCAACGCCCACGAAGGTGAGGTCGTCGTCACCGGAACGATGAACAACCCGGCGTCGGTCATCGCCGTGATTGCCGACCTTTCGGAAATCCTCGTCGCAGCCGAGGTGGGGGAGACGGAAGTCGTCGGGATCCGGACGGGGCAGCCGGCACGGGTGAAGATCGATGCGATTCCCGGCAAGGAGTACTCGGGACGGGTGGTCGAGATCGGAAGTTCGGCCGCCGTCAGGCAGGGCGTCGGCTCCGGGATCCGCTACTTCAAGGTCAAGGTGAGCCTCGACGCCCCCGACGAAAACCTCCGCCCCGGGATGACGGCGCAGGTCTCGATCGTCACCAATACCGCGAGCGCGGTGGCCGTGCCGATCCAGAGCGTCGTCGAGCGCGTGCCGGGCGCGAAGAAGGGCGACGAGGAAGACGAGAGCGCGCCGAAGAAAAAGTACGTCTTTCTCGTCCGTGACGGCAAAGCGAAGCAGGTCGAGGTCACGACCGGCATCTCCGACACCACGCACGTGGCGATCCTCTCCGGCATCAGGGAAGGCGACCTCGTCATCACCGGGCCGTTCCGGACGCTGAAGAAGCTGTACGACGGCGACCCGGTGGAGCTGACCAAAGAGAAGCCGAAGAGCGGTTCGGACGAGGACGACGAAAAGAAGAAGGAGCCGTGATGAGCGCTGCAGAACCGCTCCCCGCCCGCGACCATCTGATCGAGATGCACGAGCTGACGCGCGTCTATCAGCTCGGCCCGCAGGAGATCCACGCCCTTCGCGGCATCGATCTGGTCATCGAAGCGGGAGAGTACGTCGCCATCATGGGTCCGTCCGGTTCCGGCAAGTCGACGCTGATGAACATCATCGGTTGTCTCGACCGGCCGACGTCGGGGCGGTATCTCCTCGACGGCGTACCGGTCGAGTCGATGAGCGACGACGAGCTGGCGGCCATCCGCAACCGGAAGATCGGCTTCGTCTTCCAGACGTTCAATCTTCTGGCGCGGACGACCGCGCTGCAGAACGTCGAGCTGCCGCTCATCTACGCAAAGGTTCCGCGCAGCGAGAGGCGTGCGCTCGCCGAGGAAGCGCTGGTGGCGGTCGGCCTGGGAGACCGCATGCACCATCAGCCCAACGAGCTGTCGGGAGGGCAGCGTCAGCGCGTCGCCATCGCCCGCGCCCTCGTGAACCGTCCGTCGCTGCTGCTCGCCGACGAGCCGACGGGCAACCTCGACTCCCAGACCGGCCGCGAGATTCTCGACCTCTTCCGCGATCTCCACACCCGCGGCAATTCGATCATCCTGGTCACCCATGAAGACGACGTGGCGCGGGAGGCGAAGAGGGTCATTCACCTTCGCGACGGAAGGATCGTCGATTGAGACTTCAGGCATGAGCACGACCCACGAGTTCGGGAACCCGGCCTCGTCGGAACGCGCAATGCGGTCCGTCGCGGGCGTCGGCGAGGTTTCATCGAAGCGCCCGTTCCCGCGCGCCGTGCCGGGGGCCTGATGTTTCTCGAGAACCTCCGAATCGCCCTCCGCGCCATCTGGGCCAACAAGCTCCGGTCGTTCCTGACGGTGCTGGGCGTGATGATCGGGGTGGCCTCCGTGATCGCGGTCGTGTCGCTCGTGCAGGGAATGCAGTACAAGATCTCGGCCGACCTCCGCGAGATCGGGTCGAACTTCATCGAGGTCTATCCCGACCCGGGAGAGGAGCGGAACCCGTTCCTCCAGAAGATGCCGGAGCTGACGATCGAGGACGCGGAGGCGGTGCGCCGGGGCACGACGTCGATCGGACACTTCACCCCCTTCTACATCCGCAACGCCGAGACGAAGAACGGGTCGCTGCGCCATCGCGTGCAGATGTACGCGGTCAACGATGCCTATCAGGAGGTCGTCAATCACTGGGTCGACCGCGGCCGCTTCTTCACGCCGCTGGACGTCGAGGCCAAGAAACGCGTCTGCATTGTCGGGCTGGAGGTGGTGCGCAAGCTCGGTCTCGGTGCCGAGCCGATCGGAAAGCAGATCCAGATCGACGGCAACGGCTTCACCGTCGTCGGCGTGCTCGAGAAGAAGGGGGGGTCGTTCGGACAGGACCGCGACGATCTGATTCTGATCCCCTTTTCGACTGCGGCCGCGCTCTATGGTTCGGAGAACATGAAATACCTGATCCTGGCCTTTCAGATCGAGAGTGGCGCCGACATCGATCTGGCGAAGGAGCAGGTCAAGGAGATTCTCCGAACGCGCCACCGGCTGAAAAAGGGAGAGCGCGACGACTTCCGGATCGTGGCGCAGGAAGACATCATGAAGACCATCTCCACGATCCTGACGAACACGACGCTCATCATGGCGGCGGTCGTCGGCATCGCGCTTCTCGTCGGCGGGATCGGGATCATGAACATCATGCTCGTGTCGGTGACCGAACGGACGCGCGAGATCGGCATCCGCAAGGCCATCGGAGCCCGGAGGCAGGACGTTCTCATGCAGTTCCTCATCGAGGCGATGGCGCTCTCGGGACTGGGAGGGGCGATCGGGATCGCCGGAGGATACCTCCTGGCCAGCGCCGCCCGTCTTGGGCTGAAGAAGTTCGTCGATCTCCCCCCCGTTCACACTCCCGTCTGGGCGATTCTTCTCGCCTTCGGTTTCTGCGCATTTCTCGGGATCATCTTTGGCATCTATCCGGCGGCCAAAGCGTCGAAACTCGATCCGATCGAAGCGCTCCGTTACGAATAGAGCGCGCACGCCGCGTGCAGAAGGGACATTCGTGCCGCGCCGAAATGCCTGCAGCGGGGAGGGTGTTACTTCTGCCGTGCGGCTGCTCCGGCTCATCAGTCTCTCTCTCGCCGTCCTGACGGCTGCCGCCTCGGGCGCGCCTGCGTCGGAAACGATGCCTCTCTCGCAGGTGCGGAAGGGGATGAAGGGCCACGGCCTGACGGTCTTCGAAGGAAACCGCGTCGAGAAGTTCGACGTGGAGATCCTCGGCGTGCTGCACAACGTCGGCCCCGGTCTCGACATCATTCTCGCCCGCGTCGACTCGCCGATCGTTAGGCGGGCCGGCGTGATCGCCGGGATGAGCGGCTCACCCGTGATCGTCGACGGGAAGGTCATCGGTGCGCTCGCGTTCGCCTGGCAGTTCGCGCGGGAGCCGGTGGCGGGAATCACGCCGATCGAACAGATGCTGAAGCTGGCCAGCGTCGATCAGCAGGGCCCGGAGGTCGCGTCGGCGTCGCCGCGGATGACCGCCACGGAGTTCCTCGGCGCGCTCGCTCGATCGGAACCGGAGCCGTTGTTCGAACGTCTCCTCTCTTCGGCCGCTCCGCGCCCGGCGACGACGATCAGCGGCGCGCGGCCGATCGCCATCCCGCTCTCGCTCTCGAGCTTCGAACCGGAGACACTCGCCCGCTTCGGAAAGGTTCTCGATGCGATGAACTTCGTCGCCGTCCCGAGCGGGGCGGCGGCCGAGGCGGGGGAGGAGAGCGGCGCCGCTGCGGAACCATTCCAGCCGGGTGATCCGATCGGCGCGGTTCTCGTCAACGGCGATTTCACCGTCGCAGCCACCGGGACGGTGACGCACATCGACGGAAACCGCGTCTACGCCTTCGGGCATCCGTTTCTCGACATGGGGCCGATCAGCTTTCCGATGGCGAAGTCGGAGATCGTGACGGTCATGCCGAGCCTCGCCACGTCGTTCAAGTTCGCCAACACCGGGCGCGTGGTCGGGGCGCTGCGACAGGACCGCGCCACCGGCATCATGGGAGTGGTCGGCGAGCGCGCGGAGATGATCCCGCTCGAGGTGACGGTCGAGGGAACGGGAGTCCCCAAAACGTATCGCGTCAATCTCGTGCGCCACACGCAGCTCTCGCCGCTGCTGCTGGCGATGGCGGCCGACAGCGTGATCGCGAACGTGCAGCGTGCGGCCGGCGAGCGGACGGTGCTCCTCGAGTCGGAGATCCGCATCGAGGGCTACGAGCCGATCCTCCTGCGCGAAGGATGGGCGGGCACGCAGGCGCGTCAGGCGATTCCGGCCTATCTGGCGATCGTGTCCGGCTATCTGATGTCGAACGAGTTTCGCAACGCGCCGATCGAGAGCTTCAAAGTGCGGCTGCGGCACGACGACAGGCTGCGCATCGCCAAACTGCTCGAGGCGTCGGTGGAGACGCCCGAGCGCGGCCGGATTTCGCCGGGCGACACGATCCGCGTCCGTGCCGTTCTCAAGCCTTTCCGCGGGGAGCCGTTCGTCGAGACGTTCGACGTCCGCATCCCCGACGAGCAGACGCCCGGCCCGGCCCATCTGCTGGTCGGCAGCGGGTCGTTCATGAACTCGGTCGACTTCTCCCTCATCCCGCCAAGCCCGCGCACGCTCGATCAGGTGCTGACGGTGCTTCGGCGCCTCCGTCCCTCGACCGACCTGACGGTCGGGCTCTACACGACCGGAGAGGGGGCGGTGACCGCCGGCGTCTATCTCCCCAGCCTTCCGCCGACGATGCGGGCGGTCGTCAGCGGCGACACGTCCAACGGTCCGCAGGCGGTGGTGAAGTACCATCCCGCCGGCCATCAGGCGCGGCCGCTCGACTACATCGTCGACGGCGCGCTGAAGATCGACATCGAAGTGAAACCGACACTCTAGTGTAGTGTTTCATCAATATCTTGCCTTTTGCCGGTCCGCGGTTCGTTCCAAAGGTTCCTGCATGCGCATTCGTCTAGCCTTCGTTCTGACTCTGCTCTCGGCTCCTGCCTTCGCCGTCGCGCCGCAGTTCTGGCGGGTGACGACGGCCGACGACTTCCTCGCCGGCGAGATCGAGGGTCTCGCGGTGACCTCCCGAGGCGAGCTTCGGTCGGCTCCGGCGGTGAAGAAAATCACATCGTTCACCGATCCGTTCGTCCTCTCCCAGGTGACGGCGCCGAACGGCGACCGCTTCTTCGGCACGGGCAACGAAGGGAAGATCTACCGGCTGCGGGGTTCGGAGCTGAAGCTGATCCACACGGCGCCGGAGCCGGAGGTCTACGCGCTCGCGTTCCGCGACGGAGCGCTCTACGCCGGTACCTCGCCGAACGGAAAGGTCTACCGGATCGATCCCGAAACCGGCAGGGCATCGGACTTTCACGATCCCGGTCAGGCGTACATCTGGGCCCTTCATCCTGTCGGCGACGATCTGCTCGTCGCCACCGGTGTGGAGGGAAAGCTGTTCCGCATCTCTCCGAAAGGGGAGGGGAGACTCCTCTTCGACGCACCGGAAACGCACATCCGCTCGCTGGCCGTGCGGAAGGACGGGACGATCCTGGCGGGCGGTTCGGGGCAGGGGAGGATCTACGCGATCCGGCCGGACGGCGCCGCGCGCGCTCTCTACGACGCGTCGATGAACGAGATCTCCGCGATTCATGTCGACGCCGGCGGCATCGCCTGGGCCGCGGGGGCGACCAGCGTCCTTCCGACATCGGCACCGCCGCGAACGGCGAAGCCGCAGCAGCCGGCGGCGGGCAGCGGCGGCTCCTCTTCCTCGTCGTCGCAGGAGCAGCAGAAGAAGGAGAGCGAGCAGCCATCCTCGAAGGTGGAGGTCAGCTTCTCGTTCGAAGAGGCGCCCGGCCCTTCGGAGGGAGGGAGCGCCGAGCTGTATCGCATCCACCCGGACGGTTTTGTCGAAGTGGCGCGGAAGTTCGAACGGGAGATGATCTACGCGATCGCGTCGAGTCCGGCCGGAGGGATCGTTCTTGCCACGGGGCCGCAGGGAAGAATCTACTCGTTCCGCGACGACGAGATCGCGCTGATCGGAACGGTGCCCGAGAAGCAGATCGTCTCGATCTCGGGGAGCGAGCCGATGGTGGTGACCACGACGAACAGCGGCGCGGTCTACCGGCTCGACAACGGTCGGACGGCGGCGGCCGAGTACCGGTCGGCGGTCAGGGACGTGGAGCGCTTCTCCCGCTTCGGACAGTACCGGATCGAGCCGAATCACGTTGCCGAGGGGAGCGTGGCGATTTCGTTCCGCAGCGGCAACACGCGCACGCCGGACGGAACGTGGAGCAACTGGTCGCAGCCGTCGACGCGGCTCGAAGGAAACGTCGACGCCCCCCCCGCACGCTACCTGCAATGGAAGCTTTCGGTGGTCAGGCCGTCGGACGACATCGCGATCGACGGGGTGTCGGTCGCCTTCATCAATCGGAACGTCGCACCGGCGATCGAGGCGGTGAGCGTGCAGGAGCCGGCGGTGATCTTCATCAGCTCGGCCTATCCGGCCTCGCCCCAGGTCGTCGAGGCGACCAACCCCGACGAGCACGGCATCTTCAGCAGCCTCGAGCCGCCGCGCGAGAAGGAACAGCAGGGGAAGCGCGCGTTCCGCAAGGGATACCGCACCATCACCTGGCGCGCGCGCGACGAGAATGGCGACGCACTCCGCTACTCGGTCAGCTTCCGGATGAAGGGAAGCGAGCGGTGGCTCCGTCTCCGCGACAATCTCGATGAAACGCAGATGAACTTCGACACGTCGCAACTTCCCGACGGTACATACCAGCTCCGCCTCGTCGCCTCGGATGCCCAGGACAATCCCGAGATGCCGCTGACCGACACGAAAGAGGGGATCGAGTTCCAGGTCGACAACAGTTCTCCCTCGATCAGCATCGCTCCCGAGGGAGAGGACGTCGTGGTCCGGGTCAGTGACCGGCTGTCGACCATCGGGAAGGTGGAGTACTCCGTCGATGCGCAGAAGTGGCTGCGTCTGACGCCGGCCGACGGCATCGCCGATTCGCGCAGCGAGACGTATCGTCTGAAGCGGAGCGCGGTCAGCGGGAAATTCGTGATCGTCCGCGCCGTCGACGCCTTCTACAACGTCGCCACCGAGTCGATCACGATTCAGTAGTCCCCGCGCCTATAATCGGCGCTGTGAAGCGGTGCCTGACGCTCCTCGCAGCGGTCCTGCTGGCCCTGTCGTGTGCGCGCCGGGAAGCTCCGGCACCTCCCCCTCCCGCGGCGCGGGCCGACGACACTCCGCGAGACGGCGGCACCCTCGTCCGGCGTCTCGAGTCGGACGTCACCACCCTCAATCCGATCCTCTCCTCGAGCGACTACGACCGGCTGGTCGCCTTCTATCTCTTCACGCCGATGGTGCACTTCGACGAGAAGCTGGAGGTCGCGCCGGGACTGGCGGACCGGTGGGAGGTGTCCGACGACGGCCGCGTCTACACGTTTCACATCAACGAGAAAGCGACGTTCGCGGACGGGAAGCCGGTCCGCGCCGCCGACGTCCTCTTCACGGTCAGGAAGATCGCCGATCCCCGCACCGAGGCGGTACAGATCGCCTCCGGTTTCGAACAACTCGACCTGGCCCGCACGCGGATCGTCGACGAACGGACCATCGCCATCGCGTTCAAGGAAGTGCTGGCGTCGCAGATGATCCGCTTCAACGATCTCCTCGTCGTGCCCGAGCACGTCTACGGCAAGGGCGATTTCCGGAACGACTTCACGTCGCGCGCCGTCGGCACAGGTCCCTATCGTCTCGTCAGACGCGAGCCGGGGAAGGAGATCGTCGTGGAGAGGCGTGACGATTTCTGGGGCGAGCGGCCCCACATCCGGACCGTCGTCTTCAAAGTGATCGTCGACGGCACGACGGCGTGGAACGCCCTCAAGCGGGGCGACATCGACGAGACGATGATCAGCTCCGACGTCTGGAAGAACGAGAGTACCCGGCCGGAGCTGGCGAAGAGGTTCGAGTTCCGCCGCTTTTACACGCTCGGCTACAACTTCATCGCCTGGAACGGCCGCAACCCGCTCTTCAGCGACAAACGCGTTCGGCGCGCGCTGACGATGTGCACGGACCTCAAGTCGGTGATCACCGGGCTCTACGGCGGCACGGCGCGGGTCGTGACCGGTCCGTTCACTCCCGATCAGTGGGCGTACAACCCCGATGTTCCCCCCGTTCCGTTCGACCCGGCCGAGGCGCGGCGCATCCTCGCCTCGGTCGGCTGGCTCGACACGAACGGGGACGGCGTGGTCGACCGGAACGGCAAGCCGTTCGCGTTCGACCTCTTCATCTTCAGCGGAAGCACGACGGCGGCCCCCTTCGCGCAGATCCTCCAGGCGGAACTCGCGAAGGCGGGTGTGAAGATGCAGATCGTCACGCTCGAGCCGGCGGTGCTGGTCCAGCGGGTGCTGGCCGGGCATTACGACGCGGTGTACATGGCATGGGATCTCGATCCCGATCCCGATCCCTTTCCGGCGTTTCACTCCTCGCAGTTTCCGCCGCGTGGGCAGAACTTCGTCTTCTATGCAAACCCGGAGGCCGACCGGCTGATGGAGGCGGCGCGGCGCGAGCTGCAGTTGTCGAAACGGAAGGAACTTTACAGGGAGGTGCACCGCATACTGGCCGAAGACCAGCCGTACACCTGGACCATTCAGGTCTCGGTCAAGTGGGCGATCAACAAACGGGTGCGCAACGTCGGGGAGAGCAGAGGATGGGGACTCTTCCAGTGGTATCCCGGCGAACTGGGATGGTGGCTGGCCGAATGATGAAGGGCGGATCTACCTATGGTCATAAGGCAATAAGAGGGTTATTCCGCTACTCCTGTTCGCTGTTCTGCTTCCATTCAATCCTTCCGTAGGTCATGCTCACCTACGTCGTCCGCCGCCTGCTCTACGCGGTTCTGACGTTCGCCGGCATCACGGTGGCGACGTTCGCGCTGGTTCACGCCGTCCCGGGCGATCCGCTCGACTTCTACATCAGCCGGACCGGCTTTCACGTCTCGAAGAACGCGGTCGAGACGCTGCGCCGCCAGCTCCACCTCGACGAACCGCTGCCGCTCCAGTACGTCCACTGGTTCCGCGGCATCGTGACGCTCGACCTCGGGCGCTCCATCGTCGACGGACGTCCGGTCGCCGACCGCATTCTGGAGAAACTCCCCGCCACCTTCGAGCTCAATCTCGCCGCCTTCCTCCTGTCGGCCCTGATCGGCGTTCCGATCGGCCTGTGGAGCGCGCGGCACGCGGGGCGGCGCCTCGAGCGCGCCGCGGCGGTCTTCTTTTTTCTCCTCTACTCGCTGCCGAGCTTCTGGGTGGCGCTGCTGCTCGCGCAGTGTTTCTCGGTCCGCCTCCGCCTTTTTCCGCTGTTCGGAATGGGGGAGACGTTCTCCGATCACCTCCGGCATCTCGTGCTGCCGGTGATCACCCTCGCGTACGCGCAGGTGGCGATCTTCG
>DATLYG010000238.1:0-19799 GCA_035574985.1 Thermoanaerobaculia bacterium | reverse complement strand
CATCGACACGGCCGCTGCAATGACACCCAGCAGCGTGCCCGCCATCGTCGCAACCGCCACACCCTTCGTCGCCGAGACCATGGTTTCCGTATCCGCGGCCGGACCGGTGCCGCTCATGAGGTGCAAGGTCGGTCGGAGCGGAGGTATTCCCCGTGATGCTGCTCACGCCGGGAGTGAAACAAATCGAAAACGGAGGGGGAGGGCGAAGAGGCGAGGAGGCGAGGAGGCGAGGAGGGGAGTGAGCGCCTCCTCCCCCTCACCTTCCCGCCTGCTCGCCTCCCCCTCGCCTTCTCGCCCCCTCATCGGAATGAATCAATCGTCACGACATGGCTTGTGATCCGCCCGCGCGACAGGACCAGGTCTTTCCTGTCGGCTGTCCAGTCGAAGTAGAAGATCTGCCCTTCGCTGAAGCGTGTGACACGCTCCGGCGGGGCGGTTCCATCGGCGCGCCGGGCGAAGATGTTCGACACGCCCTCCTCGGTGGCCACATACGTCAGCGTCTCGCCGCGCCAGCGGACGAGATGATTGTTCCCTCCCATCCAGCTGTTCACCGGGATGTCGAGCAGCCGCTCCGGTTCGCCGCCGTCCGACGGGATCAGGGCGATTTTCGCGCGTGCCACGGAGCGATCGAACCACGAGCAGGCGATGTGCCGGCCGTCGGGCGATGGCGCCGCCCACGACGATGGCGTCGTGGTGATCTGCACCGGCTCGCCTCCGCCGATCGGAACGCGCCAGATGGTCCGCACTCCGGAGCGGTTCGTGTGATAGACGACCCACTTGCCGTCGGCAGTGACCGCGGGATTCGTCTCGAAGTTGCCGCTGGTGAGCTGGGTGACCCGGCGGGTGGCGAGGTCCAGTTTCCAGAGATTCGTTCGTCCGCTGCGCATCGAGGCGAAGATCACGACCTTGCCGTCGGGGGTCGCGTCGGGATGAACGTCCGAGCGGCCGTCGGTCAGACGTTGCGGAGGTCTGGGGCCGAGGTCGGCCAGCCAGAGGTCGCGGCTCTCGCCGGAGTCGGCGGAATAGACCACGCCCGATGGCGTGCAGGTCAGACCGTAGATTCCATCGGCGGACCCAGCCGACGAGGAAAGTTCGCGCGCGCGGGAACTGTCGCCGCCGGGGGCAAGCCAGAGCGTGGCCACGGTCGTCTTCTGCACGGTCGTCAACCGCTCGCCGCTGCCGGTGACGGCGATGGTGGTGTAGTCGTTGAGATCGTTCGTCACGCGGCGGAGGCGGCCGTCTCGCGTGAGCAGCCACACCTGATTGCGCGCGGCGGTGGGCTGGTCGCGTCCGACGACGACGAGCGTTCGTCCGTCGGGAAGCCAGGCGATGCTGTCGATCGAACGCCAGCGCGGCGACTTGATCGGCAGCTCGCGGCGGCGGGCGAGGTCTGCCTCTCCGAGGGTCGTGTGGAACCCTCCCGCGAACGAGCCGATCGAGTAAGTGATCCGCGAGCCGTCGGGCGTCCATGCGACGCTGATGAAGCTGTCGGGGAGCCGGCGCGTGGCGACGATCCGCGCCCGGCGTTCGTCGACTCCGAGCAGATGAATGGTGCTCCGACCGGTGGCGCGGTCGGAACTGGCCCAGGCGATCCGCCTTCCGTCCGGCGAGAGGGCGATCGTGGCGTGGACGTCATCAAAGAGGAGTTGCGGCGTTCCGCCGAGGGTCGGAATGCGGTAGAGCGTGCCGCGGTCGCTGCGGTTGTCGGCACTCACGTAGTAGACGTAGTTGCCGTCGGGTGAAAACGCACAGGCGACGTAATGAACGTCGGCGAGCGGAACGATGACCGAGTGGCTCTCGGTGGCGAGCAGACGGACCGCCAGGCTCTGCCGGCCGTGGTCGTCGACCGCGTAGACGACGTAGCGCCCGTCGGGAGAGATGCTGGCCGCGACGGTGCGGCCCGTCCCGGCGACCTCGGTGATGTTCATCATCTCGAACGGCGCAGGCCGCGTGGCAAGCCAGACCAGCCAGGCGGCGCCGGCGAGAGCGGCGAGGACGCTGGCGACGAGGGCGGCGCGCCAGGCGAGGTGATGGCGGCGCCGGACCACGGCGACCGGCTCGATCTCTTCGGCCGCGGCGTGCAGCGCCGAGGCCACCTCCTGCATCGACTGCACCCGCTCGTCCGGCTTCTTGCGGAGGGAACGCTCGATGATGGCGGCCAGCAGGGGCGGGACCGACGTGAAGCGCCTCACCGGCTCGGGATCGGAATGGACGATGCGATGGAGTGTATCGACCACCGAGTCGGACTCGAACGGGCCTCGTCCGGTGACGGCCTGATAGAGGATGCATCCGAACGAGAAGATGTCGGCGCGATGATCGACCGGCTGTCCCTCGACCTGTTCGGGCGACATGTAGCCGATCGTGCCGATGACGGCGCCGTCCCGGGTCAGATGCCGGGCCGCCGACGCGGTGAAGGGACGATCGCGTTCGAGCAGCTTGGCCAGGCCGAAGTCGAGGAGCTTCGCGAAGCCGTCGCCGGTCACCATGATGTTGTCGGGCTTGAGATCGCGGTGGACGATTCCTGCCCTGTGTGCCTTTGCCAGGCCGTCGGCGACCTGGGCGAGAAGCGAGATCTTCCTCTTGAGCGTCAGCGCGCCGCGGTCCATGAGCGTCCGGAGGGTCTGGCCCTCGATGAACTCCATGGCGATGTAGTGGACGCGGCGGAGCGTTCCCTCGCCGTCGCCTTCGATCGTCACGTCGGCGGTGCCGACCTCGTGGACGGTGACGATGTTCGGGTGATTGAGCGCGGAGGCGGCGCGTGCCTCCTGCACGAAGCGGTCGACCGTCTCCTGCGACTGGAGGAACTGCTGGGAAAGGACCTTGAGCGCGACGACGCGTTCGAGGTTCGTATCGAGCGCCTGGTAGACCTCGCCCATTCCCCCGACGCCGACGATCGACAAGACGCGGTAGTGGCCCACGGCAGTTCCCGCCGGCAGCGTCTTCACGTGGAGATTATCGCTGGACTGCCGCGTCCTGCGGGAATTCGAGCACGGCCATCTCTCCGGCGAGCGAGGAGGGAATCCAGCACCACGGTCCTGCCGGTGTCAGGCCTGCGGCCGAGAACGTGCGGCGATACCAGGAGGCGGGCCGCAGCTTCAGCCCCTCCAGGTCGCCCGTCACCGCGTCCTCCTTCGTCAGCGCTTCGAGCCAGGCGATGCCGCGCAGCAGGCGGACGATCTCCTTCATGCCGCTGCGGATCTCGGCGTCGTCGAGGTAGTGCATCACATCGGAGCAGATGATCAGGTCGAACGGACCGCGCAGGCGAAGCGAAGCGAGGCCGCCGAATCCGCCGCGGAGAATGTTGCGCGTGCGGCCGAACTCCGACACGGCGTACTCGCTCGGATCGACGCCGGTGTAGGAAATGCGCGGACGCAGCGAGCGCAGGTGCGGCATCCACGCTCCCTCGCCGCACCCGACGTCGAGGACGGTGCGCGCCGTGCGCCGGAGCACATACTCGGTCACCGACACGGCGAGCGTCGCCTTCCGCCGCACCTCGGCGGGAGTGATCACGCGATGAAAGCGCGAGCGATACCACTTGTCGAAGTAGGCGCGGTCGTAGGTCTTCGTCATGCGCGATTCCAGACCTCGGATTTTCGAGTCTCTGCCTCGAAAATCCAACAGGAGTTTCAGGAGGAGACCGAGGAGTTGTTGCCGACTCCCACGCGCCTCAGCAGCCGTGCCACCCGCGGCAGTTTCGGCTCGATGCGGCAGAGGAACTGCTCCGCTTTCGGATGCTCGGGGAAGAGAAGCAGAGCGGCGATGAGGAAGAACAGCCATCCCTGAAGGACCGGCAGGAGCGATCCGACGATCCCGAGGACCACGAAGACGGCACCGAGTGTGACGCGCACGACATGAGACATCGGGCGGAAGTAGAGCAGATTACGTGCCGCGGTGCAGCGATTTCATTCGGTGGCGAACCCTTCGCGCACCCAGGCTGAAGTGCCGCCTGCGACGTTGAAGAGCGGTTCCATGCCGTGGCGCTCGAGGAGACTCGCGGCGATCGAGGAGCGGTAGCCGCTGGCGCAGATGACGGCGGTCGCGGCCCTCTCGATCGAGCCGAGGCGGCGGTCGAGAGCGGCGAGCGGAACGTTCTGCGCGCCGGGGACATGGCCGCCGGCGTACTCGCCGGGATTGCGGACATCGACCACGCGGAGGGAGCCGAGACGCTCGCGCAGTTCCGACGGCGGGAGTTGCGGGAGGGTGGCGCAGTCGAGACCGGCGCGGCGCCATGCGTCGACGCCTCCCTCGAGCCAGCCGGTCGCGTTCTCCAGCCCGACGCGCGCGAGGCGCATGACCGCCTCGGCCGCCCCTGCGGGATCGTCGGCGATGATGACCACCGGAGCGAGGGGCGACAGAAGCGTTCCGCACCAGGAGGCGAACTGGCCTCGCAGTCCGACGTTGACGGCGCCGCGGAGGTGTCCGGCGCCGAAGGCCGCCGGATCGCGAACGTCGAGCGGCACGGCTCCGGACTCGATCAGCTCCTTCGCCCGGCGCGGCTGCAGCGGAGGCGCCTCGATCTCGGCGAGGGGCCGCGCGCCGCGCCGGTTGATTTCGGCGTCCATTGGAAAGTAGCGCGGCGCCTCGGGCAGGTCAGTCGTCAACATCTTGACGAATTCGTGGCGCGGCATCGGGCGCAGCGCATCGTTGACCCTTCGCTGGATGCCGATCGTCGAGGAGGTCTCCTTCGAGATGTTCCTTCCGCACGCCGACCCCGCGCCGTGCGCGGGCCACACCTCCACGTCGTCGGGGAGGGTGAGAATCTTCCCGTGGAGCGAGTCGTACAGCATCGAGGCCATCTGTTCGGAGGTGTAGCCCCGCCCTCCGGCGAGGTCGGGCCGGCCGACATCGCCGATGAAGAGGGTGTCGCCGGTGAGGAGTTTCGAGGGGCTCCCTTCTTCGACGACGAGCCAGCAGACGCTCTCGGGAGTGTGACCGGGGGTCTCGATCGCGCGCAGCTCGATCGAGCCGAGGCGGAGGGCGTCGCCGTCGCGGACCGCGCGGTGCGGAAATCCGGCGTCCGAAGCGGCCCCGATCACGATGTCCGCCCCGGTGCGGGCCGCCAGCTCGCGGTGGCCGCTGACGAAGTCGGCGTGAAGGTGCGTCTCGATCACGTAGCGGATCGTCAGTCCCCGCCGCGCCGCCTCGTCGATGTAGTGATCGACGTCGCGCTGCGGATCGACGATCGCGCATTCACCTCCCTCTCCCACCAGATAGGAGGCGTGGGCGAGACAGGGGAGGTAGAACTGGTGGAATTCCATCGTCAGTTCCACGTGAGCTCGAAGGTGCAGCTCGAGTCGCCGTGGCAGTGGCATTTCGTTTCGGTGACGTTCGGGTTCGTTCCGCCGTGGCGGAGAATCGCCTCCAGGAAATAGCCGACCGCGCTCGCGCAGAAGATCGGGCTGTAGCAGGGATAATCGGTGAAAATCATGCGCGCACCCGACGCAGTCTTCTCGTAGCGCAGACGTCCGAATTTCTGGTACTGCGTGTGGAAGAGGGCGTTGTTTTCGAGGAATTTCGTCAGCTCGTTCGTGTCGAGGATCTTGTAGACCTTCCCGATTCCCAGCTCGGCGGAGGCCGCCCCGATCAGCGCCAGGACGTTCGGGTACCTCGCCTTCAGCTTCTCGTGGATGGCCCGGTCGAGCTCGACGATCGAGGCGAACTCGCACCAGCTCGACGCCAGCGGCGTCATCACGTATCCGCGCGTCTTCGGCGTGAGCGTCGCGGCGAAGTCGTGGAATCCCTCCTCGCCCATCGTGTCGATGAGGAACTGCTTCCTTCCGCCGAACATCACGCCTTTCACCTTGCAGATCTCGGGATCGGGACCGACGAGGACTTCTCTCCCGTCGAGGCGGGGAACGGGTCCCGAGCCTCCCTTCTGCATCAGGAGCGACATGGTGGGAGGATTGTAAGTCCCGGAGTCGCGCGGCCGCAAAGCGGTGGGCGCTGCGGTGATGCGGCTATCGCCGTCCTCCGACCACGGCCCGCAGATGGCGCAGGCGGAGGTCGAGTTCCTCCGGCGTCATGCCGGCGTACCTGGGAGGAAGAAGCCTGCGGCTGGAGGCCTCGAAAACGGCGAGCAGTTCCATGTACTCGAGCAGTTCGGCGTCACGGCTCGGGAAGTAGTCGGCCGCGGCGTGGACGAAGCGCTCCGCGGAGACGTTTTTCTCTCCCTCGCGTGCGGCGTCGTCGTGCGCCATCAGGATCACCGCTTCGACGTCGGCGTTGCTGTAGCCGACCAGACGGGTCGAGAACTCGTCGCGGATCTCCTCGAACTTCACGTCCGTCTTGATGCGGTTCTTCCGGACCAGCGCCCGGGCGACGTTCTCGACTTCCTCCGGGGTCTGCGAATAGAGGAAGGGGATTTTCCGGTCGAGGCGGCCCGCGCGCTTGAGATCGACGTCGAGTTTGTCGGGGCGGTTGGTCATGACGAGGAAGAGAATCCGCCCGCGGTTCTTCGTGTCGGACATGAACTCCTTGATGCGGGCGATGACTCGCGAGGAGGTGCCGCCGTCGCCCTCGCCTTCCATGTTGCCGAACGCGCGATCGCCCTCGTCGATGATGACGACCACCTGGCCGATGGCGCGGATCACGTTGAGGATCTTCTCGAGGTTCCCTTCCGTCGCGCCGACCCACTTCGAGCGGAAGTTCTTCAGCTTGATCGTCGTCAGGCCGCATTCCTTCGCGAACGCCTCCGCGACGAACGTCTTGCCGGTCCCCATCGGGCCGGTGAAGAGCATCCCCATCGGAACCCGGGTCGTCTCGCCCTCGCGGATCGCGTTGGCGATCACCATCAGGTCCTTCTTGACTTCGTCCATTCCGCCGACGGCCTCGAAGCCGTGGGCGGACTCGACGAACTCGATCAGCCCGAAGCACTCGCGCTCGAGGATCTCCCGCTTCCGCCGCGCGATGAGGAGGTCGACCTCGCGGCGCGCCCGCTCGTCGCGGTCATCGGCGATGTCGGCGGCAGGCTGCGCGCCGGGGGCGATGAGGCGCGCGATTTCCTGCTGGTCGAGTCCGGCGGTGAGCTGCGCCAGCTTCTTCGCCCGCTCGCCGGCATCGGGCCCGCTCAGCAGCCGCGCGATCCAGGCTTCCCGCTCGCTCGCGTCGTCCTCGCTGGCGGGAGGAGGGGTGAGGATCGAGAGGATCTGGATCGACTTGAGTCCGGCGGTGATCTCCGCGTAGCGCTCGATTTCCTTTTCCGACAGTCGCCGGTCGGCAAAACGCGCAGCGGCTTTCCGCCCCTCCCGGTCGGGCATCGGGACATCGACGACCGAGACCTTCGGATTCGACACCAGCTTCGGGGCGAGTTCGGTGAGGTTCTCCGCGACGAGGATGACGACGTTGTCGCTCCGCTCGATTTCGGGGAGGAACGACCAGCGGTGCAGCGTCACGATGGCGGCGCGGTCGGCCTCGCTCTGGAAGTTCGGATCGCCCGCCGGCGCGATCGCCTCGGCGTACTCGAGAATCACCGCGACCTTCGAGCTGCCGGCCAGCATCCGCTCGAGCGCGCCGAGGATCTTCGGCTTGTCGGTGGCGAGAACCAGATCGTCGAGCGGGATCGCCGCGTCCTTTGCCCGTTTGAGAAAACGGACGCCGGTGGCGACGTTGTAGATCGCGATCGTCTCCTTCGACTCGTGCAGCAGGACCCTGCCGAGGAAGTCGGTGAGGGTGAGGACGCGGTCGTTGTCGAGGACGGCGTCGTAGACGTTGCCGTGGAGGACGAACATCGACGACTCGCCGCGCAGGTAGCGGCGCCGGAGGTCGTCGGCCCATTGCGGCAGGGAGCGCGGAGCAGCGAGCGTGGTCATCGTTCACCTCACACGGTTTCCATGGCGCCCAGCATCTTCTCGGTGTCGGCCTGCGTCTGACGGATCGACTCGACGCCGTCGAGGAGGTCGTCGAGCTGCCCGGACAGCTCGGCGGGCGACTGCATCGTCACGATCTGATCGGCGATGAGCTGGAACGAGTTCTCGATCAGCGAGAGCTGCCCGTGCGCGACGGCGAGGTAGTTCCGGATCTCCCGCAGCTTCTCGATCCGCTTCATGATCACGGCGAAGTTTTTCTTCGCGATTTCCCGCTCCGCCTCGCCGACCTTCGGCGACGCGGCGCGCGCGTGCCACCGCTCGCGATCGCGTTCGAGCTGGTCGACGCTGACGTTGTCGAGGTAGCGCTCGTAGCGGTTGACCGTGAGGGAGACCTCGATGAACGAGTCGACGAGCTTGCGCGTCTTCACCAGCTCGGTCCGGAGCAGCTCTCCCGTGAACGACGGATTCTGCGAGGCGAGCCGGTCGATCTCCTGCTGTTTCGCCACCAGCCCGCGCACGCGCTCCTGCTCTTCGTGCGGGAGGTTTCTGATCCGCTCGTTCCGTTCCTGCTCTTCGATGGCGAGGCGGATTGTCTCGAAGCGAGGGTCCCACAGCAGCTTCCGGAGGGTCTTCGATCCGGGAGCGTGCAGCAGCCAGAGCGCCTCGCCGCCGAGGGCGATGAGGGCCGGCACCGGATTGAGCGTCAGAATCGACGCCACGATCCCGCCGGCCAGCAGCGAGAGGTTGTACGGATTCGCGAAGGCCATCCTGAGATAAGGGCGCTTCTCGAAAACCACCTTCTCGACGGCGTCTTTGGCCGTCTCGCGCACCGCCGCCGCGATCTTTCCCTTCCCGCCCTGCGTGGCCGGTACGGGACGAGGCTTTTCGATGTTGCCCACGGCGCTATTGTAGGGGCGGGGCCTGCCGGTCGGTGTACAGCAGATCGAGCAGCTTCTTCTCGACGTTCCGGAACTCGGACGACGACTTGAGTTTCATGCCGCGTTCCGGGAAAAACGGCACGTCGACCCGGTGGAGAATGCGCGTCGGCCGCGGCGAGAGGATGTAGATCGAGTCGGCGAGATAGACCGCCTCCGAGACGTCGTGCGTGACGAAGAGGATCGTGTTGTCTTCCGTCCGCGAGACATCGAGCAGGAGGCTCTGCATCCCCCATCGCGTCTGCGGATCGAGCGCGCCGAACGGCTCGTCCATCAGCACCAGCTTCGGCCGGTTGATCAGCGTTCGCGCGATCGCCACACGCTGTTTCATCCCGCCCGAGAGGTCCTTCGGATAGCGGTCGGCGAATTCGGCGAGACCGACCTCCTCGAGATATTTCTGCGATTCTTTCCGGCGCGTGGAGGTCTTCACCCCCTGCAGCTTCAGGCCGTACTCGACGTTCTCGCGCACGGTCATCCATCCGAACGAGGTGTAGGCCTGGAAGACCATGCCGCGGTCGCGGCCGACTCCGGTAACCGGCTTGCCGTCGACGAGGATCTCACCGCGCGTCGGAGCGAGCAGTCCGGCGACCGCCTTCAGAATCGTCGACTTCCCGCAGCCGGAGGGGCCGAGGAAGACGATGATCTCGCCGCAGTCGGGCTTGTTCGCGATGTCGAGCGTCACCTGGCGCACCGCCTCGGTCTGCCGCCCAAAGCGGTCGACGTAGGTCACGCCGAGGTCGTTGATCCGCAGCTTCGGCGTTTCCCCTTCGAGGAGCTTCGGTACGTAGGTGCCCTTGAAGTCGCGGTCGCGATCGACCGTGACGGCGACCGTCCCCGGCTCTCCCTGCTGCGGCGTCGTCGCCGGAGCGTCGCCCATCAGTCAGCCTCCTTCCAGCGGAAGAGGACCTTCGACGTGGTGCGGATGATCTGATCGGTGATCAGGCCGATGCCGCCGATGACGATCAGTCCTGCGAAGGACCACGAGGCCTTCTGGTGCGTGCGCGCCAGTTCGACCATGTATCCGAGGCCGTGTTCGGGATTCACCGCCTCGGCGAGGATCACGTAGGTCCAGGAGATCGCGTTCATGACGCGGAACGAGTCGAAGATCTCGGGGAGCGCGGCGGGGACCAGCACGGTCCTGATGACCTGCCAGCGCGACGCGCCCAGGGTGAGTGCCGTCTGCACGTACTCTTCCGGCACGAGGCGGATCGCCGAGACGACCACCGGCAGCAGATAGACGAAGACGCCGAGAAAGAGGAACGCGATTTTCTGTTTCTCGTAAATGCCGAACCAGAGAATGAGCAGCGGGATGAAGGCCGAGATCGGCATGTAGCGCAGCGGCGCCATGATCGACTCGAAGAGATGATGAATGGGGGTGAAGGCACCCATCACGATCCCCAGCGGCAGGGCGACCGCCGACGCGAGAAGGAAGGCGAAGACGATCCGCCGGGTCGAGATCCAGATCGCATCGAGCAGGTCGTATTGCAGGAACAACTGCAGCGTGCCGCGCACCACCTCGGTCGGCGAGGGGAGGAAGTCGGGCGGAGCGAACCCTCCGTAGCTGACGGTCATCCAGGCTCCGAGGACGATGACCGGCATGACGAAGCCGAGCATCGCCGCCGCGCCGCGCGTGATCGGCTGCCGGATGGCCCACGGTGAGTTCCTGCGCATGACGGTCGGAGTCGCACGGTCCCGGAGTGTCGGATCCGCAGGGCCCCGCGGCTCTGCGGCCCGACGGCTCCGTGACGTCTATTGAGCAAGGACCACTTTGATGTCCGTGCGCCGGTTGAGCTGGCGGCCGGCCTCGGTGCGGTTATCGGCGATCGGGTTGGCCGCGCCGCGGCCGATGGTCTGGAAGCGGTTCGGATCGACGCCGAAGTTCTGCACGATGTAGTTCTTGACCGCCAGTGCGCGCCGCTCGGAGAGCGCCATGTTCATGGTCGGCGAGCCGATCGCGTCGGTGTTTCCTTCGACGCGGAGGTAGGTGTTGCCGAACGACGTCATCGTCTCGCCCAGCGAGTCGAGAACGAAATACGAGCCGGGCATGATCTCGTCCGAGCCCGGCGTGAAGTGGATCTGGATCTGCTTGTTGATGATCGCGCGGTCGCTGGCCGAAGGCGCCTTCGCGGCGATCTTCGGCTCTTCCACCTTCTGGCCGCCGTAGAGGTTCGCCAGAGAGGCCAGGAAACGCGTGTCGGCCCAGTCCTTCGCTTCCACCGGCCGCGTGACCAGTCCCTTCTTCCGCCAGATCACGAACGCGGTGTCGAAGAGCGTCTCGTAG
Source organism: Thermoanaerobaculia bacterium (assembly GCA_035574985.1). GTDB lineage: Bacteria > Acidobacteriota > Thermoanaerobaculia > Gp7-AA8 > Gp7-AA8 > DATLYG01. The sequence goes on along the minus strand of DATLYG010000238.1, from coordinate 8,778 downwards.
TGCGCCTTCTGTCCGGTCAGGCCGTAGAACTGCGCGTTGTCGGCATAGGGCGTGAGCTTGAGGCCCGAGAGCATCCCGGAGACGGTCTCGGTGTCGAGCTTCAGCGCCTTGCCGACGATGGCGTACGAGGCCGCCGGATCGGCCTTCATCATGTCGATTCCTTCCAGCCAGCCGCGGACGAAGTCGCGGACCGACTGCGGCGCGCGGTCGATGACGTCCTGCCGCGCGCAGAGCGTGTCGGCGATGATGTTGGTGGCGGCCGTCGTCGAGACGAGGATGTGCGCCTCGTCGCCGCGCGCGGTCACGGCGGCCGAGAGATCGGGTTCCCACGTCACGGCGGCGTCGACCTGGCGCGCCTTGAACATCGCCGCGGCGGCCGGCGCGTCCTGCGTGAAGACGATGTTGCGCTCGACCTCGGCCCGCTCCTGCGGCGAGAGGCCCGACTGCGCGAGCAGATAGAGCAGCAGGAAGTGCGAAGGAGTGAACTGCGTGCAGGCGACCTTGCGGCCCCTGAGATCCTCGATCGACTTGATCGACGAGAGCGAGACGATGCCGTCGCCGCCGCGCGACCAGTCCTGCATGAGGATCGACTTCGCCTTCGTGTTGTTCTCGGCGAGCACCGAGGCCTCGCGCGCCCAGTTGTCGACGGTGTTCCACATGATGTCGACATCGCCCTTGCGGAATGCCGCCAGCTTCGCGGCGGGGTCCTCGATGAGCACGAACTTCACGTCCAGACCATACTTGCGGCGATAGAACGATCCGGCATTCGGATCGAGGCCGTTGTTGAAGACGACGCCCGGCGCGTGGCCCGCCCAGGTGTTGATCGCGACCACCAGCGGCCGGTCGAGTTTTCCGCCCCCCTCGAGCGAGACCGGCGTCACGCCGGTGACCGCGGCGTCGCGGCCGGGATCGGCCGGAGCGTTGCCCAGCGCCGCGAAATCGGACGAACTCACGCCCTCGGCGGTCTTCCCCGCCTCGGCCTTCTCGCTTCCCGTGGCCCACTTCCGGAGGCTGGCCCCCTTGTAGTGCCACACCGAGTAGCCGACGACGACCAGCACGACGACGGTGATGAAGAATTTGGCGAATGGGGTGAGACGCATGGCAACCTCGCTTACTGAATATTCGACCTGGGACGAGCGGGGCCCCGGCCGTCAGCGGTCCGATGGAGAGGCTGGCGGCCGGCGTCTGGCGCCGCGGCATCACATCGTTTTCTGGGCCTGCTGCTGTGCGGCCTTGCGCGCCTTCAGCGCGGCCAGCTCCTGGCGGGCCTGCACGTCACCGACCTGATTGCGCAGCCCCTGCAGCCGCGCTTCGAGCGACGAGTCGGCCAGTTCCTTGGTCAGATTCGCTTCGGCGATCACGTTCTTGATGTGCGTGCGGACGTTGTCGAGGGCGCGCACTTCCTCGTCGACCGACAGGCCGTCGAGCTGCTCCTGGATCTTGAGCCGCGCCTGCGCCGACTGCATCTTGGCCAGCATCGAGTCGCGTTCGGCCTTCAGCTTGCGGATCTCCGACTGCACTCCCAGCAGGGAGTTCTTCGCCGAGTCGGCGTCCTTCTGCGCCGCTTCCATGTCGACCTTCAGCTCGGCGACGTCGGCGGCGAGCTGGTTCTTCTTCTGGATCAGCACCACGGCCAGGTCGTCCTGGTTCGTCTCGACGGCGGTGTTCAGTTCCGCCTCGGTCTGCGCCAGCTCGGCGGTGGCCTTCCGGTAGCGCTCGTCGAGTTCCTCGCGCCGGCGGATGATCGCCGCCGTCGCGCTCTTGAGCTTCGCGTACTTCGCCACCATCGAATTGATGGCGTTCTCGTAGGCGATCTCCGGATGCTCCTTCTCGATGTCGGCGATCCAGAGCGACAGGAATCCCTTCCAGAGATTGGCAAGACGCGAAATGAGACCCATGGTTCCTCTCCTCAGGTTGGCGGCGAGCCCGAATCAGCTCGCAGCCGGCTCGTGAAGCTTCGGCGATTCGTGCACGACTTTCGCGACCGCTTCCTGACCGAAGAATTCGAGCACCTTCTGAACCTCGAGTTTCTTCGAGTTACATACGCGGACGACGGCGTTTTGTTCTGCCACGCGCTGCTGCATCATCTGCCGCAGATTGGCGATCTCCTGCTCGAACTCGCGGATTTTCTGCTCCGCCTCCATCGTCAGTTTCTCCACGTCGGCGGCCCCTCCGCGGATGTACGCCTCGAGCGCCTGCAGTTCCTCCGCTCCCGTCTCGATGATCTGCTCGATCGGGACGCCGAAGGCGCGCAGCGACGCCATGACGATCTGCTTCTTGACCGCCTCGTCGGTGCCGGCCGGAAGCGAGTTCAGGAGCTCGAGCGTGCGCGAGATCCTCTCCCGCTCGTCGGAGGTGATCCCCGCCGCCTCGAAGACCTGGTCGAAGTCGACCCGGCCTCCCGTCGCGGCCGGAGGAGGAGCACTCTTGAAGACCGGAAGCGGCTCGGCCGCAGCGGCCCGGCGGATGATCTCCTCGGTTGCGGGATCGTCCACGGGCGAAGCGGCGAGGTCACCCTGCGCCTGTTCCTCCGGGACGATGAACCAGCCGATGACGGTCTTGCCCCAGCCTTTTCTGTCGGACATTCTGAAGCCACGGATTCTAGCAGGTTGCTTTTGTGCCCGCGCGGGGCTGTGTGTCACCATCATCGCCACTACTCGGGAGGAACCCTGATGCCACGTTCCGCAGCCGCAGCCGCAATCGCATTCGTTCTCGCCGCCTGGCCGCTCGCCGGACAGGTGAAGGAGAGCATCACCGTCAGCGTCGTCGAGGTTCCGGTCACGGTCGTCGACAAGGAGGGGAATCCGGTCCGCGGCCTCGAGGTCGGGAACTTCGAGCTGCTCGATGACGGGAAGAAGCGCGAGATCTCCGCGTTCGACACGATCGACTTCAAGTCGGCCTCGTCGCTCTCGGCGACTTCACCGCTGAATCCCGCCGCCCGCCGCAATTTCATGCTGCTGTTCGATCTGACCTATTCGACCCCCGCCAGCGTGCGGCGGTCTCAGGAGGCGGCGACCCGTTTTCTCGACACGATGGTCGAAAAGCGCGACCGCGTCGGCGTCGCCACCGTGAGCGCCGACAGGGGATACCGGCTGCTCACCGCCTTCACGACCGACCGGGCGCTGGTCAGGGCGGCCATCGCCAATCCCGCATCGTTCCGCGGCAGCGATCCGCTGCAGATCGCATCGTCGCCGGCCATCGCCGAAGGGCCGTCTTCCACCGGCGACAAAGTGCAGACCGGAGGAATGGCCGATGCCGAGATGGCGGAAGTCGCGCAGCGGACGGTGCGCTCGGAAGATCATTACGACCGGCAGAAGATCGACCGGCAGATCAATCTCCTCGCCGGTCTCGGCCGCACGCTCAGGAACGTGAAGGGGCCGAAGCACGTGGTCTTCCTCTCGGAGGGATTCGATCCCCGCCTGGTGCAGGGACGCGGTGCCGGGACGAGCACCGAACAGGTCCAGGACCAGGCGGCGATCGAGCGTGGCGAGGTGTGGAAGGTCGACACCGACCAGATCTACGGCAACACGGCCAGTCTGTCGATCCTCGACAAGATGGCACAGATGTTCCGCCGCTCCGACGTCTTTCTTCACGCCATCGACATCGCCGGCCTGCGCGTCGACAACGAGGTGCAGAGCGGCTCGAGAAAGAAATCGAATGAGGGACTGTTCCTCCTCGCGAATTCCACCGGCGGTACCGTCTTCCGCAACACGAACGATCTCGCCAGCGACTTCGAGCGCTTCGTGAGGCAGCAGGAGGTCGTCTACGTTCTGGCGTTCAACGCCCCGGCGTCGCAGCCGGGGAAGTTCCACAGCCTCCGGGTGCGCGTGAACGGCGTGCCGGGTGCGCGGGTGATGCACCGCGCCGGCTATTACGAGGCGGGGGGTGAAACGGCCGCCGAGCGCACGCTCACCACGGCCGAGATCATTCTCAACGACATTCCGCAGGACGCGATCCGCGTCGCGGCGCTCACTGCGGCCTTTCCGACCTCCTCGCCGAACGCGCAGGTCCCCGTGATCCTCGAAGTGGCCGGCGAGGACATCCTGAATGCCAGCGGGGGAAAGAACGCGGCGGCGGAGATCTTCGTCTATGCGTTCGACGAGGAGGGGCTCGTGCGCGACTCGCTCGTGCAGAGGATGACGATCGATGTGACGAAGGTCGGCGAGCAGCTCCGCGGCGGCGGCATCAAGTACTACGGCACGCTCAGTCTCCCGGCCGGCCGGTATGCGGTCCGGAGTCTCGTGCGGATCAACGAAACGGTCAGCGGCTACGTCCGCTCCGACCTGACCGTTCCTCCGCCGGGTTCGATGGCCGTGTCACAGCCGTTCCTCTTCGAGCCCGCCGGCCGCTGGGTGATGGTCAAGGGCGCCTCGCACGACGCGACGAATTCCCCCTATCCGTTCGAAATCAACGGCGAGCCGTTCATCCCGAGCGCCGCGGCCCGCGTCTCGAAGGCGCCGGGGCAGAAGTTCGCGGTGTTCGTCTACAACGCCTCGCCCGAGGAGCTGTCGTGGAACGTCGCGCCGCCGGCGAAACTCGTCTCGCAGGTCAGGAGCGCCCGTGGCGCGAAGCTGGTCTTCGAGCTCGAGCCGGCCGCGGCCGCCGGCCTGCTCGACGTCACGCTGACGAAAAAGGGGAGCGGCGAGGCGCGGAAGAGCAGCGTTCCGATCGTCGTTCAATGAATCGATGTCCCGACTGGCCGCCGCCGCAGTCCTTCTCTTCGCCGTCACGGCGGCGGCGCAGGTGCGGGAGACGATCAACGTCTCCGTGGTCGAGGTTCCCGTCACGGTCGTCGATCGCGACGGCGCGCCGCTGCGCGGCCTGACGAAGGAGCAGTTCGAGATCGTCGACGACGGCCAGAAACGCGTCGTCGAGGGGTTCGAGCAGATCGACTTCGCCTCGCGCGAGTCGATCAGCGCCATCTCGCCGCTCAATCCGGCGGGGCGTCGCAGCTTCCTTCTCCTCTTCGATCTCTCCTTCTCCTCACCGATCGCGATCAAGCGCGCCCAGAACGCCGCACGCGACTTCGTCAAGCGGATGGTGCACCGTCACGATCTCCTCGCCATCGCCACCGTCGACGTCGACCTCGGCTTCCGCCTCGTCACCTCGTTCACCACCGACCGCGCGCTGATCTCCGCCGCGATCGACGATCCGAAGAAGTTCCGCGGCATGGATCCCCTGCAGATCGCCGGGAACCTGCCGGTGGCGCCTCCGCCGGCGGTGGCGTTTGCCGGAACGGGGGAGAGAGCGAGCGCGGCCGTGGAAGCGGCCGCCGACGTGATGCGCAATGCGGGCCGGCAGGAGGACCTCTACTCACGGCGCAAGATCGACCGGCAGATCGGACTGCTCACATCGCTGGCGAAAGTGCTGCGGAGCGTGTCGGGTCTGAAGCACGTGATCTTCCTCTCCGAGGGGTTCAATCCGAAGCTCATCCAGGGCCGCGAGGCGGGCGCCTCGCCGGAGCAGTTCCAGGAATCGTTTGCCATCGAGCATGGAGAAATCTGGAAAGTCGACTCCGACGAGCGCTACGGCAGCTCGACGAGCCTCTCGATCCTCGACGCGATGGCGCAGATGTTCCGCCGTTCCGACGTCGTGCTGCACGCGGTCGACATTCGCGGGCTGCGCGTCGACAACGACGTCCGCAGCGGTGCGGGGCGGAAATCGAACGAAGGGTTGTTTCTCCTCGCCAACGCGACGGGCGGCGAGGTGTTCCGCAACTCCAACGATCTGTCGGGGGAGTTCCGCCGGCTCATGGCGAGGCAGCAGGTGGTCTATCTCCTCTCGTTCCGCGCTCCGACCTCGGAGCCGGGGCGTTTCCACAGGCTGCGCGTGCGGCTCGTCGGCGTACCCGGCGCGCGGGTGACGCACCGCGCCGGCTATTGGGAGGCGGGAGGGGAGTCGGAGGTCGAACGCTCGCTGTCGAACGCGGAGATCGTTCTGAACGACATTCCGCAGTCGGGCGTGCGGATGGCCTCGCTGGCGACGGCGTTCCCCGGCCGCGAGGGAGCGGCGCACGTGCCGGTGATCCTCGAGATCGACGGCTCCGATCTGCTTCGCGCGGCGTCCGGCGGCGTCTCGACGCTCGAACTGTTCGTCTATGCCTTCGACGAGGAGGGCCTGGTGCGCGACGCCACGTTCCAGCGGGTGCGCCTCGAGATCGAGAAAGTGCGCGAGACGCTGCTCCGCCGCGGCCTCAAGTACTACGGCACGCTCGCGCTCCCTCCCGGCCGCTATGCGATCCGCAGCCTTCTGCGCGTCCTCGAGAGCGACGTGAAGGGGTATGTCCGAACCGACCTGACCGTGCCCGAAGAGGGAGAGGTGGCCGTGTCGCGGCCGCTCTTCCTCGACTCGGCCGACGGCTGGCTGATGGTGAAAGGGCGCTCGGAAGGAGCGTACCCGTTTTTCATCGATGCCGAACCGTTCATCCCGAGCGCAGCGGTGACGCTGCGCAGCGGCGAGCCGCGCAGATTTGCGGTCTTCGTCACCAACGCGGAGGCGGACGAAACGGAGTGGGAGACCACGCCGGCGGCGCGCCTGCTGCGGCAGGTCCGGAGCGAGAGCGGATCGAAATTTCTCTTCGAGATCGAGGGAAGCGCCGCCGCGAAGACCGTCGAGGTCACCCTCCGCCGCAAAGGCTCGTCCGACGAGCGCCGCTCCTCCCTCCCCCTCTCCCCCCCGTAGAGGGTGTCAGGTCTCCCCTTGACCCTGCCAGCGGCAAGTCCTACGTTTCCCTTGCCACTCCCGGGCAGGGTCAAGGGGAGACCTGACACCCTCTACTACCAGTGGAGGATGTAGGCGAAGACGAGGGGGGCGACGATCGAGGCGTCGGACTCGATGATGTGTTTCGGCGTCTCCACGCCCAGCTTGCCCCAGGTGATTTTCTCGTTCGGAACGGCGCCCGAGTAGGAGCCGTAGCTGGTGGTCGAGTCGCTGATCTGGCAGAAATAGCCCCAGAGGGGGACGTCGTCGCGTCGGAGATCCTGGTGGAGCATCGGGACGACGCAGATCGGGAAGTCGCCGGCGATGCCTCCTCCGATCTGGAAGAAGCCGATCGAGTGCTTCTTCGCTTCGGTCGTATACCAGTCGGCGAGGGCGATCATGTACTCGATGCCGGTGCGGACGGTGTGGACGTTCTTCACGTCGCCGCTGATGCAGTGCCCGGCGTACATGTTGCCGAGGGTCGAGTCCTCCCATCCGGGGACGAACATCGGCAGATTCTTCTCGGCCGCGGCCACCATCCAACTGTCCTTCGGGTCGATCTGATAGTGCTCGCGGATCGAGCCGTCGCGGAGGATCTCGTACATGAACTCGTGCGGGAAGAGCCGCTGTCCCGCGCGATCCTTTTCCATCCAGTGGCGGAGGACCGCCGACTCGATCCGGCGCATCGCCTCCCCCTCGGGAATGCAGGTGTCGGTGACGCGATTCATGTGGCGTTCGAGCAACGCCTGCTCGTCGGCAGGGGTGAGGTGACGGTAATGCGGCACCCGCTCGTACACGTTGTGGGCGACGAGGTTGAAGATGTCTTCCTCGAGGTTGGCCCCGGTGCAACTGATCGCGTGGACCTTGTCGCGCCGGATCATCTCGGCGAGCGAGAGCCCCAGTTCCGCGGTCGACATCGCACCGGCGAGTGTGACGAGCATCTTTCCGCCGGAGTCGAGGTGTTTGTTGTAGTCCTCGGCGGCCGCCACCAGCGCCGCAGCGTTGAAGTGACGGAAGTGATGTTTGATGAAGTTCGTGATCGGTCCCGGCATGGCGGCGAATGATAAGTCGCCGGGTCGTGGAGCCGCAAAGGCGCGCTGGCGAAGTGTTGCGGGGGGGTGACGGCCCGGCCGCGCGACTGTGAGAGGATGCGACTGAACAATCGTCCGGAGGTTTTTTCCTCGTGTACCTGATTCCAACACTCCTTCTGGCCGCCGCCCTTTCCACGCAGGCGGCCGACCGATTCAAGGCCGACGTGGCCGCGCTCGCTTCCGAGGAGATGGAAGGACGGGGCCTCGGCACGCGCGGGCTCGATCGCGCCGCCGGCTACCTCGAGAAGCGCCTGCGCGAGACGGGCCTGGCTCCCGCCTTCGGCAGGAGCTACCGGCAGAACTTCCGCGTCAAGACCGGCGTGGTTCGGGGTGCGGGAAACCACCTCGAGGGCGTTGCCGCGGACGCCTGGTCCCCGCTCGGGATGTCGAGTTCGGGTTCCTTTGCGGGTGAGCTGGTCTTCGCCGGCTACGGCATTCACGCTCCTCCGGTCGGCTACAGCGACTTCGACGGAATCGACGTGAAGGGGAAGGTCGTCCTGATGCTCCGCTACGAGCCGCAGGAGCGCGACGACGCCTCGCCGTTCGACGGGAGGAGGCCGAGCCGCTGGTCGGCGATGCGGTACAAAGTGTTGCAGGCGCGCGAGAGGGGAGCGGTGGCGGTGGTCTTCACCACGGGGCCGCTGCAGGACGAGGGGAAGGACCGCATCGCCGCGCTGACGAACGACGGACCGGAGAGTCCGGCCGGAATCCCAGTTCTGCAAGTAAGGACTTCCGTAGCTCAGGACTGGTTGAAATTTGATCTTCTTCAATTCCAGAAGGACGTAGATCGGGATTTACGACCTCGATCGCGCGCGCTCGGCAGGACGCTCTCGGGGTCGGTCGACGTGAAGCCGCAGTGGGCCGGCGCGGTCAATCTCGCCGGCGTCCTTCCGGGAAAGGGAAGGCTGGCGAAGGAGATCGTCGTCCTCGGCGCCCATTACGACCACCTCGGATGGGGCGGCCAGGGATCGATGAAGCCGAACGTCCG
>DATLYG010000237.1:0-2230 GCA_035574985.1 Thermoanaerobaculia bacterium | reverse complement strand
CGCTCGCCGCCGCAACCCGAAGGGCCGTGGGATCTGCGGGCGATCTCTGCGTCACTCGTCGTCGACGATGCCATCGCATCGCCTCCTCCTCGTTCCTTGACCTCGCCCGCAGCTCCCACGGCAAAAGGCAAGATATTTATGGGGCACTACACTAGATCCGGAGCCGAAGTCATTCATCTTTCAGAGGCTCGGGCTCGGGCGCGGATTCGGACTCGGGCCCGGGCTCGGGTTCGGGCTTCGACTGTCGAATACCAAACACAGACCGGGCGCGGGCTCGGACTCGGGCGCGGGCGCGGGCGCGGGCGCGGGCGCGGGCGCGGGCTCGGAGATAACCACGTCCTCGGGGCAGACGTGAAGAGGTCCTTAGGGTCCCCGGTCGTGTTCTTTCCTGGGCACAAAGATGATCGGGCGGAGGATCGAGATCTTCAATTCCGCGATACCTTTCCCGGGCCCGAGCCCGAGCCCGGTCTTTGGGTGAAACTCTGAGGCTTTTGTGAAACTCCGAGAAGACGGAGCCTCAGACCTCGCCTCCAGGAATCTACAATCCCTCCGTGCCTCATCTGGAAGCGACGAAGCTGACGAAAGTCATCGGCACGCGGACGATCGTCGACAATGCCTCGATCGCCGCGAACGGCGGCGAGGTGTTCGGGTTTCTGGGGCCGAACGGCGCGGGAAAGACGACGACGATCCGGATGCTGGTGGGGCTGATCAGGCCGACGGCGGGGCACGTCACCATCTGCGGCTTCGATCTGCGTCGTCAGTTCGAGGAGGCGATGCGCTGCATCGGCTGCATCGTCGAGACGCCCGACCTCTACCGCTTTCTCACCGGCCGGGAGAACCTCGAGCACTTCGCGCGGATGTCAGGCGTGGCCGGCAGCGAGATCGAGCGGGTCGCCGGCCTGGTGAACCTCTCGCACCGTCTCGACCAGCGCGTCGGCACGTACTCGCTCGGCATGCGCCAGCGTCTCGGCATCGCACAGGCGCTCCTCGGCCGGCCGAAGGTGCTGATCCTCGACGAGCCGGCGAACGGCCTCGATCCGGCCGGCATCCGCGAGATCCGCGGGCTCCTCCGCCAGCTCGCCTCGGAGGGGATGGCGGTCTTCGTCTCCAGCCATCTGCTGGCGGAGATCGAACTGATGTGCGATCGTGTGGCCATCATCCATCACGGCCGCATCCTGCGCGAGGGCACCGTGCGCGATCTGATCTCGAGCCGCCACGCGATGGAGATCCACGTCGACGACATGGCGCGCGCGGCAGCGGTCCTCGCCGAACAGTCCCTCCCGTTCCAGCCCGATCACGACCGCATCTTCGTGTCGATCGAAGAGCGGGAGGCGGCGCCGCTGATCGCCGCCCTCGTCCACCGCGGTGTATCCGTCTACTCGGCGAGGCCGAGAGTGCAGACGCTCGAAGAGATGTTCATCGACGCGACCGGCGGAGAGACGGTCGACTGAAGAACGCCATGCTCGTCCCCCTCATCGAGAACGAGACCCTCAAGCTCCTCCGGCGCCGCCGGTTCGCGATCGTGATGGCGATCCTGGCGGTGATCTTCGTGCTCGTCTCGTACGGGCAGTACCGCCAGATCGGGAACCAGCAGAACCGCAACTGGCGCGCAGAGACGCAGGAGCGGATCGCGCGGATGCAGAACCGGATCCGAAGCGGCCGGATCAATCCCCAGTGGGAGAAATCGCTTCGTGCCGAGGTGCAGCGGCTGCAGTTCTATCTCGATCACGACATCGAGCCGAACAAGCCGACGGCGCCGCTCTTCGTCCGCGGCTTCGCGAACGTCGCGGGGATCCTCCTGCTCCCGCTGCTGGTGGCCGTGTTAGGCGGCGACATCGTCTCCGCGGAACATGCCGAGGGGACCGACAAACTCCTGCTCACCCGACCGGTGCGGCGATGGAAGATCCTGACGTCGAAACTCCTCACGCTCTGGGCCTTCTCGACCCTGACCCTCTTCTGCGGCGCGATCATGGCCTACGTCATCGCCTCGCCGTTTCTCGGCTCGAGGGGCTGGACCGCCCCGGTCTTCACCGGTTTTCCGATCGGAACGGAGTCGTTCCGTCCCGATCGGATCCGGCAGCTCCCGCTCTGGCAGGACGCGCTCATGGCCTACGGCCTGCAGTGGTACTCGGTCCTCTGCGTGGCATTGATCGCCCTGATGCTCTCGGTCCTCTTCCGCTCGAGCGCCGCCTCGATCGGCACGATGCTCGCGTCGCTGATCGGCGGGACG
>DATLYG010000236.1:0-3976 GCA_035574985.1 Thermoanaerobaculia bacterium | reverse complement strand
TTCTGAAAGACGAACCCGACGCGCCGGTTGCGGACCTCGGCGAGCTGGTCGCGGGTCAGGCCGGACACGCGCTCGCCCGCCAGCTCGTACGACCCTTCGGTCGGCGTGTCGAGGCAGCCGATGAGGTTCATCAGCGTCGATTTACCGGAGCCGGAAGGGCCGACGATCGCCACCATTTCCCCCCTGGCGATGCCGAGATCGATTCCCTTGAGCGCCTCGACCTTCACTTTTCCCGTGTCGTAGACCTTCCGGATGCCTTCCATCCGGATGATCGGGGTGTTTCCGTTGCCATGGCCGTTCATGCGGGTCACCTCACTCGTAACGGAGCGTCGCGGCCGGATCGATCGAGGCGGCGCGGCGCGCGGGGAAGTATCCGGCGAGCATCCCGATCGCGCCGAGGACGAGCGACGTCGCCACGCCGATGGGGAGCGAAAGCGTCGGCCGGCCGAGAAACGACAGCACCTGGTTCTTCTCGATGGGGATGAAGCTGGTGGCGGCGACGAGAAGCGTGGCGATGATGATGCCGATCGCGCCGCCGAGGAAGGTGTAGACGATGCCCTCCATGACGAAGGGGGCGATGATCCAGCTCCGTTTCGCCCCCAGCGCCATCTTGACGCCGATCTCGCGCGTCCGCTCCTTGACCACGGCGTACATGATGTTCGCCACGCCGACGCCGCCGATGAGGAGAGTGAGCGCGCCGACGATCCCGAGAAAGATCTGAATGCCGAAGGCGATGTTGCGGGTGATCTCGGCACTCCGGACCATGTTCCAGGTGCCGAAGGCGCGCTCGTCGGTCGGGTCGTACCCGAACTTCGGCCCGAGGATCCGGTGCAGTTTCCGCAGCGCCTCCTTCATCTCCTCGGGGCGGTGCGTCTCGATGCCGAGGACGTTGAGCCGGTCGCGGCCGAACTGGGCCCGGAACGTCGTGATCGGGATGACGGCGTGGTCCTGATCGGGACCGCCGTAGACGCCCATCTGCGTCTTTTTCTGCATCACGCCGATCACGCTGTACGGCGCGTTGTTGACGAGGAGCGTCTTTCCGACCGGGTTTTCGTCGCCGAAGATGTCCTTTGCGAGCTGGTCGCCGAGAAAGATCACCCGGCGGCGCTGCTGCTCGTCGAGCGGCGTGATGAACCGGCCGCCCGGCCGGGGATAGTGCTTGCGCGCCTCGCCGTAGACGTGGTTCGCGCCCAGCACGCGCCCATTGACCGTCTTCCGGCCGTAGGTGAGGGCGGTGCGCCACGAGACGACCTCTCCCCAGACCGCCTTCAGCTCCGGCATGCGCGCCGCGATCATGTCGACGTCGTCGATGCGCGGGCGCACCGCGCGCCCGGGAGGCATCCCTTTCCATGGCTTCGTCGTCTCGCCGGGCCAGAGGATGGAGAGGTTCTCGCCGGTCGAGCGGCGGTTCCGGTCGAGCTGCCGCTTCAGTCCCTCGCCGAACGCGAGCAGCAGGAGAATGGCCACCGTTCCCCATGCGATCGCGGCAACGGTCAGCGCCGCCCGCTTCCGCTGCAGGCGCGAGGCGGTGGCGAAGAGATGGAGGACGACGTGCAGATCGCGTTTCATCGCTTCATCGCCACCACGGGATCGAGGTTCGCCGCATCGCGCGCCGGGAAGTAGCCGGCGGTGAAGCCGACGACGCCGAGTGCGAGCGCCGTCAGCGCGGCCACGAGAGGGGAGACGACCGGTTTGCCGACGTATTCGACGAGGTTCCCGGGGAAGAGGGCGCAGATGCCGATGGAGATGGCGAAGCCGATCGCGCCGCCGAGGAAGGTCACCAGGAGCGTCTCGAGGAGGAACTGCCGGAGGATCCAGCGCTGCTTCGCCCCGAGGGCCATCTTGATGCCGATCTCGCGCGTCCGCTCCTCGACGACGACGTTCATGATGTTCGAGACGCCGATGCCGCCGACGACGAGCGTCAGCACGCCGATGATGCCGAGGAAGGCATTGAAGGCCAGCATGAAGTTGTCGAAGAAGCGGAACTGCTCGGTCGTGTCCCACATCGAAAGCGCCTCCTTGTCCTTCGCGTCGAAGCGGAGGCGCTTGCCGAGCGCCGCCAGCAGCGCGTCGGTGACCCGCTTCGTCTCCCCCGCGGTGGCGGCCTGGAAGACGAAGTTGTCGATGTACTTCACGCCGGTGAGAGCGCGGAAGGTCGACGACGGGACGAACATCTTGTCCTTGTCGCGGCCGCTGTAGCTCGAGTCCTGGGCCTTCGCCCGGAGCACGCCGACGACCAGAAAGGGCGAGTGATTCACGAGGATCGTCTTTCCGACCGGCGGCGTCGAGCCGAAGAGGTTCGTCGCCAGCTCGTCGCCGAGGAACGCCACGCGCCGCTGGTTCTGCATGTCGATCGGATCGATGAAGCGGCCGCCCCGGTCGGGGATCAGGTTGCGCATCGTTCCGAACTCCGGAGTGACGCCGGAGACGTCGACCGAGAGGGTCCGGGTGCCGTAGTCGATGCGCAGCGTTTCGGAGAACTCGCCGGAGATCCCCTTCAGGCGCGGGATCTCGGACCGGATCGCCAGGAGGTCCTCCTCCATGATCCGGATGCGGCGGCCCCTGCCGAGCCCCTCGTAGGGGATCGACGTCAGCCCCGGCCAGCCGATCACGATCCGGTCGCCGAGGCCCGCCATGCTCTTGATGAGCTGCTTGTGCAGCCCTGTCCCGAAGGCGAGCATCAGGCTGATCGCCACCGTCCCCCAGACGATCCCGAAGAGCGTCAGGAACGCGCGCAGCTTCTCGCTGCGGACATCGCGGACGAGTTGTTTGATGACTTCGAACATGGCCGTTTCGTCAGGCGAGGAGGCGACTCCGTCGGGACACCTCGCCTTCCTGCCGCCTTGCCCCGGTCACGAAATCTCCTTCGGCGGCCGCTCGATGACCTTGTCTCCCTTCTTCAGTCCGGAGAGCACTTCGATGCTGAGGCCGTCCGAGATGCCGGTCCGGATCTCCACCTTCTTCGGCGCGTCCTTTGGATTGGCGGGGGCGACCTCCACCGTGGCTTTCTTTCCGCCGTCCTCGAAGGTGACGAGGCGCTCGGGGAGAATGAGGACGTCCTTCTTCTCGCGGATGATCACGTCGGCATTCGCGGAGTAGCCGGCGCGAAGGGTGATTCGATTCGAGGGATCGAGTTCGATTTCGACGTCGAAGAGCGTCGCTCCCTCCTTCTGCTGCGCCTGCGGCGCGATGCGGGCCACGCGTCCGGTGACGACGTCGGACGGCAGAGCGCCGACCTTGATGCGCGCCGGCATGCCGGTGGCGAGCTTGCCGACGTCGATCTCGTCGACCGTCCCCTTGAAGATCAGATCGCTCATGTCGGCGACCGTCGCCATCTCGGTTCCGGGCTGGTAGGAGGTGAGAGGAACGACCGGGTCGCCGGGGTTGACCGATCGGGTGAGGACCGTGCCGGCGGCCGGCGCGCGGATGATCGACTCGGTGCCGCCCTGCGACAGCCGCCCGCGGCGCGTCAGCTCGCGGTCCTGCCGCGCCTTGGTGAGCGCCACGCGCGCCAGCTCGTACGCTTCCTTCCGCGCCTCGACGTCCGATTTCGGCAGCACTCCGGAGGCTGCGAGTTGCAGCGCGCGCTGGTAGTCGCTCTCGGCCCGGCGGAAGGACGCTTCCGCCGATTCGACGCGGCGGTCGACCTCCGTCAGCTCGAGCGGCGTCGGGTCGGGAGCGATCTCGAACAGCGGATCGCCTGCCCGGACCGTGTCTCCGACTTCGACCAGCGCCCGGCGGACGATGCCGGAGATCTTCGACTTGACCTGAAACTTCTGGCGGGGCTGGATCTGGCCGACGGCGACCGCCTTCTCGACGATCGTCCCGGTCGTCACCTCGATTTCCTTCAGCCCGTCGTTCTTTCCCCTGCCGTTCCGGGTGACCGCGTAGACGCCGGCACTCGCCCCGGCGAGAACGAGCAGGATGAACAGCGTTTTCCAGAGCTTTCGCATACGAAACGACTCCTCGCAGGCGG
>DATLYG010000235.1:0-3575 GCA_035574985.1 Thermoanaerobaculia bacterium | reverse complement strand
GAACGGCGCGCTGAAACCATAGGTCTTCGGGTAGGCACCGGCGATCCCTCCGACGATCACCGGCGCGTATCCGATCGCCGCACCGGCGATCGCCGCGATCCCCTGCGGCAACCATCGCGCGCGCATCATCCATGCGCGCAGCCTCGTTCCGAAGAGAAGCTCCAGGATCACGTTGTAGGCGGCGATGGCAATCAGCGGCTCTTGCACCGGCTCGAAGAGGAAAAACGCCGGCACGCTGAACTGCGCCGCCCGGAGCACGCCGAGGACGAGCACGACGATCAGGACGATCTGAATCGCGCGGACGAGAAGGAGCGTCACGCGGTCGGGCTCGCGCCAGTCGAGGCGCTCCGGCCGGACTGCGACGCGTGCAGTGAACCGGAGCGCATCGCGCAGTGTCGACCAGACGCACGGTCCAATCACTGCAACCGCCACCGCGGCTCCGGCCGCGAAGACGATCCCCTGGTTGATCCACCAGCCGAGCCCTGCCAGGAGGCCGAAGACGAAGCCGTCGCGCACGCGGCGCAGGCCGGTCTGCGCGGCGAACCAGAAGATCGCTCCGCCAAGCACGAAGACCTGCTCCGCGCCAATCGGAGCGCTCACGAAGCGGAAGAGAAACCCCGGCCCGATCGCCAGCCACAGTGCCGTCAGAAGCGCCGCGCCCCGCCCGAATCCCCTGCGCAGACCGAGCCAGTAGAACGCGATCGCCGCGACGACTTCGATCGCCACTGCGAGGCGGAGGGCCAGCGGTCCGACGTGGCCGAGCAGCATTCCAACCGCTGCCGCGAGGTACGCCGTCAGCGGCCCCATGTAGCTCTGCCCCCAGAAGAACAGCGGCAGATCGCGCCCCTCGGCGATGGCCTTCGCCATCAGTCCGAAGATCGCCGCGTCGCTGTTCCATCCGAGAAGGAGTCCGTCACCCCGCAGAAGCGGAATGCGGAGAAGAAAGAAGACGAGGACGATGCCCGCGAAGGCGAACGCCTCGGCCGCGCGAAGCGGAGGAGCGGACGCTCCGTCCGCGTCCTTCATCGCAATGCGTCCACGACCGGCCAGGTCGCCTCGCGCCACGGCCCGGCCATCAGCAGCCCCGCGGAGGCGAGATAGAGCGCGATGTCGCGTTTCTCGTATCGCGATTCGAGCTGGTGCACCGCATCACGAACCTGCCCTTCCTTCGGCGGCGCGTAGTCGTCGCCCTCGATCGTCCCGTTCGCGTGCGGGATGTTCCAGAGGTCGAGGAACGCCCCCATCATCTCCGCCTGCTCGTGGGTGTGGTACTGCATGAGCGCCATCTCGAAGAACTGCTCGAACTCGTGTACGCCCAGACGCGAGCCGAGGAGTTCCGCCTTCTTCTCCAGCGGCATCTTCCGCAGAGTCTCCTCGCGAAAATGGAGCGCCCTGGCGAGGTGGACGAGGGCGAGCGCTTTCGACCGGGCGTCGGCGTGCTTCCAGAATGCCGACAGAACACGGGTGCGCTGTTCGGAAGTCGTCAGTTCCTTGAAGATGCGTTGAACGTTCCACATGAAGGCAATCGAATGTCGAAATTGAAATTCAGGGAAAGAATGTGAGAATCAGCACGCGTGAACCGGTTGCGGGCGACATTTTCGATTTTCAACGTTCAACTTTCAATTCTGATCTTCCTCTCGGGCTGCGCATCGATGCCGCGTATCGAAACTCTCTCTCTCGAAGAAAAAGTCGGGCAACTGATCGTGCCCGGCGCACACGGGACGTTCATGAATGAAACCTCCCCGCAGTTCCGGCGGCTCGAGCGCGAGGTGCGCGAGCTGCAGGTGGGAGGCTTCATCTGGTTCGTGTCGAACGTCTACGAGACGGCGATGCTCAACCGGAAGCTGCAGGAGATGTCGCGCATTCCGCTGCTCATCAGCGCCGATCTCGAAGCGGGCATCGGGATGCGGTTCCTCGACACGACCTTCTGGCCGCCGGCGATGGCGGTCGCCGCGACGGGCGATCCCTCGCTCGCCGAGCGCGAAGGGCGCATGGTGGCGATCGAGGCACGCGCACTCGGCATCAACCACATCCTGGCGCCCGTCGTCGACGTGAACGTCGATCCGGACAACCCGGTGATCAACGCGCGCAGCTTCGGCGAAGATCCGGAGACGGTCGCGCGCTTCGCTTCGGCCTTCATCCGCGGCGTGCAGAGCGAGGGGCTGCTGGCGACGGCGAAACATTTCCCCGGCCACGGCGACACGCACGTCGACTCCCACCGTTCCCTTCCCGTCCTGGAGGTCACGCGCGAGCGGCTCGAGGAGGTCGAACTGGTGCCGTTCCGCGCGGCGATCGAGGCCGGCGTCGCATCGGTGATGATCGGACATCTCTCCGTTCCGGCGCTCGATCCGACGCCCGCCCCGCGCGTTCATGCGGAGGGCCGCGTCAATCCCTACGTCGACGGCGAGCCGGAGGCGCCGGAGAAAGCGACGCTCCCGGCCACGCTCTCGCGTCCGATCATCGAAGGACTGCTGCGGCACGAGCTGGGATTCCGCGGCCTGGTGGTCAGCGACGCCTTCGACATGGGAGGGCTGACCGAGCACTTCGATCCGGGCGAGGCCGCCGTGCGCGCCATCGAGGCGGGAGAAGACCAGGTGCTGATGTCTCCCGACGTGCAGGCCGCGCGCGACGCCATCCTCCGCGCCGTGCGCGAGGGACGGATCGCCGAGTCGAGGATCGACGAGTCGGTCGCCCGCATTCTCGAGGCGAAGTCGCGGGTGCGGTTCGATGTGGCCGATCCCGACGAGATCTTCCGCATCGTCGATTCCGAAGAGTCGCGGACCCTCGCCGCCGAAATCGCGCAGAAGTCGATCACCCTCGTGCGCGACGAGAACCGCGCCCTGCCGCTCCGCGCGGACCAGCGCGTCGTCACCGTGGTCATCAGCGATTTCGTGGAGGCCTCGAATCCGCTCGCCCAGCTCGACCGGGAGATGAAGAAGCGCCTCGGCGATCGCTCGCGCCTCTTCGTGCTCGACGGGCGCGCCGGAGAGGCCGACGCCGCAAAGATCCTCGACCTCGCCCGGCAGGCCGACGCCATCGTGATCGCTCTGGCCATCCGCGCGCGCTCGGGTGCGGGACGCCTGGCCATGCCGGAGCTGGGCCGATCGCTCGTCGACCGCCTCCTCGCGCTCGAAAAGACGACGGCAACCGTCTCGTTCGGCACGCCGTACATCCTGCGCGAGCTGCCCGCGGCCAAGACGTATCTTTGCGCCTGGGGGCCGCAGCCGGTGTTGCAGACCGCCGCCGCCCGCGCCCTCTTCGGCGAAGCACCGATCACGGGAACGCTGCCGGTGACGATCCGCTGATGGTTCGGGGCCGGGCTGCGATCGCATTGGGGAAAGGGACTGCATGCGCCTGACGCTGATCGACTACCTCATCGTCCTCGCCTACTTCGCCCTCACCATCACCACGGGACTCTGGTTCGCGCGGCGCGCGAAGCGGTCGATGCTCGACTACTTCCTCTCGCACCGCTCGATGCCGTGGTGGCTCGCCGGGATCGTCATGGTGTCGACCACCTTTTCCGCCGATACCCCGCTGGCGGTCACCGAGATGGTGGCGAAGAACGGCGTGGCCGG